>JAQGIW010000052.1 GCA_028290905.1 Caulobacteraceae bacterium | reverse complement strand
AACGCGCGAATAAACAAAGAGCTAAAAGAGCTAGAGCGGGCGATCTGGTTCCATCAGATCGCAACCTGCTTTAGGCGAGGTTCGCAGCCAGGCCGAGCGAGGAACTTGACAGCGCAACGAACGCCGCGCCGAGAATAATCCACAGGGTGTCGAGCTTGCTGCGGGGCTAGGCGTTTTGGGCGTGCCTTCCGATAAGATGTCGTCGCCGTCTGCCGCCGCGCGAAGCAGGTCGGCCTTGCGCCACTTTGCGGAATTTGCCACGGCTCCCGAAACTCGTCCTTTCAGGCGCGCCATGCCACCAGCCTGGGGCGCCTTCTGATCCTAATGAGAGGTGGCGAGCTGGCGCGTCGCTTCGGTCGCGCCTTGCAACGCGCCGCGGCGACCCGGCGCCAGGGCCAGGGCGGCGTTGAACGCGCCCAGCGCGTCCTTCGGCCTGTTCAGCTGAAGGAACAGCTCTCCCAGCTGTTCGCGCGCCGGCACGATCGGCCCCGGCGTCACCGGCAACTTCTCCAACGCGTCCTCCTCGTCCGCCGCCGCGGTCAGGTCCGAGACCGCAAGGCGGGAATCGCCCGCCGCGGCCGCGCGCCACCCCTTGAACGACTTCAACAGCGCGTCGACTTGCGCCACCCAGTACGTGTCGCCCGAGGCGCGCAAGGCGTCGCGGCAGGCCTGCAATTGGGCCATGTCGGTGTCGGCCGGGCCGGGGGTGGCCGTGCGAAGCCGGCCCAGGGCGCGGGCCCACCAGACGATCGCGGCCACCTGCGGCGCCGAACCCGGCAGGGGCTGAAGCCGCGCCGCCGCCGCCCAGTCGCGGCTCTCCACAGCCAGCCGCGCCGGCATGGCGTTGCCGGCGTAGCCGATCTTGAAGCCATCGGCCGCGAGGGCGCCCATTCGTTGAAGGCTCGCCACCACCTGCGCCGCGTCGGCCGTGCGGCCACGCTGGAGGTAGGCGTAGGTCAGGTAGTCCATCGCGTGAAGCTCCTCGCCGACGTCGCCCTGGGCGCGGGCGGCGGCGCGGGCGGCGAGATTCGAGGCGATGGAATCGTCCCACAGGCCGAGCCGGGTGAAGATGTGCGATGGCATGTGCAGGGCATGCGGCGCCGACGGCGCGATCTGGGCGTAGGCGCGCGCCGCGGGCAGGCCCCGCTCCGCCAGTTCGGCGCTGTCGTAGGCGTGGATCAGGTAGTGCGGCGCACCGGGATGCCCGGGCTGACGTTTCCAGATCGGCTCCAGGATCTCGGCCGCACGCTTCTGCCGCTCGTGCGTGCGGTCGGCCGGCGACGCCGTGGCCACCAGCGACAGCGCGTAGAACACCGAGACCTCGTCGTCGCCAGGGTTCTGCCGTGCGACGCCGGCCATGGCGTTGGAGTAGCGCAACGCCCGAGTGACCGGCGCGGTATGGGCCGCGTCGGCGTAGTAGAGGCCAAGCGCGGCGATGAGGGCCCGCTCACGCGGCGTTACGGCCGGCATCGCCGCGGCCTTGCCGATCTCGGCCGCGCCGGCGGCCAGCTCGTCGCCGGCCGGCGGGTCCCAAAGCTGGTGATAGTGGCTCATGCCGCGGCCCCAGTGGGCCATGGCGCAGACGGGGTCGTGCGCGGCGACTTCGGCGAAGCCCTTGTCGGCGGCGGTATAGGCGAAGGAGTGCAACAGGGCGACCGCCCGATTGAAGGCGGCCCCCACCGCCGGCACGCAACTGGTGGCGAAATGGACGGCCCCGAGGCGCTCGGGCGCGGGGTGATCGTGATGCTCCTCCTGCGCGGCGGCCGGCGCGGCCAGCGCCAGGACCATAGCCGTCGCGGCAATCGGTCTCGCCATGGTCAGTCCCCCGTGCGACTTATGCCAACGGCGGCATTGCCGCTGCTTCGGTCGGAGTGAAACGCGGACTGCTGCTTGCGTCGATGACGTAATAGCAGGTGGCCAAATCACTGCGACAAGATACAAAATATCGCATACGTCGGCAGATCCACCGGGGCAGCAAAGCGCCGGGAGCGATCATTGGCTTGGTGCCAGAAACTCGCCGCTCAGGCTGGCGGTCCAATGGGCAACATCGACCCCATTGCTGACATCGCTCCAGGTCGACGGCGGCGTCCCCCGTGCGCGCCGCCGACGACGATTGCGGCCTTACCCGTCATGGGACGAGCAGCAGCTTGCCGGTCGTCTTGCGGCTCTCCATGTCGGCATGCGCTCTGGCCGCATCCGCCAGTGGATATTGGCCACCAATCCGGACCCTGAGCTTTCCTTCCCTTATCCAGTCGAACAGCTGCGCCGAGCGGGCGCGCAGCAGGTCCGGCGTATGGATGTGGTCGAAGAAGACCGCGTAGCCGATCTTGATGCTCTTCGGCAGGCTCATGATGTCCAGCGGTCCGGGACCGCCGAGGACGGGGCCATACCAGCAGAGCGTGCCTGATCGGCGCAGCACGTCGAGCGATCCCTGGAAGGTCTTTGGCCCGGAGCCGTCATAGACGACGTGCACGCCCTCGCGGTTGGTCAGGCGGAGCGCCTCTTCGGCGAACCAGCCCCCGGCGTCGACGATCATGTGATCGGCGCCGGCCGCCTTCGCTGCGGCGACCTTCTCATCCGACGACACGCGCCCGATGACAGGGCCGCCCCGCAGCTTGATGATCTGGGTAAGCAGCAGGCCGAGTCCACCCGCCGCCGCGTGGACGAAGGCGACGTCGCCGGCCTGGACCGGATAGAAGTCGGTGGCGAAGTGGCTGGCGGTAAGGCC
>JAQGIW010000108.1 GCA_028290905.1 Caulobacteraceae bacterium | reverse complement strand
GCAGCAACATCCTGCAGCGCGACCGCGTCAAGCTGTTCGCGGCCCTGGTCCCCGCCGAGAGCGACCCGGTCGTCACCGGGCTTTCCGCGCTGGCCAGGGAGCTTTCCGTCTGGGTGCTGATCGGCTCCGCCCTGGTGCGGCGCGACGATGGCAAGGCCGCCAACCGCTCGATCCTGGTCGCCCCGGACGGCGCCGTGGCGGCCACCTACGACAAGATCCACATGTTCGACGTGGACCTGCCCAACGGCGAGCGCTACCGGGAATCCAGCGCCTACGAGCCGGGCGACCGCGCCGTGACCGTGGCGGCCGCCGGCGCCGTGCTGGGCCTGACCATCTGCTACGACATGCGCTTTCCCCCGCTGCACGCCGCCCTCGCCCGGGCCGGCGCCCAGGTCATCACCGTGCCCGCCGCCTTTACCCGTCCGACGGGCGAGGCCCACTGGGAGGTCCTGCTGCGCGCCCGGGCCATCGAGACCGGCTCCTTTGTCCTCGCCGCCGCTCAGGGCGGGTTTCACGAGGACGGACGGGGCACCTGGGGCCACTCCATGGCCATCGGTCCCTGGGGCGAGATCCTCGCGCTCGCCGATCACGACGAACCGGGTGTGGTGCTCGCGGACCTGGACCTCGAGGCCGTCGCCAAGGCCAGGGCGGCGGTCCCGGCGCTCGGCAACGCCCGTCCGTTCGCCACCCCATGATCCGCTACGCCCTGGGATGCGACGCGGGCCATGAGTTCGAGGGCTGGTTCAGCGCGTCGGGCGATTTCGACGACCAGGCCGAGCGGGGTCTGCTCGCCTGCCCGGTGTGCGAGAGCCGCGCCGTGCGCAAGCAGATCATGGCGCCTGCCTTGGCGGGGTCTACCCGGCGGGAGGCGGACGAGAACCCCGCCGCCAAGCGGGCCGTGATGATGGAAGTCATGGGCCGGGTGCGCGCCCATGTGCAGGCCAACTTTGACTATGTGGGCGACACTTTCGCCAAGGAGGCCCGCGCCATCCACGAGGGCCTCGCCGAGGAGCGCGGCATCTACGGCGAGGCCACCCCCACCGAGGTCAAGGCGCTCGTCGCCGACGGCGTTCCCGTCGCCCCGCTTCCGCCAGAACCGCCCAAGAAGACCGAGGTCAATTAGCCGGTCTGGCGATCGTCATCAGGTAGTTGGTCCGCGCATCGCTTGCGAGGGACCAGCGGCCCGACAGCGGATCGAACGCGACTCCGAACGGCCCTTCGACGCTTACGCCCTCGCCGGCCAGGAAGTCCCTGATCTCCGAAGGCTTGAGGAACTTCCGCCAGTCGTGCGTGCCCGCCGGAACCCAGCGCAGCACATACTCCGCCGCGACCTTGGCCAGGGCCAGGGAGGCGAGGGTGCGGTTGAGCGTGGCCAGGATCATCAGCCCGCCGGGGGTCAACAGCCGCGCGCAATCGCGCAGGAAGGCGCCAGGATCGGCGACGTGCTCGATCACCTCCATGTTGAGGATGACGTCGAACCCGGGCTCGCCCGCGGCCAGCAGGTCCTCCACCGCGCCCGCCCGGTAGTCGATGGCCAGTCCCCCCTCCCCGGCGTGAGTGGCCGCCACGGCGATGTTCCGCTCGGACGCGTCGACACCGGTCACCGAAAATCCGAGCCGCGCCATCGGCTCGCACAGCAGCCCGCCGCCGCAGCCGATATCGAGTAGCCGCAGGCCGGTGAACGGCGCCCTGGCTTTCTCGTCCCGCACGAAGTGGGCCAGCGCCTGATCGCGGATGAACCCGAGCCTCAGGGGATTGAACCGGTGCAGAGGCGCGAACTTGCCCCTCGGGTCCCACCACTCGGCGGCGATCGCCGAGAACCGGGCGACGTCGGCGGCGTCTATGCTCGAGCTCGAGGGAGTGGAGATCGCCATGCGGAGGTGCTGAACCACCTCGTCCCGCCGGTCAACCGCGCCCGTGCATTGCCCAGCAAGCCCCCCTTCGCTAGAAGCCGCCGCTCGGAGGGCGTGCGGCTTGTCTCGGCTGGTGATGAAATTCGGCGGCACCTCGGTGGCCGACCTGGAGCGGATTCGCCGCGTGGCGCGGATCGTGGCGGCCGAGGCCGTCGGCCGCCCCGTGGCCGTGGTCGTGTCCGCCATGGCCGGCAAGACCAACGAGCTGGTGGCCTGGACCGACGGCGCGGGCGCCGCCGTGGGCGATCTCCCCGCCTCGGACGACGAATACGACGCGGTGGTGGCTTCCGGCGAGCAGGTCACCGCCGGGTTGCTGGCCATGGTGCTGCGCAACCTGGGCGTCCCCGCCCGCTCGTGGATGGGCTGGCAGATCCCGATCTATACCGACGACGCGCACGGCCGGGCGCGCATCGACGAAATCCCGCCGGCGAACCTGGTGGCGTCGCTCGACTCCGGCGAGGTCGCCGTGATCGCCGGCTTCCAGGGCGTGACCCGCGACGGCCGGCTCTCCACCCTGGGGCGCGGCGGCTCGGACACCACGGCGGTGGCCATCGCCGCGGCGGTCGGCGCGGCGAGCTGCGACATCTACACCGACGTCGACGGGGTCTACACCACCGATCCCCGCATCGAATCCAAGGCGCGCCGGCTCGCGCGCATCAGCTATGAAGAGATGCTGGAAATGGCCTCCCTCGGAGCGCGGGTGCTTCACACCCGTTCGGTCGAGATGGCCATGGCCCACGGCGTGCCGGTGCGGGTGCTGTCCAGCTTCTCCGAGCCCGGGGAGTCGGATGGCCAGGGCACCATCGTCTGCGACGAGGAGGAAATCGTGGAAAAGCGCATCGTCAGCGGGGTCGCCTTCAGCCGGGACGAGGCCAAGATCAGCCTCTATGGCCTGCCCGACCATCCCGGCGTGTCCAGCGAGATCTTCGGCCGGCTGGCCGACGCCAACGTCAACGTCGACATGATCGTCCAGAGCCACGCGCACCGGGAGGGGGCGGCCAACATGGAGTTCACCGTCGGCAAGCGCGACGCCGCCCGCGCCGTCGAGATCGTCCGCGCCGCCAAGGACGCCGTGGGCTTCGACGCGGTGGCCGTGGACGAGGACGTGGCCAAGGTGTCGGTCATCGGGGTTGGCATGCGCAGCCATGCCGGCGTCGCCAAGACCATGTTCGGCGCCCTGGCCGAGAAGGGCGTGAACATCCAGGTGATCTCCACCTCGGAGATCAAGATCAGCGTGCTGATCGACGCCGCCTACACCGAACTGGCGGTCCGGGCGCTTCACGCGGCCTACGGTCTCGACCGGCTGTAGGGTCGGTGGACGTCCGCCTCGATGGTCGGACCGCCATTGTCACGAGGCTCGCTGAGGCGGTGAGGTTTCAACCGTGACGGGGGACTGCTAGACACTTTCCATGGGAGAGGCGGGGAGAGGAATGACCCGGGCGGTATTCTCCAGGGACGACGCGGGCCAGCCGCCGGTGCTGTTTCCCGCCTATGGATCGACCGTGCTGCGGGCGCCGCGCCACGCGCCTATCCAGGCCCCGCAGACGGTGACCGAGACCACCGGTCCGACGGCGCCGTGGGAGCGGCTGATGGGCGCGCCGGCGGCGGACCTGACGACCCAGGCGGGGGGCGTGGCGCAGGGCCAGAGGATCATCGTCACCGGGCGGGTGATGGACCAGGACGCGCGGCCCGTCGCCAATACGGTCGTCGAGATCTGGCAGGCCAACGCAGCCGGCCGCTACCGCCACGACAAGGACCAGTGGGACGCGCCCCTCGACCCCAACTTCACCGGCGCCGGGCGCGTGGTGACAGACGACGAGGGACGCTACAGGTACGTCACCGTGCGGCCGGGCGCCTATCCCTGGAAGAACCACGCCAACGCCTGGCGCCCGGCTCACATCCACCTATCGCTGCTGGGACCCGCCTTCGCGACGCGCCTGGTGACCCAGATGTATTTCCCGGACGACCCGCTGATCGCCCTCGACCCCATCCTTCACGCCGTGCCGACTCCCCTCAGGTCCCGCTTGGTGGCCCACTTCGACATGGACACGACGCAGCCGGAGTGGGCCCTGGGATACGTCTTCGACGTGGTGTTGCGTGGCCGCGGTGCGACCCCGGCGGACCGTGAGCCGTGACCGACTCCCGGGCGCTCCTGGACCAGACGCCGTCCCAGACGATCGGGCCTTTCTTCCATTTCAGCCTGCCCTGGGCGGGCGGGGATGATCTGGCGGGTCCGGCGCCGGCGGGCCGCGTGATCGAGGTGTCCGGCCACGTCTTCGACGGCGCCGGCGAACCGGTCTCCGACGCCCTGCTCGAAGTCTGGCAGGCCGACCCGGCAGGCGCGTACGGCGGCTCGGACGGCTTCGTCGGCTTCGGCCGCTGCGCGACCGACGCCGACGGTCGCTATCGTTTTCGCACGCTGTTTCCCGGCCGCACGCCGGCGCCGGGCGGCGGCCTCCAGGCGCCGCACATCGCCATGAGCGTGCTGGCCCGCGGCCTTCTCAGGCGGCTGGCGACGCGGGTCTATTTCGAGGATGGCGCCGGCAACGCGGAAGACGCCATCCTGGGCCTTGTCCCGGCCGAACGTCGCCCGACCCTGATCGCCACCTGCCGGGAGGACGCGGGCGCGGACTACAGGTTCGACATCGTGCTTCAGGGCGAGCGCGAAACCGTGTTCTTCGACGTGTGAGCGCCTCCCTCATCCGCGACTGGGCGGCCTCGACGCCCGAGATGCTCGCCGTCTTCGGCGACGAGGCGCTGGTCGGCGCGGCCCTGGCGTTCGAGACCGCGCTCGCCCGCGCCCTGGCCGCCGAGGGCCTGCTCTCGGAAGCGGCCGCCGATGTGATCGCCGAGGCCTGCGCCATGCCCCTGGCCGATGCGGCGACCTTGGCGCGCGAGGCGGCGCATGCCGGGACCCTGGCCATTCCCCTCGTGCGGCGCATCAGGGCGCGGGTGGCCGCCAGCCACCCCGAGTTCGCCGACGCCGTGCATCGGGGCGCGACCAGCCAGGATGTCGCCGACACCGCTCTGATGATGATGAGCCGCGAGGCCGGAGAACTGGTCGACGCGGACCTGCGCCGCCTGCGCTCGGCGCTGGCGGGTCTGACACGCCGGCACGTCGCCACGCCGATGTTGGGCCGCACGCTGCTGCAGGGCGCCATGCCGATAACCTTCGGGCTCAAGACGGCGGGCTGGATGCTCGGCGTGGAGGAGGCCCGGGCGCGTTTCGCGCGCGAACTCGAAGAGGCCCTGCGGCTGCAGCTCGGAGGCGCTGCGGGGACGCTGGCCGGCCTCTGCGGCCGGGGGACCGCGATCTCCAAGCGGATGGGCGCCGCCCTGGGCCTCGCGCCGGCCATCACGCCGTGGCATTCGCGGCGGGATGCGGTGGCCGGACTGGGCTGCGCCCTGGCCCTGGTCACCTGCGCGGTGGGCAAGATCGCCCGCGACATCTCCTTGCTCTCCCAGGGAGAGGTCGGCGAGGTGCGCGAGCCCCGGGTCGACGGAAGGGGAGGGTCCTCGGCGATGGCGCACAAGCGCAATCCCACCGGCTGTCAGGTCGCTCTCTCCGCCGCTATCCGGGCTCCCGGCCTCGCCGCGACCTTGCTCTCCGCCATGCCGCAGGAGCATGAGCGCGGCCTGGGAGGCTGGCAGGCCGAGGGCCCGGTCATCGTCGATCTCTTCGAACTGGCCCACGGCGCGATCGGCGCCATGGCGCCGGTGGTCGAGGGGCTCGAGGTCTCGGTGGCGGCGATGGCGCGCAACCTGGCCAAGGCAGGGGTGGGCTCGGACACCGGGGAGTCCGAAGGGCTCGCCCGCCGCGCCCTGGCGGCCATCGCGGCGGCGGAGGCCGCGTAGAAAAATGGCGTTCGTCACGCGGCGCGGGATGCGGCTCTATTGGCGCCAGGACGGCCGCGCGGACGGTCCGCCCCTTCTGCTGCTAAACGCGATCGGCACGGACGTCACGCTTTGGGACGCGGTGCTGCCCCTCCTGGCCAGGACGTTCCGGGTCATCCGCATGGATACGCGCGGCCACGGCGCGTCCGACGCGCCGCCGGGCGACTACGACCTGCAGACCCTGGCGGAGGACGCGCTCGCCGTCCTCGACGCCGCGGCGATCCCCAAGGCGACCGTATGCGGACTGTCGCTGGGCGGGATGGTCGCCATGACGCTGGCGCTTGTCGCGCCGGACCGCGTGAGCGCCCTGATTGCCGCCTGCACCTCGCCCGCCATGGATCCGGAGGTGTGGGAGGCGCGTCGGCGCACGGTGCTCGAGCAGGGCATGGCGGCGGTCGCCGAGGCGGCGCTGTCGCGCTTCTTCAGCGAAGCCTTCCGAATGGGCCGCCCCGAGGTGGTGGACACGGTCCGCGCGGGCCTGCTGGCGACCCCCGCGGCAGGCTACGCCGGCTGCGCCGCCGCCATCCGCGACATGAAGCTGGCGGAAGCCCTCGGCGGCATAACCGTCCCGACGCTGGTCATTGCCGGCGCGCGAGACGTTTCGACTCCGTTCGAGGGCCACGGCGCGGCAATCGCCGCCGCCGTCCCGGGCGCCGAGGCGCTGGTGCTGGACGCCGGTCATCTGGCCTGCCTCGAAGCGCCGGACGCCTTCGCCGGCGCCGTGCGGGACTTCCTGTTGGGCGCGGAGAGGGACCCGGCCGTGGGGAACGCCGCGCGGGTGCTCTACGAGGCTGGGCTCGCCAACCGCAGGGCGGTGCTGGGCGATGCCTGGGTTGACGCCTCTCTCGCGCGGCGGACACCGTTCACCGCCGACTTCCAGGCGATGATCACCCGCTATGCCTGGCAGGAGATCTGGGGCCGCCCGGGCCTCGACCATCGGACGCGCCGGCTGCTGGTGATCGCCATCACCGCCTCGCTCGGACGGTGGGAGGAGTTCAGCCTGCACGTGCGCGCCGGCCTGGGCCAAGGGGGGTTCAGCCGCGAGGACCTCAAGGAAACCCTCATGCAGACGGCGATCTATGCAGGGGTTCCGGCCGCCAACACCGCCTTCGCCGAGGCGGCGGCGATCATCGCAGCACTGGACGAGGAGTCAGGGGCGGCGAAAAACTCTTAGATGACTAATTAATTTAGGGCGCCTATAAGGCTCCGATTGCCGGGGCGAAAACGCCCTGGTTGGTGATCTTGGAGGCGTCCCGGTGAGGCCATTGCCACTGCTGCCCACCACCGTGGTCGGCAGTCACCCCCAGCCCGATTGGCTGATCGATCGCGAGCGCCTGAAAAGCCGGCTGCCGCCGCGCGTGCGGGCCCGCGAGCTGTGGCGCGTCGCCGAACCCTGGCTCGCCGACGCCCAGGAAGCGGCCACCCTGATGGCCATCCGCGACCAGGAAGAGGCCGGCGTCGATATCATCGGGGACGGGGAAATGCGGCGGGAGAGCTACTCCAACCGCCTGGCCACGGCGCTCAGCGGCATCGATATCGACAACCCCGGCGTCGCCATCGACCGGACAGGGACGGCCAACCCGGTGCCCCGGGTGGTGGGGCCGATACGCCGCACCTCGCCCATCGAGGCCCAGGATGTCGCCTTCCTTCGCCGTCATGCGCGCGGGCCGGTGAAGATCACCCTGCCGGGGCCCTTCACCATGACCCAGCAGGCGCAGAACGACTGGTATCCCGACGACGAGGCCCTGGCGATGGACTATGCCCGGGCGGTCAACGCCGAGATCAAGGATCTGTTCGCGGCGGGCGCCGACGTCGTTCAGCTCGACGAGCCCTATCTCCAGGCGCGGCCGCGCGACGCCGGCCGCTACGCCCTGGAGGCGATCGACACGGCCGTCGAAGGCGTGGGCGGAATGACCGCCCTGCACGTCTGCTTCGGCTACGCCCATGTGCACCAGGGGCGGGCCAAGCCGAGCGGCTATGATTTCCTCGAGGAGCTCGACGCCGCGCGCGTGGACGTGATCTCGGTCGAGGCGGCGCAGCCGAGGCTCGACCCCGCGATCCTGGCCAGGTTGCCGAGCAAGACCATCATGCTAGGCGTGATCGACCTCGACGATCCGGCCGTCGAGACCCCCGACGCGGTGGCCGCCCGCATCCGCGACGCCCTCGCCCACGTTCCCGCCGAACGCCTGTGGATCGCTCCGGACTGCGGCATGAAATACCATGCGCGGGACGTGGCGCTGGGCAAGCTGCGCGCCATGGTCGACGGCGCCCGCATCGTCCGGCGCGAGCTGACCGGATCCTGACGACCCTCTCCTCCCGTTGGCGTGGGGGAGGGGGACCCGAAGGCGTGGAGGGGGCCGACGCGACCCAAGACTCGCCAAGCGCGCCCCCTTTCCCCGCCCCCGCGTACGCGGGGGTCGCCGGTACTTCCCCAGAGGGGGAAGAGATAGCGTCTAGAGCCACCCCGCCAGCAGGGCGTTGACCCGGGCGGGTTGTTCCAGGGTCATCAGGTGACCGCAGTCCTCCAGGATCTCCAGCCGCGCGCCGGGGATTCCATCCAGCATCTCCTCCTGGTGCGCCAGGGTGACGATCCCGTCCTGGCGGCCGAACAGGATGAGCGTCCGGCAGGCGATGGCGGCGAGGGAGGGGCGGCTGTCGGTGCGGGCCATGATCGCCCGCTGCTGGCGCAGGAACGCGTCCGGCCCGGTCGCCGCCGCCATCGCCCGCGCCGCGCCCACCAGTTCGGGGTCCGAGCGTCGCGCCGGCGACAGCAGGAGCGGGAGGCGCTCCTCGACGACATCGTCGAACCGGCCGTCCTCGACGAGCCGCAGATAGCCCTCGCGCCGGGCGGTCTGGGCCGGCCCGTCGGCGGAGGCGAGGGCGCTCATCAGGACGAGGCGGCCCACTCGCGCCGGCGCCTGGCGCAACATCTCGAAGGCGACGAAGGCGCCCATGGCGTGCCCGACGATGGAGAAGCGGGGCGGCGCGGCGTCCAGGATCGCCGCGGCCATGGCGGGGATGGTGTCGTGCGAGGATTGATCGGCGACCATCAGCTCGAACCGCTCGCCCAGGGCTTCGACCTGCGGGGCCCAGAGCCGCGCGGTGAGGAGTTGGCCGGCTATCAGGACGACGGGGCTCGCCAAGGCCGCGGTCAGAATGCCGCCGCCACGGCGGGCTGCGGCGCCCGCCCCAGCGCGCGCCAGTCGGTGTCCTTGCTGACGATCCCCTCGAAGGACGCCAGGTCGACCGGGCGGGGTCGCGGCTCCTGCGCGCCGATCGCGCCACCGCCGGCTGCGTAGCGGCGGGCGGCGGCGATCATCTGCCGTCGGAACTGCTTGATGGCGAGGTCGCTGGCGCCCAGGTGCTCGCGGCCGCGGTCGGCGATCGGGCCCATGGACTCCCACATCGACATGTCCTGGGCTGGAATGCCGAGGATTCCGGTGAAGTCGCCGCTCTTCATCGCCTCGCGGTCCTGGAGGAACCGGTTCTCCAGGTTGCGGTGCTTGCGATAGTCCGCATCAAGATCGACTCCCGGCGTCGCATGGCAGAAGGCCCGCCACTCGTCCTGGCCGATGCCGCCGCTCTCATGCCAGGCGATCCAGTAGAACATCGAGTTCACGTCATCGACGGGCACAAGCATCTGCGAGAGCTTGTAGCGGTTGTTCGGCGGGATGAGCACGGTGAACGGGGCGATGAAGATCGTCGTGCGGACATAGTCGTGCGTCTCGGCGTTCACGAGCGGACGGCGTAGCGCCGCGTACTGGAACCCGTACGAGGTCTCCTCGATCTCCAGGCGCGGGGCCTTGTCGTTGGAGGGGCGCAGCCACAGGCCGCCCTCCGCCGTCGATCCGGCCACCTGGGCGACGGGCATGTTGGTCGAATGCAGGCTCGAGGAATGGGCGGAGTCGATGGAGCCTTCCAGCACCTGGGCCCAGTTGCAGGCTACGTGCATCTTCACGATGCTGATCGTCGTCTCCGGCGTGGGCGCCCAGGTGGGCGTCTCGAAGGGGCGGGGAGGGCGCTCGCCGTCCATCCACACCCACACGAACCCGCCGCTCTCGCGCACCGGATAGGCGCGGTGCTTCAGGTTCTGACGCAGGGGCGAGGAGTCCGGCTCGGAGGCCATGTCCATCACCGCGCCGTCCACGTCGAACTTCCAGCCGTGGTACAGGCACCTGAGGCCGCATTCCTCGTTGCGCCCGAAGGCGAGCGAAGCGCCGCGATGCGGGCAGTGCTCGGCCAGCACCCCCAGGCGCCCCCTGGTGTCGCGGAAGACGACCAGGTCCTCGCCCAGCAGCCGCGCGTGGCGCGGCGCGCCGTCGGGCTCGGTCACTTCTTCGGCAAGGCAAACGGGGAGCCAATGGCCACGCATCACCCCGCCCATCGGGGCCTCGCCCTCGACGCGGCAGAGCAGGTCGTTTTCCAGCGGCGTCAGCATGGCGACCTCGAGTGCGCAGGGATTTTCCTTCGAAGGCTAACCATAGCTCCGCGCCTCAGATCTTGAAAGACTGCAGGGTTTCGGCGGCGAACAGGGCCTCCGGCGTCAGCCGGGCGCCGGAGAGCCCCTGTTCGTTGTGATAGCGCAGGAACGTGTCCAGCGTGGCGCGGTTGGCCTCCAGGCCATAGGACCACCAGTCGGGTCCCATCTCCCGCACGGCGTCCTCCACCGCGGTGGTCTGCCACGGCAGCATGGTCACCAGGGAGGCGGTGACCTTCAGCTCGTCATAGGCGAGCTGCTTGGCCGCCTCGAACGCCTTGAAGAGCGATCGGGCGATCCACGGATCGCGGGCGTAGACGTCGCGGCGCAGGGCGATGACATGCATGATCGGGAAGATCCGCGTGCGACGGTAGTACTCGCGCTCGACCTGGTCCGGATCCGGAAACAGCCGGCGCACGGCGTCGGGGCGGGAATAGAAGGTGCTGGGCGCGCGCGCCGTGTACAGGGCGTCGATCTCGCCCTCCGCCAGCATGCCGGAGAGCGTCTGGGTGGGGCCGATGGGGGTCACCGAAAACCGCGGCGGCAGGTTCAGGGCCAGCTTCTCCTCGCGGCCAGGCTCCTCCTCGCCGCCGGTGAAGTAGCGGGGTGCGGCCGGGTCGAGTCCGTAGTCGTCCTGCAGGATGCCGCGGATCCAGACCGGCGCGGTCATCTGGAACTCGGGGACGCCGACGCGCGCGCCCGCCAGGTCCGCCGGGCTGTGGATATTGCTCCGCGTGGAGACGAAGATGCAGGAGTGGCGGAAGAACCGCGAGGGAAACACCGGCAGGGCGATGAAGGCGGGGTCCGGGCGCGTGAGCGAGACCGCGTAGGACGACAGCGACATCTCCGCCGCGTCGAACTCGCGATGCCGGAGCATGCGGAAGAAGGTTTCCTCCACCGGCAGGGTCATCAGATTGAGGTCTATCCCCTCGGCCGAGACGCGGCCGTCGGCGATCGCACGCACCCGGTCGTAGTTCCAGCAGGCCACGCTCAACCTAAGCTTCGCCACGTCGCGCCTCCTCCATGATGATCTCCCGCCCCAGGCGACTCGACTCCCGGATCGCCAGGCAGGCCTCCAGCGTCGCCATTCCCCAGGCGCCCGAGTGCAGCGGTTCGCGCCCCTCGACAACCGCGCCCCAGATCTCGTCGACGACGGTCGTGCGGGGGTGGGCGGACGGCTCAGGCCGATGCAGGCGGGGCGACCCGTCGCCGTAGACCCACACACCCTCGGGCGTGAGCCGCAGGTCGGCGCGCTCGCAACTGACGATCACTAGGCCGAAGTGCTCGTGCACGCCGGGGCTTGCATGGCTCGCCTCCAGTCCGGCCTCGCCATAGGAGCGGCCGCGCCTCTGCTCGCCTTCCGAGGCCGCCGACTCCAGAAGAGTCCGAAGCGATCGGCGGGGCGCGAGGGGGTCCTTCGGCGCGCCGGTCTCGCCGACCCAGCCGCAGAATTCGTCGCTGTCGAACCGTCCGTAGCCGCTGTAGGCGAGGCTCGCGGCCCCGCCGCCGGCGAAGGTCAGTAAGGCGCTGTAGGCGCCTTCCGTTGCGCGCGCCTCGTCCCAGTCGCCCACGACCGCGCGCACCCCACGGATCGCCTCGCCCATCAGGACACGGACGATATCGACCTGATGCGACGCCTGGTTGAGCACCGCCCCGCCCCCGAGCCGCGGGTCGAGTTCGTCCGGCCGTCGGGGACGGTAGACGAAGTCGGTATAGTTCAGGGCGGTTATCATCCGGGGCGTCCCGTAGTCGCCCGCGGCGATCAGCCTGCGCGCCAGGAGGACGGGGGCGTCGAAGCCGTGGCTGGGACCGACGATCAGCCGCACGCCCGCCTCCAGCGCCGCCGCGATCATCCGCGCCGCGTGGGTGAGCTCCAGCGCCATCGGCTTTTCCACCAGCACATGCTTGCCCGCCCTGGCCGCCGTGATCGCCTGCGCCGCATGCAGCGCGTGGGGGGAGGCGATGTAGATCAGGTCTGCCTCGGGATCTTCACAGAGGGCCTCGATGTCGGGATAGGTGCGCCCTCCGATCTCCGCCTCGAAGCGGGCCCGGGCCTCGGGGCGCGGCTCGGCGGCGGCGACCAGCCTGACGCGGGGGTCGGACAGGAGCGCGGGGGCCGTCAGCAGGAAGCCACGCCCCAGTCCGCAGACGCCTATTCGCACCACCGGCGCGCCCAACCGCCCTCTCCCGTCTTGCCTCACCCGTCGCAATCGCGACCGTGCACGTGGACCACCGCCTTGCCCCGAAGGCAAGAGCTTAGAACTCTAAGTTTCAGCCTGGACCGGGTCGCCGCTTTCCGATAAATTCGAGGTCTAAGAAAAGGGGAGACGACGAGGATCATGGCGGGCGACAACGATATGGCGGCCTTCGCGAAGGCCTTCTTCGACGCCATCGAGGCGGGGGACATCGACACCGTGCGCGCCAGCTACGCCCCGAACGTCGCCATCTGGCACAATACCGACGAGTTGGAGAACACCCGGGATGAGAACCTCCTGGTGCTCTCGGGCCTGATCAAGCGCACCAGGAGCCGCCGCTACGAGAAGCGCCGCGTGAATGTGTTTCCGGGCGGCTTCGTCCAGCAGCACGAACTGAGGATCGTCCGCCCGGACGATGTGGAACTCACCTTGCCCGCCTGCATCATTTGCCGGGTCGAGAATGGCCGGATCGTCCGCCTCGACGAATATTTCGACTCCGCCCGGGTCGAACAGCTGCGCGCGCCGGCGAGAGCCGCCTAGTCTTTTTCCTCCAACCGACCAGCAACAAGGAGACCGATCGTGGCCAGGCCGAAGAACAGCGAATTCGAGATCCGCGGCGTCAACCATCTGGCGCTTGTCTGCAAGGACATGGCCAAGACCGTCGAGTTCTATCGCGATGTGCTCGGCATGCCGCTGATCAAGACCATCGACCTGCCCGGCGGCCGGGGTCAGCACTTCTTCTTCGACATCGGCAACGGCGACTCACTCGCCTTCTTCTGGTTCCAGGGCGCCCCCGAGGCTCATCCCGGGGTGTCGAGCCCGGCCGCCCTGCCGGGGCTCGGCTCCCTGGTCACCGCGCACGGCTCGATGAACCACATCGCCTTCGACGTGCCCGCGGAGAAGTTCGACGAGTACCTCCAGCGCCTGACCGCCAAGGGGGTCGAACTCTCGCCGGTGATGAACCACGACAATTCGCCCAATCAGGTCAGCCCCACGGTCACCGACGATGTGTTCGTGCGCTCCGTCTATTTCTTCGACCCGGACGGCGTCTGCCTGGAGTTCGCCTGCTGGACCAAGGTCTTCGACGAGTCCGACCTCGCTCACGACCCGGTCGACGCCAACGGCGAGAAGGTTGTCGGCCTGATCACCGGACGCAGCGCTGTCGGCAGTGCGCCGACGATGGTTCCGGCGGAATAGAAGCCGAACCGCCCTCGGTTACGCTACTGGCGAAACGTGCTCTAACGTGGGGGATCAATCCTCGGGTTTCGGACAGACGATGTCGGCCAGTCACACAGACCGTCCCCCTCCCGGGTTCTACGAGAATCCGCACAACAGTATCGGCTATCTCACCCGGATCGCCTTCCGATTGTTTACGCGCCAGCTCGAGCGCCGCACCATGCCCAAGGGCGTTTCCTCCGGGCAGTGGCCGTTTCTTCGCGTCCTCTGGAACGAGGAAGGCATGACCCAGCGCGAGCTGTCCCGCCGGGTGGGCATGCAGGAGCCGACGACGGTCACCGCGCTCAATTCCCTGGTGAAGGCCGGCCTGGTCCGCCGCGAACCCAGCACCGAGGACCGCCGCAAGGTGCACGTCTTCCTCACCCCC
The DNA here is from genome assembly GCA_028290905.1 of Caulobacteraceae bacterium. Taxonomy (GTDB): domain Bacteria; phylum Pseudomonadota; class Alphaproteobacteria; order Caulobacterales; family Caulobacteraceae; genus Acaudatibacter. The sequence goes on along the minus strand of JAQGIW010000108.1, from coordinate 5,002 downwards.
AAGGCGCGGATGCTGCGGGCCGAGCTGATGGTCTGCGTGGCCGAGGTCAACGAGATCGCCACCCGCGGCATCGACGAGGCCGACATGGCCGTGCTCCGCCGCGTCCTCGTCCAGCTCGCCGAAAACCTTTCCCGCGACGACGCCTCCGCCCTCCCGGACTCCCCGGCCGCGACGACGGCGTGACCTTACATGCTGCACGTCAAGCCCGGATCCTTCACCCCTTGAGGGCCCGCGCCAGTTGCGCGGCGCGGGCGCCGATGGCCTCGACCAGGGACCGGTAGACCTCGTTCTGAAGCTGTCCGTCCTCGGTGAAGGCGGCGTGGGCGGCGGGGAGGGCGAACTGTTCGGCCGCCACGAGCACGCCCATGCCGGAGATGATCTCCCTGAGGTGCATGAGGCTGCGTATGCCGCCCCATGACCCCGGCGAGGCGGACATCAGGCCGGCCACCTTGCCCTTGAAGGCGGCGAGCGTGAACGGCGTCTCGCCGGGCTGCGGGCCGGGCCGTGAGAGCCAGTCGATGGCGTTCTTGAGCACGGCCGACAGGCTGCCGTTGTATTCGGGTCCCGCGATCAGGTAGCCGTCGGCGGCCACGCACGCCGCCTTGAAGGTGACCACCGCCGGCGGCAGCCCATGCTCGGCTTCCAGGTCGGCGTCGTAGAGCGGCAGGGCCAGGTCGCGCAGCTCGACGAAATCGACCCTCGCCCCCGCCCGTTCCGCGGCGGCGGCCGCGAGCTTCAGGAGCATGCGGTTATGCGAGCCGGCCCGGGTCGAGCCGGACACCGCGATCAGGGTGACGTCGTGGCTCATGGTCGGAAATCCTCTCTCGCCGCCCCGCCTAACGGGTTGTGCGGATCGGTCAAGTCGATTAGCTTTCGAACTAATAATTCTGCGCCGCGCGTCCAGCGGGGCGAATCGAACAGGGGAGGCAGCTCATGCGTATTCGGCCATGGTTCCTTAGCGGCGCGGCCGCGTGCGTCCTGGCGGCGCCGGGGTCGATCGCCCTCGCGCAGACCGCGCCCTCGGGAACCGCGCCGATGAAGGCCGGCGAGACGGGCGCCCAGGGCACCGAAGTGGGCACGGTCATCGTCACGGCCCGCCGCCGATCGGAATCGATCCAGAACGCGCCGGTCGCGGTGACGGCGGTGAATGCCGAAATGATGCAGAAGCTCTTCGTCTACGACCTCACTGACCTGAACCATCAGGCGCCCAACGTGCAGATCGAAGGCGTCGGGGCCATCCATCGCAACGCCGCCGTGATCTTCTCGCGCGGCATCGGCTACGGCAACGTCGACCAGGGCCAGGACCCCGCCGTGGGGGTTTCGGTGGACGGGGTGTTCTACGCCCGCAACATCGGGGCCCTGGCCGACATCATGGATGTCGAGCAGGTGGAGATCCTGCGCGGCCCGCAGGGCACGCTGTTCGGCCGCAACACCATCGGCGGCGTCGTCAACATCACCACCAAGAAGGCGTCGACCGAGGCGTGGGAGGCGCAGGGCAATGTGCGGGTCGGCAATCTTGGCCGCCTCGACTACGGCACCATACTCAATGTGCCCGTCTCCGACACCTTCGCGTTCAGGATCGCCGCGCGCAGCCAGTACGAGGACGGCCCCTACCACAACCTCTACACCGGTCCGATCGTGAACCTGCCCGGAGGGCCGCCGCCGAGGTCGGACACCCGGCTGGGCGGCTTCGACGTGCAGACCATCCGCCCGTCCTTCCACTGGCAGCCCATCGCCCCGCTCACCTTCGACCTCTCCTACACCTACATCCACGACCGCAGCCCCTCGGTGGGTGGCCAGAACGGTTCGGTGCCCACCGACCTGCTCTCATTCGCGTTCAAGCAGCCGGGGTTCGGTTTCCCCGGGGGACCGACCGATCCCTATGCGATCATGCGGGACTTTCCGAGCGGCGACTATCAGGACACTCACCAGGTGACCCTGAACACGCGCTACAGGACGCCGTGGTTCGACATCGCCTCGGTCACCGGCTACATCTATAACAACAACTACAGCTACAACGACTACGACGATACCGCCCTGCCGTTCCTGCAGACCGGGTTCCAGCTCCACCAGTGGCAGTTCTCGCAGGAAGTCCGGTTCTCGTCGAACAACAACGGACCGCTGCAATGGGTGGCCGGCGGTTATTTCTTCACCCAGAGATACGACGCCGCGCAGCATTTCGACCTGCCGATCCTGGCGCCGACGGCGCCCCTCCAGGACGATCTGGCGATCGGTCATGGCTGGACCTATGCCGGCTTCGCCCAGGTGGACTACCACCTGACCCGCCGTCTCGAGGTCTCCGGCGGCATCCGCTACACCAGCGACAAGAAGAACCTCTACCGGGTCCTGCAACACCCCGTGGGAACCCCGCAGGTCCCGATCCTCAATCCGGACGGAAGCATCCCCTCGGAGACCTCCAACGACGTCACCTTCCACGTCGGCGCCGACTATCACTTCACGCCCGACCTGATGGCCTACGCCAAGTACGACACCGGTTTCGTCGGTGGCGGGTTCAACACCCGCTCCAACCTTGCGGCGACCATCGGCCCCTTCCTGCCGGAGAAGGCTTACGCCACCGAGATCGGCCTGAAGACCGACTGGTTCGAGCACCGCCTGCGCGCCAACCTCGCGGCCTTCTGGAACAACTATGACGACCTGCAGGTCGGCACCTTCATCCAGATCGCGGGGGTGGACGGCGAACAGCAGATCGTCGCCAACAACGCCTTCGAGCGCGCGCGCGGCGTGGAGCTCGAGGTCAACGCCGCCCCGACCGAGCACCTGCGGATCAACGCGTCGGCGGGCTACCTCGACGCCGCCTACACCAGCTTCACCGCCGACCTCACCGGCTCGCGCTTCTTCATCGATGGGAGGACGGTCAATCCCTGCGGCGGGTTGATGAACCACGCCGACAAGAACGGGCCCTGCTACATAAAGCCCGCCTATTCGCCCAACTGGACGGCGCACGTCGAGGCCTCCTACGCCTTCGGCCTGAACGAGCTCGGCACGCTGACGCCGGACCTGCAGGTCAACTACGAATCCAAGCACTACACGGACATCTTCAACCTGCCGGTCGGCACCCAGAAGGGCTACGCCCTGGTCAACGGCAGCCTCAACTGGGAGGATCGCAGCGGCCGCTACAAGGTCTCGCTGTGGGTCAAGAACATGTTCGACAAGCGTTACATCATCTCGGACGTGCCGACCGCCAGCCTGTTCACCCAGCTGTATTTCGCCGATCCGCGCACCTACGGCATCGACTTGACGGTCTATTTCACCAAGCCACGCTGATTGTTGGGAGACACACACGTGATCGCGGCTGAAGTTCCCTCGGGCGTCGAGCGCCTGTTCGTCGGGGCGGTCTCGCCCACCGCGCCCCGCATCGGCGCCGGCGGCCACCCCTGCCAGGGCCTGTATTGGACTCCGGCCGGGCGCAAGCCCAAGGTCGCCCTGATCGCCACGCACTACAACGTCGACTTCGCCGAGCACTACATCGCCCCCTACTTCGCGCGGGCCGGCTACGGGTTCCTCGGCTGGAACACCCGCTTCCGGGGCGCGGAGGATCAGTTCATCCTCGAGCACGCTCTGATCGACATCGGCGTCGGCGTGCGCTGGCTGCGCGAGGAGGCGGGCGTCGAGACGGTGATCATCCTCGGAAATTCGGGGGGCGGTTCGCTGATGGGCGCCTACCAGGCCGAGTCGGTCGCGCCGGGCCTGGCGGCGGGGCTGAAGGGCCCCGGACAGGAGGCGCTGGCCAGCCTGCCGTCGGCCGATCTCTATATCTCGCTCAACGCCCACAAGGGCCGTCCCGAGGTGCTGACCGCGTGGATGGACGCCTCGGTCGTCGACGAACACGATCCCACCCTCACCGACGAGTCTCTGAACCCCTTCAATCCCGAGCACGGGCCGCCCTATTCGGCCGGGTTCATCGCCCGCTACCGCGCCGCCCAGCGCGCCCGCAACCAGCGCATTACCGACTGGGCCAAGGCGGAGCTGGCCCGCCTCAACGCCGCGGGGGTGCCCGACATCCTCTTTCCCCTCTACCGCACCTGGGCGGACCTGCGGTTCATGGACGGCGCCATCGACCCCTCCGACCGTCCGGTGCCGGGCTGCTATCGCGGCCACCCGGCCCAGGCCAACAAGTTCCCCGGCATCGGGCGGGCCAATACGCTGAAGACCTGGCTCTCCATGTGGAGCCTGGAGACCTCCAACTGCCAGGGCGGCCCCCAGTTGGCCAAGATCGAGCTGCCGTCCCTGGTGGTGCAGTCCACCGCCGACATGGGCGTCTTCATCTCCGACGCCCACGGCATCCTCGACGCCATCGCCTCGAAGGACAAGCGCCTGGAACTGATCCCCGGCGCCCACTACTTCGAGGACTCGGAGGCGAGGCGCCAGGGCGCCGTGGACCTGATGGCCGCCTGGATCGCGTGGAAGGTCTGACGAGGCCCAGCCGAGGACGCGGGCGCGGATTTGACAGGCGCCGGCGCGTCGCGCAGAGCCGGGATTGATCGAGATGGGTGGGGGCCCCGATGCGGAACTTGAGACCTGGGATCGCGGCCACCGTTGGCGCTGCTGTCTGGGCCCTGGCGAGCACCGCCCCGGCGGCGCCGAAAGTGGGCCAGCCCGCGCCGGACTTCACCGTCACCACCTTCGGCGGTCGCACGGTGAAATTGGCCGACCTCAAGGGCGACGTCATCATTCTCAACTTCTGGGCGACCTGGTGCGCGCCGTGCCGCGAGGAACTTCCCCTCCTCGAGGCTTACTTCAGGACCTACAGCAAGTACGGCTTTCAGGTTCTGGCGGTCGCCACGGAGGATTCGATCCCCGAGAATAAGCTGCGTCCCCTGGCGGAGAAGCTCAGGATACCTTTCGTCAAGCGCCTGAAGGGACCCTATCGCGATGTGGGGGCCGTACCGACCAACTACGTCATCGATCGATCCGGAAAGATCGTCTACGCGAAGGCGGCCGCCTTCGACATCGACGCGCTCAACGCCCTCATCATCCCTCT
>JAQGIW010000105.1 GCA_028290905.1 Caulobacteraceae bacterium | reverse complement strand
CTTCCCCACCGCCGCGGCCCTGAAGAGCGCCGACGACGCCTGGCTGCACACCGTCGGGGCCCGGCTGGAGGCGGGGCTGGCGGCGGTCCAGTCGGCGACCGGCTGGATGCTGGAGCGCCGGGGCCACGCCCAGCCCGACGCCCTCGCCGGGGCGACGCCCTACCTCAAGCTGCTCGGCGACGTGATCGGCGGCTGGATGCTGGCCAAGGGGGCCTTGGCGGCGTCCGCGCGCCTGGTCGCCGGCGACGGTCCGCAGGACTACTGGCGCACGCGGATCGGGCTGGCGCGGATCTATTCCGAGCAGGTCCTGGCCCAGGCGCCCGGTCTCGCCCAGGCCGTCACCCAGGGCTCCATCGACCTCTTCCGGGCCACGCCGGAATCGCTGGGTGCGTAGAATGAAATGGGCCCCGGTGGGACCGAGGCCGCAGGAAAACCTGGGGCGTTCGCTGCCGAACTGTGAACTGATTCGGCGATCAGCGAACGCCCCAGTGTATGAGGCTGGCGCAAATCATCACCATCCAGGTGATTCCACCTGGATGGCGTTTGCGCTAGAGCTGGGCCAGCATGTATTCGGCGGAGGAGACCTTGAAATCGCCGCCCTGTTCGACGTTGAGCTCCTTCACCACGCCGTCCTTGACGATCATCGAGTAGCGTTGCGACCGCGGACCCATGCCAAAGCGGCTGGCATCGAGCTCGAGGCCCACCGCCTTCGTGAAGTCGCCGTTGCCGTCCGCCAGCATCAGGACATCGTCGCCCACGCCCTGGTTCTCGCCCCAAGCCTTCATAACGAACACGTCGTTCACCGAAACGCAGGCGATGGTGTCGACACCCTTGGCCTTGAACTCGGCGGCCTTGGTCTTGAAGCCGGGCAGGTGTTTGGCGGAGCAAGTCGGCGTGAACGCCCCCGGCACGGCGAACAGGGCGACCGTCTTGCCCTTGAACAGCTCGTCGGAAGTGATGGGCTTGGGGCCGTCGGGGCCGAAGGTCATGAAGGTCGCGCTGGGAACGGTGTCGCCGACTTTGAGGGTCATCAAGGCTTCTCCTGGCTAGGGTGGGGTGATCAATTAGAGCCCTGCCCGGCGAACGCCAAGGGCAGCCGCGCGCATCGGGGTTGATTCGCCGGTGAGGAGTCGCGATCCTTGCACCATGAGCGCCGATAGCAGAGCTTATCTGACCGGCCGCCTGCTGGTGGCAATGCCGGGAATAGGAGACCCCCGCTTCGAGCGGGCGGTGATCCTGTTGTGCGAACATGACCAGGGCCATGCGATGGGCCTGACCGTCAACCGGCCTGTGGAAGGTCTGACCATCTCCGACCTGCTGACGCGCCTCGGCGTCGAGCCGGGGCCCGACGCCCCGGACGACCTGGTGCTGATGGGCGGGCCGGTCGAGCCCGAGCGGGGCTTCGTCCTGCACACCCGCGACCAGGGGGTCGGCCCCGGCAGCGTGCAGGTGACCGACGGACTGATGCTGACCGCCTCGCGGGAGATCCTGCGGGTCCTGGCCACGCCGGAGGCGCGCCCGCGGCGCTCGGCCATGGCGGTGGGCTACGCCGGCTGGGACGCCGGCCAGCTGGAGCGTGAGATAAAGGACAATATCTGGCTGACCTGCGAGGCCGACGAGGGGCTGCTGTTCGACGACGACCACGCCCACAAATGGTCCCGGGCCCTGGCCAAGATCGGCGTCTCCCCGGAAAACCTCTCCGCCCAGCCCGGCCGCGCCTGACGCGGGACGCCGTTGCGTGGGCTCGGTCAGCTTTCGGGGTTGGGAGAGACCAGGCCGAAGAGCAGGTGGTCGCGCCAGGTTCCGTCGATCTTGAGATAGTCCCGGGCGAGGCCTTCCTGGGCGAATCCGGCCTGGATCAGGACGCCCTGCGAGGCGGTGTTGCTGGGGATGCAGGCCGCCTCCACCCGGTGCAGGCGCAGGCGGCCGAAGCAGAAGGCCGTCACCGCCCTCACCGCGTCCAGGGTGTAGCCCTGGCGGGTGAACGGCTCCCCGACCCAGTAGCCGATCGAGCCCATCTGGGCGACGCCGCGGCGTACGTTGGAGAGCGTGATCCCGCCCACCAGCACATTGTCGTTCCGGCGGAACACCAGGAACGGATAGGCCACGCCCCGCTCCATGTCCTGGGTGTAGGCCGCCAGACGCCGCCGATAGGCGCCGCGGGTGAGGTCGTCGGACGGCCAGGTCGGCTCCCAAGGCTGCAGGAACTCGCGCGAGGTCTCGCGCAGAGCCGCCCACTCGAGAAAGTCCGACGCCCGGTGCGGCCGGAGCCGGACGACCGACCCGTCCAGACGCAGGTCGTGATCAGCGGCGATCCAATCGAGCAGAGCCATGGCCCACGATCATGGCGCCGAATTTCCGGCTGGCCAACAGCCGCCGGGTGATCACGCGAACAGGGTGGTCTCGAAGCGGGCCGGCGCGTCCATCGCCGGGCGGGGTCCAAGGACGCTGGCCGTGCAGCGGCCGGAAGCCACGATCCGGGCGCCGACGCCCCGGATGTCCTCGACGCCCACCGCGTCGATGGCGGCCGCGAGGGCGGAGGGGCGTTGAACATCGCCCAGGCTGAGGACCTGGGCGGCCGCCTGCTCGGCCCGCGCGAGCAGCGATTCGCGCGACATGAACAGCGACCCCTTCAGCTGGGCCTTGGCGCGGGCGAGTTCCGCCGGATCACCATCGGCGATCAGCGCCCTGATCTGGGCCGCCGCCACCTCGGCCAGGCGCCCCGCGTCGGCGGCCGCGCAGCCGGCGTAGATCCCCAGGACCCCGACGTCCGAATAGGCTTCGCTATAGGCGTCAATGGCGTAGGCCAGCCCCAGCCGTTCCCGCGCCTCCTGGAACAGCCGCGACGACATCCCACCACCGAGCGCCTCGGCGAACAGCCGGAATGACCAGTAGGCGGGATCGGAAACGCTGGGGGCCGGCAGCAGGAAGACCAGGTGGGCCTGCTCGAGCTTGCGCCGCTCGCGGGCGTGACCGCCGATGAACTCCGCCGGGGGCGCGGCCGGGTGCGGGACGCGCGGCGCGACGCCGAAGGAGGCCTCGGCCAGCCGCAGGAATGCGTCCTCGTCGACGGCGCCCGCCACGCTCACCACCAGGCGGTCCGGCGCGTAGAGCATTGCCCGCCAGGCCTCCAGCGCGCCGGGCTCGGCCGGCTCAAGGCTGGCGGTGGACCCCAGGATCGGGCGGCCCAGGGCCTGGCCGGCGAAGGCGGCCGCCTGGGCCTGTTCGAAGACCTGATCGTCGGGCGTGTCTGCGGCTTCGGCGATCTCCTGGCCCACCACCTGCTTCTCGCGCGCCAGATCCTCGCCATCCAGGGTCGGACGCTGCACGAGATCGGCGACGACGGCGAGCGCGAGCGGCAGGCCGCCGGCCAGGGCGCGGACCTGGAAGCTGGTGCGCTCATGTCCGGTGGCGGCGTTCAACTGGCCCCCGTCGGCCTCGATGACCTCGACGATGTTGCGCGCCGAGCGGCCGCCCGCGCCCTTGAAGACCATATGTTCGAGCAGGTGCGACCAGCCGGACCGGGCCTGATCCTCCCAGCGGGCGCCCCGGCCAGCGACCACCGACAGCGCCAGGGTCTCGAAGCCGGCGACGGGATCGCACAGCAGGGTGACGCCGTTGGCGAGATCGTGACGCCGAGGCGTGGACGGAGTCCCGGCTGTCATGGGCGGGCGAACGCGCGGACGTAGGCCTTCACGGCGTCCACCTCGGCCGGCAAGCGGTCGATGCGCTCGGGGACTCCGGCCCGCGCTCGCACGGCGGCGGGGGTTGGCGGGACCGTCCCGGAGGCCTCGGCGACCGCCTCCGGGAACTTCGCCGGGTGGGCGGTGGAGACGATCACCAGCGGCGCGCCGGTGGCCTGTGGCCGGGCCTGGGCGGCCCCGGCGACCGCGACGGCCGTGTGGGGATCGATCAGCTGACCGGTGTCGCGCAGCGTCGCGGCGATGGTCCGGGCAGTCTCGGCCTCGCTCACCGCCGCCCCGGTGAGACCCTCCCGCATTGCGGCCAGGACCGGCGGCGGCGTCCGCACCCGGCCCTCGGCCGCGAAGGCGCGGAAGGCCGCCGCGGTCGCGGCGGCGTCGCGATCCGCGCACTCGAAGAACAGCCGCTCGAAGTTGGAGGCGACCTGGATGTCCATGGCCGGGCTTTGGGTGGCCGTCGCCTGCCCCCGGCGGTAGTCGCCGGTGGCGAGCGCGCGGGCGACGATGTCGTTGACGTTAGTGGCGACGATGATGCGCCCGAGGGGGAGGCCCATGAGCCTGGCCGCGTAGCCGGCGAAGGCGTCGCCGAAATTGCCGGTCGGCACGGCGAAATCCACCGCTCGCCCGGGGGCGCCCAGGGCCACGGCGGCCGTGAAGTAATAGACGGTCTGGGCGGCGATGCGGGCGAAGTTGATCGAATTGACCGCCGAGAGACCGACCGCGGCGGCGAAGGCCTCGTCCTGGAACAGGGACTTCAGGATCGCCTGGCAGTCGTCGAAGTCGCCGGCGACGGCCACCGACCGCACGTTGGCGGCGCTCGTCGTCGTCATGAAGCGGCGCTGGACCTCCGAGATGCGGCCCTCGGGAAACAACACGACGATGCGCACGGCCGCGAGGCCGGCGAACGCCTCCACCGCGGCGCCGCCGGTATCGCCTGAGGTGGCGCAGACGATGGTCATGGTGCGGTCCCGCGCCGCCAGCACATGGGCGTAGAGACGGCCCAGGATCTGCATCGCCAGGTCCTTGAAGGCGAGGGTCGGGCCGTGGAAGAGCTCGAGCAGGAAGCGGTCGGGCGCCAGCTGGACCAACGGCGTCACGGCCGGGTGGTCGAAGCTCGCATAGGCCTCGGCGCAGAGCCTCTCCAGGTCGTCGCGGCCGATCTCGCCGCCGGCGAAGCGCCCGAGGATGTCGGCGGCGACTTTCGCATAGGGGCGGCCCGCGAAGGCGGCGATCTCGGCCGCGGTCAGGCGCGGCCAGGTCTCCGGACAATAGAGCCCCCCGTCCGGCGCCAGGCCGGCCAGCAGGGTGTCGACAAAACCGAGCGGCGGAGCGTCGCCGCGGGTGGAGAGGTATTTCACCGGCCCAGCCTTCGCAGAAGCAAGGCGCCGTAGAACCAGGCCAGAATCCCCGCCAGGGCGAACCAGGTCAGCGCGTAGACGAAATGGTTGTTGGGGATATCCTGCGGAAGGGCCGCCGGGACAAGCCCCTGCGGCGACGGGCGCTCCGACTCCACGGCGAGGATATAGGGCGCCGGCCGTTCGACGCCGTTGTCGGCGGCGAGCGAGGCCACGGCGGACCGGTCGAGGACCCGGAAGACGCGCGCGCCCGGTGTTCCGACGGTCTCCGCCGGTCCCAGCAACGGCTTGCCGCCCGGCGCGCGCAGGACGCCGACGACCGAGGCCGGCGGCGGAAACACACCCGCGACCGGCGCCATCGCCCCGGTGAGGCGCGCGACGAGGCCACGGTCCAGCAATATGCCTTCGTAAGGAGCGCCCGCCAGACGACAGGCGCTGACCAGCCGCCAGGCCACCCGGCCATCGCGCAGGGCGTAGCGGTAGGCGTCGCGCGGCGGGTTTTGCGAGGGCCGGCAGTCGGCCGCCACTCGTCGGTAGTCGACGTCCCGGCCCTGAGCCGCGAGCGCCAGGACCTCGGCGGCCGGGCGGGCGGGCGCGAGCCGCAGGGCGGCCACCCTCGCCAGCAGGTCCTGCTTCCAGGCCAGGCGCTGGAGCTGCCAGGCGCCGAGGCCGGCCAGGACCGCGAACGCCAGGCTCGCCGCAATCGTCAGGCCGACGGGGAAGCGCCTCACGCCTCCTCGTCCCGCCTGTGCTGGGCAGCCTTGTTGCGGATCTGGGCGGCGATCATCAGCCCCTTCATCGGCCGCAGCAGACCCAGGCACAGAGCCGCCCCCAGCGGAAGCCAGACGACGAGGTGCACCCACACCGGGGGATGATAGGCCACCTCGGTGAACAAGGCGCCGAACACGACAAGGAAGCCGACGATCATGATCACGAACACCGCCGGCCCGTCGCCGCTATCGGCCGCGGCGAGGGCGTAGCCGCAACGGGGGCATCGGGGCGTCGGCGTCAGGAACCCGGCGAAGAGGGGGGCCTGGGCGCAATTCGGACAGCGGCCGAGCGCCCCGGCCAGGAAGGGGTTGACCCGCGCGGCCTGCGTCAATGCCCCCAGCCGGATCCGAAGATCACATAGAGGAAGGTGAACAGGAACAGCCACACCACGTCGACGAAGTGCCAGTACCAGGCGGCCGCCTCGAAGCCGAAGTGCTGCCTGGGCGTGAAGGCCCCGTTCATCAGCCGGATCAGGCAGACCGTCAGGAAGATGGTCCCGATGATGACGTGGAAGCCATGGAAGCCGGTGGCCATGAAGAAAGACGAGCCGTAGAGGCCGGAGTTGGTCGCTTCCGGGCCGTAGAACAGCTTGTGCGTCAGGATGTGGTTGTACTCATAGGCCTGGATCGAGGTGAACATGATCCCGAGCAGGATGGTCAGCAGCAGGCCGATCTTGGCACCGCGACGGTCGCCGGTCTGCAGGGCATGGTGGGCCCAGGTCACCGTGGTCCCCGAGGTCAGCAGGGTCAGGGTGTTGATTATGGGCAGCTCAAAGGGCGGCACGGGCTCGACGCCCTTGGGCGGCCACGTCGCCCAGGCCGCGCGCACGTCGTCGATCGGCGAGCTCGCGCGCACGTGGTGGAACAGGGCCATCTCGAAGAAGATCCAGAACCAGGCGACGAAGAACATCACCTCCGAGGCGATGAACAGGATCATTCCGTAGCGCAGGCCGATCGAGACCACTGGCGTGTGGTCGCCCTCGTTGGCCTCCTTGACCACATCGGTCCACCAGCCGGCGAAGGTGGCGAGCACGCCGGCGACGCCGGCCCCCATCACCCACCAGTCGCCCTTGGGAAGCCCGAAGATGCCCTTCAGCCCGATCACCAGCCCCAGGGCCAGGAACACCGCCGAGATCGACCCGATCAGCGGCCAGGGGCTGGGGTTCACCAGATGATAGTCGTGCTTGACGCCTTCGTGGGCCATGTCGCGAAATCCGAGCCTCTTGAAACCCCCGCCACGGCCTCCCCTCGGAGGTCCCCGGCGCTTGCGGAAACGTGGGTGCTATAGCCCTGCCTGCGCCCGTCCGCCAAGAGGCGAAGCGCCCCCGGACGCTTCCCGCGCCTGTTTGGTCGATCCGGCGCCGCCCGCCGCCGGAAAGAAGGTGTAGGAGAGGGTGATCTCGGCCTGGTCGCGGGTGTCGCGATCCTGCGCGTAGCGATGATCGACGGTGTAGACCACCGGGAACTCGGCGCTCTGACCGGGCGCCAGGGTCTGGTTCTTGAAGCAGAAGCACTCGAGCTTCGAGAAGTAGGGCCCGGCGGCCTCCGGCAGGACGTTGAAGAGGGCCCGGCCGGTGAGCGTCCTGCCGCTAAGGTTGGTGGCGCGGAAAAAGGCCAGCTTGTTCTCGCCGAAGTGGACCGTCTGACTGGCCTGCTCCGGTTCGAACCGCCATTCGATGCCATTCACATTGGTGTCGAAGCGGACCACGACGGTCCTGGCGGAGACCGGGCCTGGCCCGGTGGCGCTGGCCCGCCTCACCGCGCCGTTGAACCCGGTCGCCTGGCAGAAGGCGCGATAGAAGGGCACGGCGGCGAAGGCGGCGCCGACCATGGCCACGAACACCCCCACGCAGATCAGCGCCACGCGCGCGTTGCGGCCGGACGGGTCAGTGGGCCGGGACATTGCCGCTGAGCTTGACGATGGTGATGACGAAGATGATCACCACGAAGGCGACCAAGGCGGTCGCCAGCAGCAGGTTGCGGCCCCGGCGCGCCCGGGCGGCGGCGGCGGTCTCGTCGTTGGGATCGCTCATGTCGTCAAGCCAACAACGGGCGCGAGGCCGAGCGAGGCGATCAGCGGCGTGTGTTCGACCAGAAGCGCCGCGAACAGGGCGAAGAGGTAGACCAGGGAAGCGACGAAGAGGTCGCGCGCAGGACGGGCCGCCACGCGCACGTCATAGAGGCCCTCCGGCCGGCCGGCCGGAAGCGGCGGCGCCGGCTCGCCGGCATGGCTGAGCGCAAGGCGCGCGGCCAGGATGACCAGGGCCAGCCCGCCGACGGCGGCGACGGCCAGGTAGACTGGGCCTCCCAGGCCGGTGAAGGCCGGCGCGAGACCGAGCGGGGCGAGGATCAGGCTGTAGACGAGGATCTGCCGGCGGGTGGACGCCGCGCCGCGGACCACCGGCATCATCGGCACGCCCGCCTCGGCGTAGTCGCCGCTGGTGTAGAGCGACAGGGCCCAGAAGTGGGGCGGGGTCCAGAAGAACACGATCGCCACCAGGAGCCAGGCGTCGAGCGGCGCCTGGCCACTGGCGGCCGCCCAGCCGACGACGGGGGGAAGCGCGCCGGCGAGGCCGCCGATGACGATGTTCTGCGGCGTCCGGCGCTTGAGCCATAGGGTGTAGACCACCGCGTAGAACAGGATGGTGAAGGCCAGCAGGGCGGCCGCCAGCCAGTTGACCGCCACGCCCATGATTCCGACCGAGAACAGCGACAGCACGATCCCCAAGGCCAGGGCGTCGGCGGCCTGCACGCGCCCGGCGGGGATCGCCCGGCGGCGGGTGCGCCGCATCAGGGCGTCGATGTCGGCGTCATAGGCCATGTTCAGGGCCGCCGAACCGCCGGCCCCGGCGGCGATGCACAGGATGGCCACGGCCGCCAGGATCGGATTCATCGCCCGGCCGGCGCAGATCATCCCCGTCAGGGCGGTGAACACCACGAGGGACATCACCCGCGGCTTGAGAAGCGATAGATAATCCTGCCACCGCGCCGCCTCTCCCGGGAGGATGACGGCGGGTTGCGCGGGGGTCTTCATGGCGGATCCGTTCAGTGGCTCTCGGCGTGGATGACCGGCAGCTCGTTGAACTGGTGGAACGGCGGTGGCGAGGGCAGCGTCCATTCCAGAGTCGTGGCCGCGGGCCCCCACGGGTTGGCGCGGGCCGGACGCCGGCGGACAGCCGCCTCGATCAGCACCAGGAGGAAGACGACCAGGCCGACCAGGGTGATGGCGTAGCCGTAGGACGAGATCCGGTTCCAGTACTCAAAGGCGACCGGATAGTCCACGGTCCGCCGCGGCATTCCCTGCAGGCCGAGGAAGTGCTGCGGGAAGAACACGATGTTCACGCCGATAAAGGTGATCCAGAAGTGGATCGCGCCGAGGGTCTCGTTGTAGCGCACGCCCCACATCTTCTCGAACCAGTAGTAGAAGCCGCCGAAGATGGCGAACACCGCGCCCAGGCTGAGCACATAGTGGAAGTGGGCGACGACGTAGTAGGAGTCGTGCAGGGAATAGTCGATGCCGGCGTTGGCCAACACGACGCCGGTGACCCCGCCCACGGTGAACAGGAAGATGAAGCCGATCGCCCACAGCATGGGCGTCTTGAACTCCAGCGAACCGCCCCACATCGTGGCGATCCAGGAGAACACCTTCACCCCGGTAGGGACGGCGATGACCATGGTGGCGGCCACGAAATAGGCCTGCAGGTTGATCGGCATACCCACCGTGAACATGTGGTGCGCCCAGACGATGAAACCCAGGAAGCCGATCGCCACCATGGCGTAGGCCATCGCCAGGTAGCCGAACACCGGCTTGCCCGAGAAGGTCGAGACGATGTGGCTGATCATGCCGAAGCCGGGGATGATCAGGATGTACACCTCGGGGTGGCCGAAGAACCAGAACAGGTGCTGGTACATCACCGGGTCGCCGCCGCCCGCGGCGTCGAAGAAGTGCGTGCCGAAGTTACGGTCGGTGAGCAGCATGGTGATCGCCCCGGCCAGGACCGGCAGGGAGAGCAGGAGCAGGAACACCGTCACCAGGATCGACCACACGAACAGCGGCATGCGGTGCAAGGTCATGCCCGGCGCGCGCATGTTGAAGATGGTGGTGATGAAATTGATCGCCCCGAGGATCGAGCTGGCGCCGGCCAGGTGGATCGACAGGATCGTGCAGTCCATCGCCGGGCCCGTATGGCCGATGGTGGATAGCGGTGGATAGAGCGTCCAGCCGCCGCCGAAACCCCGGCCCGGGCCGCCGTCCACGAACATCGAGGTCAGCAGCATGACCCAGGAGGCGACGAGCAGCCAGAAGCTGACGTTGTTCATCCGCGGGAAGGCCATGTCGGGCGCGCCGATCATCAGCGGCACGAACCAGTTGCCGAACCCGCCGATCATGGCCGGCATGACCATGAAGAAGATCATGATCAGGGCGTGGCCGGTGACCACCACATAATAGCCGTGCTTGCTCTGCTCGATCAGGCCGAGGAGGTTGATCGTCGAATTGGGGGTGAAGATCTGCAGGCCCGGGGAGGCCAGCTCCCAGCGGATCAGCCCGGAGAACAGGGCGCCGATGATCCCCGCCTGGATCGCGAAGATGATGTAGAGCGTGCCGATGTCCTTGTGGTTGGTGGACATGAACCAGCGGGTGAAGAACCCGGGCGCGCCCCCGTGGTGGGCGCCGTAGCCGCCCGCGGCCTCGGCGTGCCCCACGCGTCCGTGGGTGTCGGCGATTTCGGCCATGTTACTGATCTCCCTCGAACTGCGCTCAGCGGGCCGCGGCGGGGGCGGCCGTCGCCGGCGCGGCGGCAGGCGTCGGCGCCGCCGCGGCGATTACGGTGGGCTTGGGGGCCTTCCTGCTGGCGACCCAGGCGTCGAATTCCGGCTGGCTCACCACCTTCACCTCGATAGGCATGTAGGCGTGGTTGATGCCGCACAGCTGCGAGCACTGGCCGTAGAAGGTGCCCGTGCGGTCGGCCTTGAACCAGGTCTGGTTGAGGCGGCCGGGAATGGCGTCGATCTTGATACCGAAGGCCGGCACCGAGAAGGAGTGGATCACGTCCTCGGCGGTGACCTGGACCCGCACCACCTTGCCCACCGGCGCGATCATCGGCGCGGTGGAGGCCAGAAGGTAGGGGACGTGGTGGTTGGCGGCGTCGATCTCCGACATCGGCATCGAGGTGTAGGCGGCGATCTTCTGGTCCGGGTACTCGTAGTCCCAGTTCCACTGCCGGCCGGTGACCTTCACGGTCAGGTCGGGCCTGGGCATGTCGTGCTCTTCGAAGAGCAGCTTGAACGAGAAGATGGCGATGAACATCAGGATCAGGACGGGAATCACCGTCCACGCCACCTCGATCGGGGTGTTGTGGCTGAAGCGGGCGGGTGTCGGGTTGGCGCGCTTGTTGAACCGTATGATGACAGTGATCAGCAGGCCCAGAACGAGCAGGGTAATCAAGGTGATGATCGGCAGCAGGATGTCGTCGTGGAAGGCGATGACGTCGCGCCGGATCTGCGAAGCGGCCGGCTGCAGGCCGATGGCGCCGGGGACTGGCTGGCCGACGACCGTGTCGGCGAAGGCGTGTGCGGCGTAGACCAGCCCGACGACGGTGGCCGGGATCCCGACCGCCCCTCGCCTCATCCGCGAAAAGACAGACTGCATGTTCCTCTCGGTCCGTTCCGCCGGGGGCCGATCCCCCGAGTTGGCCGGGGGCGCGTCCCGCCGACACGCAAATCGCAAAAGGGGCGGCGCTGATGGGCGCCGAATGCGCGCCAAACACCGAACCCGCCCCCGTACGTCGCGCGGTGCATACGCGGATCGCACCGCCTTGCCAAGACGGTTGAGCGGCGGCCCGGCGTCCCCATTTACGACTTGCGCGCCCGCCCTTCCCCGATCACGAGTCTCCCTATGAACGCTCCCGCCATGACGCCCTCCATTCTCGAAACCGCGGACGTCGACGTCCGCGCCGCCGGCCGCCTGCTCGGCGAGGCGCTGCAGGACGCGGACGACGGGGAAATCTTCCTTGAACGGTCGGAAAGCGAGGCCTTCGTGTTCGACGACGGCCGGCTGAAGTCGGCCTCGTACGACTCGACGGAGGGCTTCGGCCTGCGGGTGGTGGCGGGAGAGACCGCCGGCTACGCCCACGCCAGCGAGATCTCCGAGGCGGCGATCGGACGCGCCGCGCGATCGGCCGCCCTGGCCAAGCGCGGCTATGCGGGGGTGGCCGCCGAGGGTCCGCGCGACACCAACCGGCGGCTGTACGGCGATGACAATCCCCTCGCCTCTCCCGGCTTCGGCGACAAGGTCGCCCTGCTGCAGGAGATCGACGCCTTCGCCCGGGCCCGCGACCCCCGCGTGGCCCAGGTGATGACCTCCCTGGCCGGCGAGCGGCGGGTGGTGGAGATCCTGCGCGGCGACGGGCGCCTGATCCGCGACGTGCGACCCCTGGCGCGGCTGAACGTGCAGGTCACCGTGGAGAAGAACGGCCGCCGCGAGAGCGGCACGTCCGGCGCCGGCGGCCGGGCCGGATTCGAGACCTGGATCACCCCGGAACGCTGGCGCGAGCAGGTCGAGGAGGCCCTGCGACAGGCGCTGGTCAACCTCGAGGCGGTGGATTGCCCGGCCGGCGAGATGGACGTGGTGCTGGGCGCCGGCTGGAACGGCGTCCTGCTGCACGAAGCGGTCGGCCACGGCCTGGAGGGCGACTTCAACCGCAAGGGAACCTCGGCCTTCTCCGGGCGCATCGGCGAGCAGGTGGCGGCGCGCGGCGTCACCGTGTTCGACGACGGCGCGATCGAGGGCCGACGGGGCTCGCTCACCGTCGACGACGAGGGGACGCCCACCGAGCGCACCATCCTCATCGAGGACGGCGTCCTGGTCGGCTATATGCACGACCGCCAGAGCGCCCGGCTGATGGGCATGGCCACCACCGGCAACGGGCGGCGCCAGTCCTACGCCCACATGCCCATGCCCCGGATGACGAACACCGGCATGCTCGCCGGAACCGCGACCCGGGAGGAGATGATCGCCTCCACCAAGCGCGGCCTCTTCTGCGCCAATTTCGGCGGTGGGCAGGTGGACATCACCAACGGCAAGTTCGTCTTCCAGTGCACCGAGGCCTACCTGATCGAGGACGGCCGGATCACCACACCGGTGAAGGGCGCGACCCTGATCGGCGACGGCCCCTCGGCCCTCACCCGCGTCACCATGATCGGCGACGACTTCGCCTTCGATCCCGGCATTGGCGTGTGCGGCAAGGCGGGACAGGGCGTCCCGGTGGGTGTCGGCCAGCCGTCCCTGAAGATCACCGGCCTCACCGTGGGCGGCACGGGGGTCTAATCCCGCGGGACCCGACTCACGGCGTGTCCCGCTCCGCTTCCAGGCGCCTCATCGCCTCGGCGACCGCGCGGTCGCCGGAGTTCTCCGACGCCGAGAGCCCTTCGATCACGCCCAGCCGGTTCGCTTCGGGGTGGTTCTGGTTGAGCTTCCAGCGGGCGTCGAACTGGCGGACGGTCAGGCGCATGCCGACGATGCCGCGCAAAAGGGCGTCGATGAAGCCCTCCGGCGCGTCGTCCGGCGTCCACGGTGCGGCGCGGCCGGCTTCGTGCTCGGCGGTCAGCGCCGCCACATGGCGGCGCAGCCAGATCGGATCGTCCACGACCTCGATCGGACCCACCGCCTGAACGGCGATGTAGTTCCAGGTCGGCACCACCCGGCCCCCGTCCTTCTTCGTCGCGTACCAGCCCGGATGGACATAGGCGTGCGGCCCCTGGAAGATCGCCAGCGCCTCGCCCCTGATCGCCTGCCACTGGGGGTTTCCCCGCTGCAGGTGAGCCTCCAGGATCACGCGCTCGCCATCCTGGCGGACCAGGAATGGAACGGCGGTGGCGTAGGGCCTCTCCTCACCCGACGACACCAGCTGGCCGAACCCGAGTTCGCGGATGAAGGTGAGAATCGTCTCGAGCCGCGTTTCGCGGTAGCTGCCCGGCGGATAGCTGGCTTGCGAAGACACGTCAGATCCGGCCCGTCTTGATCGGCGCCGTTTCGTGCGTCAGTACCATCGCCACGAGCCCCACCGCCGTAGCCCCGGCCAGGTACCATGCGGGCCGAGCGGGCTGCCCGTGACGTCGATCAGCCACCTGACCACGGCCTGGGTGGAACCGCCAAAGGTCGCCATCGCGACCGCATAGAGGGTCCCGAGCGCGCCGGACCGCACGGCCTTGGGCAGCCCCTCGGTGATGGCGACGAGCGCCGGCGTGCTGAAGAATCCGTTGAGGACGGCCAGGACCGCCATCACCCCGAAGATCGCCAGCACGTTCGGCGAACGGGTCATGACGACGTAGGCGGGGATCACGAGGAGCAGCATCAGTCCGGCCGCCGTCAGCATGACCGGCTTTCGGCCCACCCGGTCGGTGAGCATGCCGCCGAGCACTTCGCTCACCATCATGAACAGGCCCAGCACAATGGTGAGGCCGAAGGCGGTGTTGACGGCCATGTGCAGGCTGTCCTGCGCATAGGTGGTCATATATTCAAGGACGTAGTTGCTGATCCCGGTGTTGGCCAGCATGAACAGGCCAAGGACGAGGACCCGGACCGGCGACCGGGACCGGCCGCCCCTGGCCGCGTGGCGCCCGCTCCCTTCCAGGGTTTCCGGCAGGCGCCGCCGCAGGATCAGCCCCAGGGGAACGATGGTCGCGCCGAGCAGGAACGCCAGGCGCCAGCCCCACGCGTCGAGGGCCGCCGGGGCCAGCAGGTTCGAGAGGGTGAAACCCACGACCCCCGCCACCAGCACCGAGAAGTCCTGGGTGCCGTACTGCAGGCCGACGTAGAGCCCCCGGCGCAGGGGAGGCGCCGCCTCGATCAGGAAGGCGGTCGAGGGCCCGACCTGGCCGCCGAGGGCGAAGCCCTGGACGAGACGGAACGCCAGCAGGAGGAGCGGCGCCGCCATCCCAATCTGTGCGTAGGACGGCGTGAGGGCCAGACCGACGATGGCGGCGCCCATGAGGGTGAAGGAGAGCATCATCGCCGGCTTGCGGCCGGCCCGATCCGAATAGGCGCCGATGACGAGGCCGCCCAGCGGCCGGGTCAGGAAGCCGGCGCCGAACGTGGCCAGGGAGAACAGCAGGCCATGCGATGTCGCCGAGGCCGGGAAGAAGCTGCGCCCGATCTGGATGGCGAAGAACGAGAAGGTAAGGAAATCGTAGAATTCCAGGGCGTTGCCCGCCCCGACGGCGACGACCTGCCAGAGCGGCAAGCGGATCGGGGGCGCCACCTTGGCCACAGGCGCCGAGTCTTCGATCGCTGCGTTCATCGCCGCCGGCCCCGGGGCGCAGGCGGCCCGGGAGGCCGCCCCGCGCCCTTTTGCATCTAACCGCGCGCGGTCGACGCCGCGAAGCCCATCGCGTCGCAAACCCCACCGGCGCCGTTTTTTGGGACGCCCGACGGCCCGGCTTGCTAAGGCCTGGTGGAAAATCGCCCGTTGAAGGACCGCGCCTTGGCCGATACCTCCGCAAGCAACGCACGCGGTCGCCGGCTCGGCGCCGTGGCCCCGGTCGCCCTGTTGCTGGTGGCCATGGCCTCGATGCAGATGGGCGCGGCCTTCGCCAAGGGCCTCTTCCCCCGGGTCGGACCGCAGGGGGCGACCGCCCTGCGCCTGACCTTTTCCGCCCTCATGCTCGCCGCCGTGCGGCGACCGTGGCGCGACCTTCGGGTGGACCGCTCCGCCCTGCCGCTGATCGCCTACGGCGTCTCGCTCGGGGCGATGAACACGCTCTTCTACATGGCCCTACGCACCGTCCCCCTGGGCGTGGCGATCGCGCTGGAGTTCATCGGGCCGCTCACCCTGGCGGCTTCGCGGTCGCGACGATGGCTCGACGGCGCCTGGATCGCCCTGGCGGCAGCGGGGCTCATCCTGCTTCTGCCGATCGGCCGCGCCGTCCGCGCCGTCGATCCAGGCGGCGCCGCCCTTGCCCTGGCCTCAGGCGCCTGCTGGGCGCTCTACATCGTCTTCGGCCGCAGGGTCGGGCAGGCCTTCGGGCCGCGGGCGACAGCGCTCGGCATGCTGATCGCCGCGGCGGTGTTCGCGCCGATCGGGGCGGCGCGCGCGGGACCGGCCCTGTTCTCGCCCGCCATCCTGCCGGCCGGCGTCCTCCTCGCCCTTCTCTCCAGCGCCGTTCCCTACTCCCTGGAGATGATCGCCCTGACCCGCCTGCCGGTGCGGGCGTTCGGCACCTTGATGAGCCTGGAGCCCGCCATCGGCGCCCTGGCCGGCCTGGCGGTGCTGGGCGAGAACCCGACGCCGACCCAGTGGGCCGGCATCGCCGCCGTGATCCTGGCCTCGCTCGGGACCACCCTGACGGCCGCCCCGTGAACCTACCGGCGGTTACCGCGAATTAACTCGTACCCAGGCTCGCCGCCTGCGATCAGAGCGTCTCGCACCGGGGGGAGCCAACGCGTTGAATGCCGGCGTCATCCTCGCAACCGCCGCGGCCGCCGTCGCCTCGTCCACGGCCGTCACGCCCTATCTGGCGGCATTTTTCGGGGCCAAGCAGCCCAACACCGCGCTGGACATGGTCAAGCTCCTGCCCGGCTTCAGCTTCGACGCCGGCGATCAGGTGCGGGGATTCGCCGGCTCGGCCGGCAACGTGCTGATCGACGGCGCGCGCCCGGCGTCCAAGGACGATCCCCTTGAGGAAATCCTCAAGCGCATTCCGGCGACCTCGGTGCTGCGCATCGACGTCATCCGCGGCGGGGCTCCGGGGATCGACATGCACGGCAAGACCGTGCTCGCCAACATCATCCGCCGGCAGGGCGCCGGGAAGAGCCTTATCGTGTCTGCGTCGGAGACCGCCGTGGAGGACGGTCGCCTGTATTGGGGCGTTCGCGTCGAAGGCTCCCGGACCGCGGGACCCACCACCTGGGAGGGATCTCTCCTCGCGGCCCGGGGTTACGACGACGGGGCGGCGAACGGCCGCCGCGTCCAAGTCTATCCGTCGGGGGCTCTGCGCGAAGACGCCCGGGAGTTGTCGGCTGCCGCGGCCTACAACTGGAAGGCGACCGGGGCTGTCGAGACGCCAGTGCTGGGCGGCAAGCTGCGCCTGAACGCCTCAGTGTTCATCAACCCCTACAGCTACACCCAGGCTGACCACGTCGCCGAGCCCCCGAGCCTTGATCTTGAGAAAGACCACGACAAGCAGAGCGCCGCGGAAGTCGGCCTGCGCTACGATCGCGCTTTGGGCGGCAAGGCCAACCTGGAGACCTACGTGCTCCAGCAGTTCGGCGAGCGGCGCTACACCGCCAACTACACGGCGCCCGGTGACATCGAGCATTTCCGCCTGGCGAAGGAGACCTCCGAGAGCATCGTCCGCACGACGGTGACCCTGGACGCAACGCCCGCCCTGTCCCTGGAGACCGGCGGGGAGGGGGACTTCAACTGGCTGCTGGCCCACACGACCTACATCGTCAACGGCGCGCCCACCGCCGTGCCGGCCGCCAATGTGCGCGTTACGGAGCTGAGAGGCGAGGCCTTCGGGATCGCCACATGGAAGGCGACTAAGAGGATCACCGTGTTGGGGGGCCTGCGCCTCGAGGCCTCCCGCATCGCCTCGACCGGCGATGTCGTCACCGGCCGGGAATTCGTCTTCCCCAAGCCCCGACTCCTGGTGACCTGGTCGCCGGACCAGGCCGACCAGGTCCGCCTGCGAGTGGAGCGCGAGGTGGGTCAGCTGAACTTCGACGACTTTTCGGCCGGCAGCGCCCCCGTGAGCCAGGGCGTACACGCCGGCAACCCCAACCTCACGCCGCAGCGGGCCTGGGTGGTCGAGGCGGCCTATGACCGTCGCTTCTGGGGCGCGGCGCAGATCACGACGACCTTGCGACACTACGAGATCAGCGACGTGATCGACCGCAAGCCGATCCTCGATCCGGCGGGGGACTATGACGCCCCGGGCAACATCGGCTCGGGGACCAAGGACGAGGCAGTGCTCGCCCTCACCCTTCCCACCGACCGCCTAGGCCTGAACAACGGAACCCTGACCGGGCAGGCGACGTGGCGTCAGTCCCGGGTCATCGACCCGACGATCTTGCGACCCCGATCGATCTCGGGGCTGCACCCGAGCGACTGGGAGGCCCACTTCACCCAGGGCCTCCCGCGCTGGCGATCCAAGTGGGGCCTGGACGTGTTCGGCCAGTGGAGCGAGACCTATTACCGGTTCAACGAGATCGATACCGACAAGCTGAAGACCTACGCCGTGCTCTACGGCGAGTACCAGCCGCATCCCGATCTCACCTTTCGCCTTGAGATCGACAACGTGGGCGCCCGGGCGTTCCGCCACGTCCGGGTGATCTACGACGGACTGCGCAACGATTTCCCCCTGGCCTACACGGACATCCGCGACCTGCGCGGGGGCCGCGCCTACTATCTGCGCGTCCGCAAGACCTTCAGCTGATCACCCTCCCCGGTCGGCCCGGACGGCCGCCGGATTGACCGCCTGGCGCTCGCCGGCGAGGGTCGGGGCGATGGGTTCGGGCTGCGGCGGATGTCCGGGGTCCTTCACCGCGTGGGCCCAGCCCTTGATGAACGGCGCGAGCATCAGGAACGCCGCCCCGAAGCCGACCGCCACCCAGCCGATCGTCCGGAACACCCCGATCGAGGTCCTCAGGGCCAGGGCAGGATCGA
>JAQGIW010000096.1 GCA_028290905.1 Caulobacteraceae bacterium | reverse complement strand
CGTGTTCAATTCGGCGATGTTCCAGGACAACGGCATCGACAATTTTGGTCCGACGATGCCGCTGTGGGCTTTCAATGGCCTCCACCAGACCAACAACGCCGTTAACTACCGTGCTGTATTGAACTACCAGCCGACCAACGAGATCCTGGTTTATGGCGGCGTCACCTCGGGGTTCAAGAGCGGCGATTTCAGCGGTGGCTTCCTGAGTTCGAACCCGGTGGAGGCGGCCCGCCAACTGGCGCCCGTTCTTCCCGAGAAGGTCACCGACCTCGAGATCGGCCTCAAGTCGACGTTCCTCGACCGGCGGTTGCTGGTCGACCTGTCCGCCTTCTACAACATCTACCGCGACGAGCAGGTGTTCATCATTCTGCCGCCGATCTCGGGCGGGTCGGGGCTGCAGCTTCCGGTGCTGGACAACGCGCCGAAATCCCACACCGACGGGGTGGAGCTCGAGGTGGTCGCCAAGCCGCTCGAAGGCCTGACCCTCACGACCAACGCCGCTTGGCTGGAGGCGCGGATCGATCAGTTCTCCTCGTCGCGCTCCCCAGCGGCGGTCGACTACACCGGCCACACCCTGCCGCTCGCGCCGAAGTATTCCTTCTCGGGGATCATCGATTATCGACGCCCGATCGGCCTCGGAATCGCCGACTTCCAGTTCCAGGCCAGCTACCGCTCGATGCAGCACTTCGACCTGACCAACAATCCTTGGACGAGCCAGGGCGCCTATTGGCTCTCGAACATGCGCCTGGGCTATCTGTTCGACAACAACCGGGTCGAGGCGGCGGTGTTCGTCCACAACCTATTCGGCAAACAGTACCTGAACTTCGCCAACGACAACACCAACCCGTTCGGACAGATAGAGGATGTGGTCGGCGCGCCGAGGTCGGTGGGGGTCTCGATCGACTATCGATATTGATGCGGCCGCTTAGAGGGCGAAGGCGCGCCTCTAGGTAGCGCTGCTCGTGAAGCATATCGTCCGGGTCGCGCCCCTTGCGGCCATCGTTCGAGGCGGCAAGGGCCGGGTGAGGTTGGAATCATGAGCGTAAGCCTTCGCACGGGCGAAATGCACGACGCCGAGATGGACGCTCGGCGACGGGCGGTCGTGGATCGCTTGGCGACGGCGACCGAAGCCCTGCTGGTCCGGTACCCGGTCAGCGAGGTTTCGCTGACTGACATCATCAATGCCGCCAGGGTCGCGAAGGCGACGGTCTATAAGCTGTTCAGCGACAAGCAGCATCTGCTGCAGGTGTTGGCCGAACGTCTGCTCAAGGTGTGCCGCACATACCAGCTCAGTGACTTCGACGACGTCGACCCGGAGGACTGGCGCGAGGTCTACACGCGTCTCTGTCATGGGGCGTCCGCCTTCTACCACGACCGCCCGGCGGCCATTCGTCTCTGGCTCGCCAATGACAGCCCCGCCAGCATACGGGCGGTCGACCAGGCCAGCGACGCGGCCTTTCTGGCGTGGATCCACAACCGCTTCTCCAGCACCGCCTGGCATGCGCGTCTGCCGGACCCGGTGGGGGACGTCGATGTGCTGACAGGGGCTTTCCGGATCTACGACGCCATCCTGACGCTCGGCTTCAGCCGAGCCGGGCACGCGGTGCCGCAACGCTTCTTCGACGAGGCCAAGCGAGCCAGCCTGGCCTACGTCGCGACCTACCTCGACGTTCCCGATCGCCGGGTCCGCCCCCGGATCTCCAGCCACACTAGAAACTATTGAATTCTAGTGTGCTTTTTGGACTTGAAATTCGCACCCAGCCCGCTCCCACGGCGAACTTCAAATCCAGCACACTAGGCGGGGTTGAGCTCGAGGGCCCGGCAGCCTTGGATCACCCACCCGCGGATCTCCTCGAACGCCTGCCGATAGTCGGGGGAGTTGAGTTCCGGCCGCTGGGCCAGCCAGCCGATCGACGCCATGCCGCGGATCAAGATGAACATCGGAATCAGGCTGTCGGCCTCCGGCTCCAGGGCCCGGCGACTGGTATAGCCGTCCAGGAACGCCGCCTTGAAGGTTTCGAAGTCAGCTTTGTCGCGCACCGCGAACAGGGCCACCGCGATATCGTAGGCGTGCCAACCGAACCCGGCGTCGTCGAAATCGATCACGGCCAGTCCGTCGGCGGCGACCAGGACATTGTTCGGGTGGAGGTCGGCGTGTACGACGCTGTAGTTCGACGGCTTCTTGCCGAAACGCTGCAGCCGGTCACGCATGCGGTCCCGTGCGGAGAGAAGCAGCTTGCGTTCGTCGAGACAGAGCTTGGGGTGTTCCCAGAAGCGGCCCCAGAACGGCGTTTCCCCCAGGAGGCCGTCGATGTCGAGGTGGTGCCGGACGAACCCGGCCGGCGGATTCCATGCGCTGGACTGGTTGTGCATCGCGCCCTCGAGCGCTCCCAGCTGCCGGTAGTAAGCCGCCGTCCTGCCGGGTTCGGGCTTCCGCGCCAGGACGTCGGCCAGCAACTTGCCATCGGTCCATCGCAGCAGCCCGGCGTGCCGGCGTTCGCCGGCCTTCGGCACGGCGGCCTCGACGTAGTCGCGCCCATCCATCGCGCGGATGCCCAGTGGCGCCGGGATGCCAACCTCGTTCAGGGCGCGCGTCCAGGCCCGCTCGGAGACGAGTTCCTCGAACGTATGATAGCCGGGCCGGTGGAGGCGCAAGACAAACTGGTCGCCGCTGTCCCTGTCGGTCACCCGGAAACTCACGTTCTCGGCGACCGTGAGGAGCGAGATTTCGCCGAGCGCGACGGGAAAGGCCTCGAGCGCTTCGAGAGCGGGCGTGGTGTAGACGGCCGCCGCTGTCGCCCTATCCATCTAGCTCCTCGACGACGGCGTCGAAGGCATCGATAAAGGCGACCGCGTCGCTGTGCGTGAACACCAGAGGGGGGCGTATCTTCACGACGTTTCCGTAGGCTCCCGCGGGCGCGGTCAGAAACCCCTTGTCCTTAAGTCGATCGCAAACGACCGTCGCCATGTTGATATCCGGTTCCTTAGTGGTCCGATCCTTGACCATCTCGACTCCGACGAAGAGCCCTCGCCCGCGCACATCGCCGATCGCCGACCACCGCGCCTTGCGCTCGGTCAGCGCCCGTTTGAGGAACGCGCCAACCTCGGCGCTTCTCTGTCGGAGGTCCTCACCCTCGATCACATCGAGCACGGCCATGCCGACCGCCGCCTGCAGGGGGCTGGCGGCGAAGGTGTTGAAATAACGGGTCTTGGCGCGGAAGTCGTTGATCAGGGCGCGGCTTGCGGCCGTGGCGGCGAGCGGAAGGCCGTTTCCCATCGGCTTGCCGGTGACGACGATGTCCGGAAGGAATCCTGCCGCCTCGTAGCCCCACCAGCGCCCGGTTCGGGCATAGCCGCCTTGCACCTCGTCGGCGATGACGAGCCCCCCGGCGCGACGGGCCATTTCCGCGGCCTTGGCCATGAATCCCGGAGGAACGTTCGGCAGGCCCTCGTTGGCGAAGATGGAGCAGACGATCAAAGCCGCGAAGCCGGCGCCGCCAGTCTCTAGCCCCTCGATGGCGCGTTGCACGCGCCCGAGATAGATCTCGCCCAGCTCGACGTCGCTCGAGGCTTCCTCGATGGCACGATAGGTCTCCGGGAACGGGAAGGCGCGTACTTCGCGGCTTTCCGATTCTCGCTCCTCGACGAAGGTCAGGCGGCCGACGAGGTCGCTGTTGCCGTGATAGGTGTAGTTGGAACAGACGAAGCCGCCCTTGCCCGTGGCGAACCGCGCCATCCGCAGCGCGACCTCGTTGGCTTCCGTGCCGCTGCAACTGAAGATGACGCTCTCGATCGGCGCGGTGTGCAGGCCCACCAGCCGTTCGGCGAATTCGACGATGCCCTCGTGCAGATAGCGGGAGTGCACGTTCAGCGTCGCCTGCTGGCGCGCCATAGCTTCCACGACGTGGGGGTTGGCGTGCCCGACGCAGGTCACGTTGTTGTAGAGATCGACGTATCGCCGCCCGTGGACGTCGAACAGGTGCGCGCCCTCGCCCCGGATGAGATGCAGCGGCTTGTCGTAGAAGAGGGGCGCCCCGGCCCCGAGCGCCTTCTCCCGGCGCTCGAACAACGTCTCTTCCGCACTCTCGGCCAAGCTCACATGCGCCTCCAGGCACGTCCGCATACAACTCACGTATGCCGCAGCATTGTAAGAAAGACGGTGTCGCGTAGCAAGTCGTTCTGAGGCGACAAGGGTGAATAAACAAGCATAGAGCCCCGGAGTCCACGAACCACTACCTCCACGTCCCGCCGGAGACGACATTTACCACGTGGCGAGCCGAGGTTCGTGCTCCGAACTCAGAACCTCAATGTCCACGATCTGGCCACTGCCCGATTATATACCTTGCAAAAAGACATAATCGCTGCCGGGCTTCGCGCCACCGTTCGGCGGAGAGGGTCACTATCCATCTTCGATCCGGGCTGCCCCGCGCGAGAAACTCGCGCTCCAAAATGCTCGGGCTTGACACGATTATTTGCAATATGCAATACTATCTGCATGTTCGACGCCGCCCATGACGAAGCCCTGCCGGCCCAGACCCCTTCCGACCCGATGATCGAGGTCGCCGAGCGGCATCTGCGCCTGTTGGCCGAGGTGGCGGAGTTGGCCATGGACGCCGCGCGGGCCAGCAGCGCCCTGGTGGTGGCCACCGCCGAAGCCGCCGCCAAGCTCGTCGCCGAGAAGGACGGGGCCTGGGCCTGCGAGGCGGACAAGGCCTATGCCGTGCGCGGCAGCCGCGAGGCGGCCGACGCCTTCACCCGCGTCACCCGCGCGCTGCGCCTCACCCTGACGCTGGAGACCGCCACCGCCGAGAGACTGCGCGACCTGCGCGCCGGCATAGTTCCGGCTCGCGACGACCGCGCCGAGCGTGGGGCCGCCCGGCCTGGGGCGGCCCTCGATCTATCGCGCGAGAAGGTCCGTGAGCGCGTCGCCGACGCGATCGCCGAGGCCGCCGCCGACGACGGCGACATCGCCCCGGCCCTGGACCTCGCCCGCGACCTGCGGGAGCGCTTTACCGAGACCGACCGCTTCGGGCCCCTGCTGAACCGGCCCCTGATCGAGGTGGTGGGGCTGATCTGCGCCGACATCGGCGTCTCCCCCGACTGGAGCCGCTGGAACGACGACGGCTTCCCGCCCGAGACGCGCACCCCCCGATATGCTCCACCTCCCCCTTCATGGGGTGGAAGTCGCATGCGACCGACGGTCTGGCCGAGGGCAAGGCGGAGGGGGCCGCAGCCGCGGAGAACTCGCCCGGCTCTCACTCGCCCGACCCGCATCGGCGGGAATGACCCCACCCATCGTCGAACCATCCCCGAACCGGCTGTCAATCCTTGGGCAGATCCGCCGTCGTCCATCCACCGCCCAAGGCTGCGATGAGGTCCACCACGGTGATCAGCCGACTGGCCTGGATGCTCAGCAGGGCGTTGCGCGCCGACAGCGCCGCAGCCTGTGCGATCACCACCGTGGTGTAGTCTATCGTGCCGGCCCGGTATTCGTTGAGGGTGATCGTCTCATTGGCGGCGGTGACGTCGGCCGCCTGCTGCAACTGCGCTTCCTCCGGCCCAAAGACCCGCTGCGCGGCGAGGTTGTCCTCCACTTGACCGAAGGCGGTGAGCACGGTCTGGCGGTAGTTGGCGACCGCCTCGTCGAAGAAGGCGCGCGCCCCGCGGACCCGGGCCCCTCGCGCGCCAGCGTCGAAGACGGTCTCGGCCGCCGACGCCCCCAGGGACCAGAAACTGCTGGACGCCGTGAAAAGACTGCCCAGCGTGCTGCCGGCGAAGCCGGCTTGGCCACTGAGGCTGATGTTCGGATAGTAGGCGGCGAGCGCGACCCCGATCAGGGCGTTGGCGGCCGCGGTGGACCGTTCCGCCGCGGCGATATCAGGCCGGCGTTCCAGCAGGGTGGAGGGGACGCTGGTCGGGATCTGCGGCAGCCTGAGGTTCCAGGGCGTGGGTTCCAGGGTCAGGGTGGCGGGGGGCTCGCCGGTCAGGATGGCGATGGCGTGCTCCATCCGCGCCCGCAGCTGGATCAGGTTGGTGTCGGTGGCCTGGGTGTTCAGCAGCTGGCCTTGCGCCGTAAGCACGTCGCTCCTGGCGACCACGCCGGCCTGGTACTTGTTCTGCGTGACCTCCAGCGACCTCTGGTAGGCGATCACCGTGTCGTCGAAGATGCGCTTCTCCTCGTCCAGCTGGCGCAGCGAGATGTAGTCGAGCGCCAGTTCGGTCTGGGCCGACAGCCGCGCGTTGGCGAGGATGGCGGCGCTGGCCTGGGCGTTCCCGCGGGCGTTCTCGATAGTGCGGCGGACCGCTCCCCAGATGTCGGGCGCCCAGCTCGCCCCGACGCTGGGTTGGTAGGTGGCGTGCGGCTTGCCGGCGAACGACCCCGTCTGGCTGGCGGAGGCGTCCAGAGTGACGGTGGGAAAAAGCGCGGCCCGATCCTGCGCCACCAGGGCGTGGGCCTGGCGGTAGGCGGCCTCGGCCGAGGCGAGGGTCTGGTTGGAGACGTTCACCCTCGCCTCCAGGTTGTCGAGGGTCGGATCGCCGAACACCGTCCACCAGTCCTTGCGTTCGACGGCGTCCGACGGCTGGGCCGGCGCCCACCCCGCGGCCTCCTTGAAGGCCGGCGTCGTCACCACGGCGGGACGGCGGTAGTTGGGCCCGACCAGGCAGGCGCCCAGGCCTCCGCAGAGCAGGACCGAGATGACGAGGGGCCGGCGTCTCATGCGCCCGTTACGGACGCGCCAGCTCTTGAGGTGAAAGGGGGACATGGCGGGGCTCTCAGACGGCGGGGACGGGGTCCGTCCCGGATGGGCTGGTCCCGGCGCCGCGCGCGCGCCGGCGGCCCCGGAGACGATCGAGATAGAGATAGACGACCGGCGTCGTCAGCAGGGTGATCACCTGGCTCACCAGCAGTCCGCCGATGATGGTGAGGCCGAGCGGGCGGCGCAGTTCGGCCCCGTCGCCCCAGCCGATCGCCAGAGGCAAGGCGCCGAGGATGGCGGCGAAGGTGGTCATCATGATCGGCCGGAAACGGGTGATCGCCGCCTGGCGGATGGCGTCGCTCGCCGAAAGGCCCTGGTCGCGTTCGGCCTCGATGGCGAAGTCGATCATCAGGATCGCGTTCTTCTTGACGATGCCGATCAGCAGGATGACGCCGATCAGGGCGATGATCGAGAATTCGGCATGGAAGAGGATGAGCGCGATGACCGCCCCGATCCCGGCCGAGGGCAGGGTCGAGAGCACCGTCAGGGGATGGACGTAGCTCTCATAGAGGATGCCGAGCACCAGATAGATCGCCACCAGGGCCGCGAGGACCAGCAGAGGCTCGGTGGACAGCGACTGCTGGAACACCTTGGCGGTGCCCTGGAAGCTGCCGTGGATCGTGGAGGGCATGCCGATTTCGGCCTGGGCCGCGGTGATGGCGCGGGTGGCGTCGCTGAGAGACTTCCCGGGCGGGAGGTTGAACGAGATGGTGGTGGCGGGCTCGGTGTTCTGGTGGTTGACCGAGGTGGGCGTCGCCGCGTCCGCCCAGCGCGCGAAGGTCGACAGAGGCGTAAGCTGTTCCGGCGTGACGCTCACCGCCACGCCCTGCGAGGCCGCGCGTCCGGGCGGCGCCGCCGGTCCGGCCACCGCGGTCACCCCGACCGCCAGGGCCGCGCCGGTGTTTGCGCTGAGGGCGCCCGGCTGGCCCGCGACGTTCGCCGAGCCGGGGATGTTGTTGTTGACGATGGGAATCGACGCGCCGCGGGATGTCGTGGTGGCCAGCGCGGTCGCTGAACTGCCCGGCGGTCCCGTGGTCGACGGCGTGGACCCCTCAGGCGTCGCGGCGGCCATCGCGAGGGTCGTGGCGACCGCCTTTGCCGCCACTGTCGCCGGCGTCGTTTCGGCCCGGGTGGCCGCCGCCAGCGCGGGCGTGACGCCCTCAGCTTTCAGCGCCAGGGTGGCCGGCGTGGCGCCGAACGGCGTCGCCAGGCCATAGGCCGGTGTCGGAGCCGCTGGATTCACCGTCGCGGAAGCCGTGCCGTTGCTGACATAGACGTCTTGCAGGGTGGTGGGGTCCTGGCTGAACCGCGGGTCGACCTCCATGACGATCTTGTACTGGTTGGTTTCCTTGTAGATCGTCGAGACCTGTCGCTGGCCGAAGCCGTCATAGAGGGTGTTGTCGATCTGGTTGTTGGTCAGGTGCAGGCGGGCGGCCTTGTCGCGGTCGACGGTGATGAAGCTGTCCAGGCCGTGGTCCTCCTGGTCGGTGTTGACGTCCATCAGATCGGGCTTGGTCTTCATCCATTCGGCCAGGCGTGAAGCCCAGAACCTCAGGTCCGCGAGATTGTCCGCCTGCAGGGTGAACTGATAGGTGGCGTTGCTCTGCCGGCCGCCCACCTGCACGTCGCCGACCGGATTGAGGAACAGGCTCACCCCGATGACCCGCGCCAGCTTGGGGCGCAGCCGCTGGATCACCTGCTCGATGGGGGCCCGTTGGTTCTTGGGCTTCAGGGTCACGAACATGAAGCCGCCGCTGGCATTGTTGCCCGCGAAGGCCACTTCGGTCGCCACCGCCGGGTCGGATGCGATGATGCTCACCAGCTGGCGCATCCGCTCGCGGGTGATGGTGAATGAACTGGATTGGTCCGACTGCAGTCCCCCGACCATCTGGCCGGTGTCCTGCTGCGGAAAGAAGCCCTTGGGGGTGATGACGGTCAGGTAGACGAAAAGGACGATCGTCGCCGCCAGCACCACCAGCATCAGCGGTCCGGCGTCCAGCGCCCAGTCGAGCGCGCGGGAATAGACTCGCTGCATGGCGGCGAAGACATCGTCCGCCATGCGCGCCAGCCATCCGCGGCGTTCCGGCGGCTTGGGC
This sequence comes from Caulobacteraceae bacterium, assembly GCA_028290905.1. Classification (GTDB taxonomy): domain Bacteria; phylum Pseudomonadota; class Alphaproteobacteria; order Caulobacterales; family Caulobacteraceae; genus Acaudatibacter. Next base: position 16,813 of record JAQGIW010000096.1, on the reverse strand, counting down.
GGGTCGATGAGATAGGCGCACATCATCGGCGTGGTGGTCAGGGAGATCACCAGCGAGACCAGGATGGCGGCCGAGAGGGTGACCGCGAACTCCCGGAACAACCGCCCCACGATGCCCCCCATCAGCAGGATGGGGATGAACACCGCTATAAGAGAGACGCTGATGGAGAAGACGGTGAACGCCACCTCCTTCGCGCCCACCAGCGCCGCCTGGAAGCGGTTCATGCCCGCCTCGACGTGACGGGTGACGTTCTCCACCACCACGATGGCGTCGTCGACGACGAAGCCGGTGGAGACGGTGAGCGCCATCAGCGAGAGGTTGTCGAGGGAATAGCCGAGCAGGAACATCGCGCCTACGGCGCCCAGCAGCGAAACCGCGACGGCCACGCTGGGGATCAGGACAGCGCGGCCGTTGTGGAGAAAGAAGGCGACCACGGCGACGACCAGGGCGATCGAGATCAGGACCGTCCGCTCGACCTCGGTCACCGAGGCGCGAATGGTCAGGGTGCGGTCGGCCGCCACCTGCATGTCGATGTCGGCCGGCAGCACGGCGCGGAGGGTCGGCATCAGCGCTTTGACGCGGTCCACCGTCTCGATGATGTTGGCCGCGGGCTGGCGCAGGACCTGGACCACGATGGCCGGCCGGCCGTTGAAGAGGCCGAAGTTGTGGACGTCGGTCACGCCGTCCACAACGTCGGCGACGTCCGAGAGCCGGACCGGGGCGCCCTTGCGATAAGCGATGATGACGGGGGCGTAGGCCGAGGCCTGCAGGCCGGTGTCATTGGTGTAGATCTGGAACCGCCGCACCCCGTCCTGCACGATGCCCTTGGGCCGGTTGGCGTTGGCGGACGCCAGGGCGGCGCGGACGTCTTCCAATCCGATCTGGTAACGGGCCAGCGCCAACGGATTCATCTCGACCCGCACCGCCGGAAGGGAGGCGCCGCCGATCACCACGTCGCCGACGCCCTTCACCTGACTGAGCTGCTGCTGGATGATGGTGGAGGCGGCGTCGTAGATCTGCCCCGGCGTTCGGGTGGCCGAGGTCAGGGCCAGGATCAGCACCGGCGCGTCGGCCGGGTTCTGCTTGCGGTAGGTGGGATTGCTGCGGAGCGTCGTGGGCAGGTCGACGCGGGCCGCGTTGATCGCCGCCTCGACGTCGCGCGCCGCCCCGTCGATATTGCGGTTCAGGCCGAATTGCAGGGTGACGTTGGTCTGGCCGACCCGGCTCGAGGACGTCATTTCGCTGACGTCGGAGATGATCCCGAGACGTCGTTCGAGCGGCGTGGCGACGCTGGTCGCCATGGTCTCGGGGCTGGCGCCAGGAAGGCTGGCCTGGACCTGGATGGTCGGGAAGGCGACCTGCGGCAAGGGCGAGACCGGCAGCAGGAAGAACGCCGCCACCCCCGCGAGGGACAGTCCCAGGGTGAGCAGGACCGTGGCGATCGGCCGGCGGATGAAGAATTCGGGCAGGCTCATGACGGCGCCGGCCGGGGTCCCGGATCAGTCTCGGAGACGCCTGGGTCGGATTCGCCCTTGCGGTCACTGCGCCCTTCGCCGAACCGACGCGCGAGGCGATCGAACTGGAGGTAGATCACCGGGGTGGTGAACAGGGTGAGGGCCTGGCTGACGATCAGCCCGCCGACGATGCTCAGGCCCAGGGGATGGCGAAGCTCCGAGCCCACACCCCAGCCCAGCATCAGGGGCAGGGCGGCGAACAGGGCCGCCAGGGTGGTCATGATGATCGGACGGAAACGGAGGAGAGCCGCCTGGTGAATCGCCTCGCGGGGCGACTTGCCCTCCACTCGCTCCGCGTCGAGGGCGAAGTCGATCATCATGATGGCGTTCTTCTTGACGATGCCGATCAGCAGGATGATGCCGATGATCCCGATCACCCCCAGATCCTGGCCGGCGATCATCAGGGCGAACAGCGCGCCGGCCCCCGCAGAGGGAAGGGTCGACAGGATGGTGACCGGGTGGATGTAGCTCTCGTAGAGCACGCCCAGCACGATGTAGACCGTCACGATCGCCGCCAGGATCAACCACAGTTCGTTGCTCAGCGAGGCCTTGAAGGCGTTCGCGGCGCCCAGGAAGACCGTGGCGATGGTCGGCGGGACGCCGATCTGCTTCTCGTCCTTCTGGATCGCAGACACCGCCGCGCCCAGGGAGACGCCCGGGGCCGTGTCGAACGATATGTTGGCCGCCGGGAACTGGGCCACATGATTGATCTGCAGCGGGGAGGCGCGCTCCTCCACCGTGGCGATGGCCGAGAGGGGCGTGGGTATCCCGGTCGCGGTCTGGAGGTAGAGGTTCCTCAGCGAGTCGGGCGACTGCACGGTGTGTTCGTCCGCCTGGAGGATCACCCGTTCCTGGCTGGACTGGGTGAAGATCGTCGAGATGATCCTCTGGCCGAAGGCATAGTAGAGGGTGTCGTCGACCGTCGCCGGGGTGATGCCCAGCCGGCCCGCCTTGTCCCGATCGATGTCGATGTAGGCGGAAAGCCCCTCGCTCTGCAGGTTCGACGCGACAAAGCGCAACTTGGGCTCGTTCATCAGGCGAGAGACGATCCGCGCCGACCAGTCGGCAACGGTCTGGGTATCGGCCCCCTGCACGGCGAACTGGTACTGGGTGCGTCCGGAAGATGAATCGATGGTCAGGTCCTGGACCGGCTGGAGATAGAGCCGCATGCCCGGAACGGCTTCGCCCTCCCGGCGCAGGCGATCGAGGATCGTGGCGAGCGGGCCGGTGCGATGGCCGAAGGGCGCAAGGTTGATCAGCATGCGGCCATTGTTCAGCGTGGTGTTCGTTCCGTCGACGCCGATGAAGCTGGTCAGGCTGGCGACGTCGGGATCCTTCAGCAGCCTGGCGGCGACCGCCTGCTGGGCGTTCGCCATGCCCTGATAGGAAATCGACTGGTTGGCCTCGGTAACCGCCTGCACCACGCCGGTGTCCTGGGTCGGGAACAGTCCCTTGGGGATCAGCAGGAACAGGATGACCGTGATCACCAGGGTGGCGACGGCCACGATCATCGTGGCCGCCTGGCGGTCGAGCACCCAGGTGAGCGCCCGGTCGTAGCGGGCGATGACCGCGTCGATGGTCGCCTTGGACCGTCGTCCGAAGGCGGTGTCCTCGACCCTGTCGTGGCTGCGCAGCCAGCGGGCGGACAGCGTGGGCACCAGGGTCAGGGACACGATGGCCGAGATCACGATGGTCACCGCGAGGGTGATGGCGAACTGGCGGAACAGCCGGCCCACCACGTCGCCCATGAACAACAGGGGAATGAGGACGGCGATCAGCGAGACGGTCAGGGAGATGATCGTGAAGCCGATCTGCTCGGCGCCCTTGAGGGCGGCGACCATCGGGCGGTCGCCGGCCTCGATGTAGCGCGCGATGTTCTCGATCATCACGATGGCGTCGTCGACGACGAAGCCGGTGGCGATCGTCAGGGCCATCAGGGTGAGATTGTTCAGCGAGAAGTGAAGCACGTACATCAGCGCGAAGGTGCCCACCAGCGAGAGCGGCACCGCCACGCTGGCGATGAAGGTGGCCGGCACGCTGCGCAGGAACAGGAAGATCACCGCCACCACCAGGGCGACGCTGAGCATGAGCTCGAACTCGACGTCGTTGACGGAGGCGCGGATGCCGGTGGTGCGATCGGTGACCACCTTCACGTCGACCCCCGCGGGCAGGGCGGCGGTCAGGCTCGGCAGGGAATCCTTGATGGCCTGGACGGTGCTGATCACGTTGGCGCCCGGCTGGCGCTGGATGTTCAGAAGGACGGCCGGCGTGCGGTTGTACCAGGCTCCCAGTTCGGTGTTCTCCGATCCCGCGATGACGTTGGCGACATCCGAGAGGCGCACGGGCGCACCGTTCTGATAGGCGATGATCTGGCTGGCGTAGTCGTTGGCGCTCAGCAGCTGGTCGTTGGCGTCGATGGTGTAGGCCCGGGTCGGCCCGTCGAAGTTGCCCTTGGCGCCGTTGGCGTTGGCGGAGGAAATGGCCGTGCTCAGCTGGGCCAGCGACAGGCCGTAGGACGCCAGCTGCTCGGGATTGGCCTGGATGCGCACCGCCGGCTTCTGGCCGCCGCTGATCGACACCAGGCCGACGCCCGGCAGCTGCGCGATCTTCTGGCCCAACTGGTGATCACCGAAGCTCTCGACCTCGGTCAGCGGCACGGTCCGGGAGGTGAGCGCCAGGGTGAGCACCGGCGCGTCAGCCGGGTTGACCTTGGCGTAGGTCGGCGGAGCCGGCAGGTCGGTGGGGAGCAGGGAGGTTGCGGCGTTGATCGCCGCCTGCACCTCTTGTTCCGCGATATCGAGCCCCAGGCTCAGATCGAACTGCAGGGTGATCACCGACGAGCCGCTCGAACTGATCGAGGACATCCGGTTAAGCTGGCTCATCTGGCCGAACTGCACCTCGAGCGGCGCGGTCACCGTCGTCGCCATCACCTCCGGGCTCGCGCCGGGATAGGAGGTCGTCACCTGGATCGTCGGATAGTCGACCTCGGGCAGGGCGGAGAGCGGCAGGAAGCGAAACGCCACCAGGCCGGCGAGCATGATCGCCGCCATCAACAGCGACGTCGCCACCGGCCGCTCGATGAAGGGGCGAGACGGGTTCACGAACGGCTAGCCTCGGACCAAGCGGCGACGCGGCGCATGTCGCGACGCGTCAACCCGGCGCGGCCGCCGGCGATCCGGCCGGGGCTCCGGAGGCGCCGCGGTGACGGTGGCCGCCGGCGCCTTGTCCGTGTCCGGTCCGGCCGGAACCGCCTGCGCCGGGGGCGGCCTGGCCTGGCAGGTTCACCTTGGCCCCCTCCCGCAGGCGGTCGCCGCCGTCGGTGATCACCGTTTCGCCGACCGCCAGCCCCGAGACCAGGGAGACGGTCTCGGCGGTCCCCGGGCCGACCCGCACCGGGCGCACGGTGGCGGTGCGGTCCGCCCGCAGCACCCAGACGAAATCGCCCTGCGGGCCATGCCTGACCGCCGTGGTTGGAACCACCACCTGGTTTCTGAGGATGTCCACGAGGACGGTCACATTGACGAACTGGTTGGGAAACAGCGCCCCCCCCGCGTTGCCGAACGTCGCCTTGGCCTTCACCGTTCCGGTGGTGGGATCGATCAGGTTGTCGAGGGTGAGCAGCTTGCCCGTCGCCAGGGCGGTTCCGCCGGCCCGATCGAAGGCCGTAACGGACAGGCCGGACGCGCCGTGGCTGGCGATAGGCCCGATGGCCGTCTCGGGGATGGAAAAGACCACGGTGATCGGGTCGAGCTGGGTGACGACCGTGAACGGCGTCGACTGGTTGGCGGTGATCTGGTTGCCGGGATCCACCTGCCGCAGGCCCACCCGGCCGGTCACCGGCGAGGTCACGCGGGCGAACTCCAGGTTCAACCGAGCGGTGTCCACCGCCGCCCGGTCGGTCCTGACCGTACCCTCGTCCTGATTCACCAGGGCCACCTGGGTGTCGTAAGCCTGGACGGCGATGGAGTCCTGGGCGCGCAGGGCCGCATACCGCTGCAGGTCGAGCTTGGCGTTGGCCAGCAGCGCCTCGTCGCGTCGAAGCTGGCCCACAGCCTGGTCGAGCGCCGCCTGGAACGGGCGCGGATCGATCTGCGCCAACACCTGACCCTTGCGAACGACCTGGCCCTCCTTGAAGCCGACGCGGTCGAGCATCCCCGAAACGCGGGCCTGCACCTGCACGGTGGCGACCGGCGTAACCGTGCCGAGCGCGCTGACGGTGATCGGTATATCGCCGAGCGCGGCCCTGGCGACGCCGACCGTGACCGGCGGGCGCCCGCCGGCGCTCCCACCAGGGGCTCCGCCTCCGCTGCGCCCGTGACCGCCCGCGCTGCCGGCCGCCGCGGCGCCCGGCTTAGGGCTTCGGGCGCAATAGGTGAGCGCCACGGCGATCGCCAGCGCCACCAGGACCACGACCACGATGGCGCCGGCCAATCGCCAACCGCCTGCTCTTCTGGCGGACGATCGCGCGCGCGCATCACCGTGGTTCGGTAGGCTCAACCCCTGCTCCAAAACTGTTGATCCACGGGCGGGCCATCCCGAACGGGCGCCGGCTAGTGGCACATGCTTGCGACTAGCCGATTGCGCCCAGGAAATCGATTGCCAAGAAATAGACACGCGCTTGCGGCCGGGCCTTGCGGGCCCATGCGCGGGCGGGCTAGGCACACGAGAGTCGGAGGGGTCGCATGAAGGCGTTGGTCACCGGAGCGGGCGGGCAACTGGCTACCGAGCTGATGGCCGCGCCCCCCGACGGCTGGGCCGTCGAGGCGATTTCTGAACTCGAGCTGGACATCCGGGACTTCGACGCGGTGCGGGCCGCGGTGAAACGGTCGAGCCCGGATCTGATCCTCAACGCCGCCGCCTACACGGCGGTCGATCGCGCCGAGGCCGAGCCGGAGATCGCCTGGGCCGTGAACCGCGACGGGGCCGAGCACCTCGCCCGCGCCGCCGTCGAGGTCGGCGCCCGCTTCGCCCACGTCTCCACCGACTTCGTCTTCGACGGCCACGCGAGCCGCGCCTACCGTCCCGATGACGCGCCCGCGCCGCTGGGCGTCTACGGCGCGTCGAAGAGGGACGGCGAGATCGCCGTTCAGGCGGCCGCGCCGAAGTCCCTGATCCTGCGCACCGCCTGGGTCTATTCGCCCCACGGCGGCAACTTCCTCAAGACCATGCTTCGCCTGATGGCCGAGCGAGGAGAGGTGCGGGTCGTGGCCGATCAGATCGGCACGCCGACCTCCGCCACCACCCTGGCCGAGACTCTCTGGGGCCTCTGCCTGGCGGGCGCCGAGGGTATTCATCATCACACCGACGCCGGCGTGGCCTCGTGGTACGATTTCGCCCAGGCCATCGGCGAAGACGCCCACGCCGCCGGGCTGCTGAAAGGCGAACCCAGGGTTCTGCCGATCCGCACCGAGGACTATCCGACTCCGGCCCGGCGCCCGGCGTTCAGCGTGCTCGACAACACCTCGACCTGGACCCTTCTTGGCCGCCCCTCGCCCCACTGGCGGTCCGCCTTGCGAACGGTCCTGGGACGGCTGGTGGCCCCCGCTTGAGCGGCGGGCGCAGTCCCGTCTCGCCGGCGAGCCTCGACGCCGGCGTCGAGCCGCTGGTCCCCGATCTTCCGAGCGGCAGGCCGACCTGGCGGCGGAGCGGCAAGCGGCTGTTCGATATCCTGGTGAGCCTGGCCGTGGCGCCGCTGGCGCTGCCGGTCGTCATAGCCGCGGGCGCGGCCATCCTGCTGACGATGGGCAAGCCCGTGTTCTTCCGCCAGGTGCGTGTGGGCCTGGGAGGCAGGCCGTTCATGATCCTGAAGTTGCGGACCATGCGGCCTGGGGAGGCGGGGGGCCAGACCGCCACCGTGGTCGGGGATGCGCGCGTCACACCGCTGGGCCGCTGGCTGCGCCGCTATCATCTCGACGAACTGCCGCAGCTGTGGAACGTGCTGATCGGGGAGATGAGCCTCGTCGGCCCCAGGCCGGAACAGCCCGCCCTGGCCGAGGCCTATGCCCGCGAGGCGCCGGCCTTCGCCTATCGCCAGTTGATGCGGCCGGGCATCACCGGCTGGGCCCAGGTGAGGGCGGGGTATGCCGCCGACCTGGCCGAGACCCGGGTCAAGCTCGTTCATGATCTCTTCTACCTGAAGAAGTGTTCGTTCGCCCTGGATGTCGAGATCTGCGCGCGCACCGTCTGGGCGCTCCTCAGCGGCGCCGGGGCGCGATGACCCTTCTGGAGCGGCGCCGATGTTATGGAATCAGATGGGCGCTCCAGGTTCTGTTTTTGCGCGCGTCTGATCCGAAAGCCGGTTCCCACTTTTCGGAACGCGCTCTCAGGAACCGGCTGAAGCCGGAAGGCGGCAAACCAGGCGGTGACCGCCGCTCGCCGCTCTCCGGGCTCGGCGGCGAGTTCGAGCCATTGGGCGGCGCAACCTGAGGCGGGCGTCGCGACGGTCATCATCGCTTCGCGCCAGCCGGCGACGGCCGGCGCGGCGCGGGCGAGGACCTGATTGGTGTCGGCGCAGCGCACGCGCCAGGACAGGCGTTCGGGGCCGGGCGGTTCAATCCGTTCCACCCAGCTGACACTGTATCGGCGGGGCGCGTCGACGAGGAGCTGGGCGGGAAGGCCCGGCGACGAATAGCCGTCGTAGTCGACCCGGAGCGCCCGAACGGCCGGTCCGCTTGGGGCCGCTCCCGCCTCGCTGGAGGCGCCCGCCCCGGCCGCCGTGCTCCAGGTGAAGGGGGTGTGGTCGGAGCCGGCGGTGAAGTCTCCGTCCCGCAAGACCGGGACAGCCGGGTCGGCGGGCCGCGCGATCGAACGCCAGGCGCCGTAGGCGCCCTCGTAGTCACCGGCGCTCGCCAGACGATTGATGAAGGGGGCGTAGTCGTCGGGAGCCAGAGGCCCCGTGCCGCGCGCCAGGGCGGAGAACAGCACCCGGGCGCCCGCGACGTCGCCTTGCACGCCCAGGGCGCGCAGGAAGTCCCCGCGCCACCAGGGCGCCGCCGCCAGCCGCTCCACCAGCGCCGGCCGCGTCCGGGCGTCCGCGGCGGCGGCGATGAGCAGGGGGAACAGGTTGGGCCGGGTGGTTCCGTCGGCGTCGCGGCGCAGCAGGGAATCGGCGCTTTCGAACGCCTCCGGGTAGCGGCCCTGGTCCAGCCGACGGCGCAGCAGCCAGACCTGTGTCGGCCCGTCCCGCCATGTGCGGCCGCCCACGAAACCGAGGATGGCGTCCGCTTCGGCGAGGCGGCCCCGCCGATCCAGCCGCAACCCCAGGTCCCTCAGGGCCGGCAGGTCCAAGGGATCGCTCGCCAGGCCGGTCGGGCTTGCCGGACCATCCGGGGCATCGGGGCTGGTGAGAGCGGACCGCACGATCAGAAGAGCGAGGCCGGCGGCCATCAAGGCCAGGGCCGCGTCCAGCCTCCTGACGGTGGCCCTCATCAGGATCTAACGGGCGACAAGCCGGCGGGCGCGCGCCACCAGAGCGGCGACGGCGCGCGAGCCGGCCGCCGGCGCGCCCTGAGTCGCGGCATGGCCGTAGGCGTAGTCGTAACCGTACCCATATTCGTAGCCGTAGGTGTCGCGACGCGCCCTGTACTTGGTCAGCACCCCGCCCACGATGTGCACGCCGGCGATCGACATCCGGCGCAGGGACTGGCGAAGCTGGGCGCGGGTGGTGCGACCGGACTCGATGACGAGAAGGCACGCGGCCACGACCGCTCCGATCATCGGCGCGTCGGCCAACCCCATGATCGGTGGTCCGTCGAAGACGATCATGTCGAACACCGCCCCGCCCTCCGCGACCAGCATCGGCAGCCGCAGGCCCGACAGCAGTTCGGCCGGGTTGGGCGCGGGCGGTCCGGCGGTGACCGCGAACAGATTGGCGAGCTCCGTCGGCTGAACGGCTTCCTCGAGGACCGCCGCCCCCGTCAGAAGGCTGCTGAGCCCGACCGCCCCCTCGAGACCCATGAGCCCGCGCAGCGAAGGATTGCGAAGGTCGGCGTCGACCAACAGTACGCGAAAGCCGAGCCTGGCCACGTATTGCGCCACGGCGAACGCCGTCGTCGTCTTGCCGCCGCCTGGCGCCGGGCTCGTGATCATCAGGGTCTTGGGCAGGCCGTCGGGAGTGGAGAACTGCAGGGCGGAGCGCAGGGAGTGATAGGCTTCGGCGAGCGGCGAGCGCGTATCGGCCAGCGCCTCCTTCGGGCCGAGGGACCCCTTCAGCAGGGGGATGGCGCCCAGCAGGGGCAGGTCCGCCTCGACGTCCGCCGGCGCGCGAATGGCCTGGTCGAACCCCTCCCGCAGATAGGCGAGGCCGACGCCGACCGCGCCGCCGACCAGAGCCGCCAGGGCCATGTTGAGCAGCGGCCGGGGTTCGGAGGGGGTCAGGGGCCTATCGGCGCGATCGACGATGGAGATGTTGTTGGCGGCGACCCCGCCGGCCACGCCGACTTCCTTGTAGCGCTGAAGCAGGCCGTCATAGAGGGTCCGGTTGGTGTCGACCTCGCGCTGAAGGATCGTGTAGCGGATGCTGCGGCCGCGCAGATCGAGGACGGCGGACTTCAGGGCGTCGACCTGGGAGGCGAGGGCTTGCTCGTTGGCGAGGGCCGCCTCGTACTGCGCCCGCAGCGACTGCCGGATTGTTCCGGCCTCCTGGGCGATCTGACGGTCGGTCTCGTCGATCCGCGCCTTCAGCTGCGCCATCTCGGGATAGTCGGGTTTGAAGATCCGCAGCCTGTCCTGATACTCGGCGATACGCTTGGCGCGCTCCTGACTGAGGATCTGGATCGTCGGGCTCCGCAGGATGTCGCTCAGGCCCACGCCGCCGGCCGCCCGGGCCAGGCGCCAGTTCTGCTCGGCCTTGATCCGCTCGGCCCGGGCGGTGGCCAGGGCGGTGTTGAATGATTCCAGGTTCGCCGCCGCGAGGGAGGGACCGGCCTCCGCCTGGGTGGGCTGGCCTGTGGCGGGGAGCTGGATGATCTGCTGGCTGGCCGCGTAGGAAACCAGGTCCCGCTCGCTCCGCTCAAGCCTGGCCTTGACCTGGGCCAGCCGTTTTTCGAGGAAGTCGCGGGCGTAGGAGGAGGACTCGAAGCGGCGGTCGAGGGCGGAGGCGATGAAGTTCTCCGCGAAGGCGTTGGCGATCCGCGCAGAAAGGCCCGGGTCGGGGCTGCTGAAGGTGACCGACACCAGGCGTGACCCGCGCTGGGGCGTGACGCCTTCGTGGGTTTTCAGAAGCTCCAGCACCGCCTGGCGGCGCGTCTCGGCGTTCAGCGACCTGCCCGCCTCGCCGGGCGCCCTTCCGGTCATGGTCCTGATGAAGGCGTCGTCGGCGGCGAGGCCCTGGCTCTCCGCGACCCGGGCCTCCAGGGCGCGGCTATGCAGCAGGCCATATTGCGTCAGGAAGAACTCGTCGCTGTAGTTGTCGAAGGGTGTCTGCTCGCCGGCGCTCACCACCTTCTGCGTTTCGCGGTCGATCTGCAGCGTGGTCCGGGCCGTGTAGATCGGCCGGGTGAGCAGGGTGACGGCGGCGCCCAAGGCGAGAGCCGTGGCGAGGCTCAGGGCGATGATCGCAGCGTGCTTGACGCCGATGCGCCAGAGCGCGGCGATGTCGATCCGCCCGGCGTCGTCCTCGGTCCGGGTCCGGGCCTCCCAGGCGATCTGGCCCCAGCTCGTCGTCGCCGCAGCCGCCGGCGCCGTGCTCGCCAGGCGGGTGGGCCGACGACGCGGACCGCTGTTCTGGACATCGGGTTTGGTCATCGCGGGGTGTGCGGTCCGTCCACGCTAGAGGAAGGTGAAGAGGTAGAAGGCGGGAAACACCTCCACCATCCCGTGCCAGAACGACTTGGAGCGCGAGGTGTCGACGATGACCACGTCGTTGGCGATCACCTCCGGGTCCCGCGCCTTTCCGGCGCTGATCGCGGCCAGATCGAAGGTCGCGGCGTGCGGCGAGCCATCGACGTTCCGCACGATGGCCACGCGGTGGGCGTTGGCCGCCTTGGAGACGCCCTTCGCGCGCGCGACAGCCTCCAGCAGGCTCGTCCTGCCCTTGAGTTCGAAGACGCCGGCGTCGTTGACCGCGCCCTCGACGCTGACCTTCTGGCTCGCCGCCTCCGCCACGGTCACCGACACCTGAGGCGACTGGAGGTAGCGCTCGCCCAGCCGGTCCGCGATCTCGGCGGAGAGTTCGGCGGTAGTCTTGCCCTTGGCCTGTAGGGCGCCGATCAGCGGCAACAGGATCTGGCCGCTGGCGTCGACCTGCAGGTCGTCCACCGACAGGTCCTTCACCTGGAAGACCACGATGTTGAGCTTGTCGAGGGGACCGATGCGATAGTCGCCGGCCGGGAGAGGCGCCATGGCCGCCGTGGCCGCGAGAGCGCCCGTCACCGGTCGGTCCTGCCCCGCCGCGGCGGCGGGGAGGAGGAACGACGACGCCATGGCGACCACGAGGGCGCCCAGGCGCCTGCGCGGCAGGACGCGGACCACGCTGCGTCGCCCTCCCGTAATTCGGACTCAAAGCGCCATACACGCGGAACGAGCTTTGCGCTACCGGGGAACGCCAGACGCTCGCCTTTGAGCCGGAAAGAGCGCATAGTCCGGGGGCCGACGATCATCGGCCGCGGAGCCCCTTCATGTCAGCCCTAATCTTTCGGATCGTCAGGCACGATGGGGCCTGGGCTGTCGAGCATGAGGGCCGGTTCTCGAACCGGGCGCGCGACAAGGCCGAGGTCGTCGCCTCGGCGACGAAGCTGGCCCGCGCCGCCATCGGCCAGGGCCGCGTCGTCCAGGTCAGGGTGGAAGGCGAGGCTGGCTACTTCTGATCCCGAACGGAGGCCCCCGGCCGCTCAGGCCGTTCTCGAGAGACCGGCGCGATCCGCCCAGCAAAGGACAGGCTCCATGGCCAACAAGGGTCAGCACGGCAACAAGGAAATCCGCAAGACCAAGCAACCGAAGGCCAAGGCGCCTCCGGCCGCTTCGAGCTTTATCGTCACCCCCGGCAAGACCCCAAGCGGGGGCAAGAAGGGCTGACGCCCTCCGCTATCAATACCCGTGGAGGCGGGCGTAGCGGTCGCGGTGGTAGGCCTGACCGCCGTAGGTCGCTTCCGTGGCCCGGGCGCGCTTGAGGTAGAGGCCGGCGTCGTGGGCGTCGGTCATGCCGATGCCGCCGTGCATCTGGACCATCTCATTGGACACGAGGTGCAGGGTGTCGCCGACCTTGGCCTTGGCCAGGGAGACCAGCTCCGGGACGTCGGGCGAGTCGTTGTCGATGGCGGTCAGAGCCGCCTCGACGCAGGAGCGCGCCAGCTCCAGGTCGGTGAACATCTTGGCCGCCCGGTGCTGCAGGGCCTGGAAGGCGCCGATCACCTGGCCGAACTGCACCCGGGTCTTGAGGTAGTCGAGGGTGGTCTCGAAAGCCTGGACGGCCGAGCCGAGCATCTCGGCGGCGAGACCCGCGCGGGCGCGGTCGAGCGTCTTTTCCAGCAGGTCCCAGCCCTGGCCCTCGGCGCCCAGCAGGGCGTCGGCGCCTACCTCGACGTTCTCGAAGACGACCTTGGCCGCGCCACGGGAGTCGGCCAGCTTCAGGGCCTTGCGGCTGACGCCCTTGGCGTCCGCCGGCACGAGGAACAGGCTGATTCCCTCCTTGTCGCCGTCCGCTCCGGCGGTGCGCGCCGAGACGACGAAGAGGCCCGCGGCCATGCCTTCGAGCACGAAGGTCTTGGTCCCGGAGAGGGTGTAGCCTGCGCCGGTCTTGGCGGCCTTGGTGTTCACATGGCTGGGCCGGTGGTGGGCGCCCTCGTCCACCGCCAGGGTGGCCACGACCTCGCCCGAGGCGATCTTCGGCAGCCAGGCCTCCTTCTGGGCCTCGGTCCCGCCCAGGATGACGGCGCTGGCGGCGGCGAGGGCCGAGCTCAGGATCGGCGAGGCGGTGAGGGTGCGGCCCGTCTCCTCGAGGATCAGGCCCAGGCTCAGATAGCCGAAGTCCGAGCCGCCGTAGCCTTCGGGGATGATTACGCCCGCCCAGCCCATTTCGGCCATCTCGGCGAAGGCGGCGGGGTCATAGCCCAGCGGCGCTCCGGAATCGCGCACCTTGCGGAAGGCGGACACTGGCGACTTCTCGCGGGTCCAGGTGCGCGCCGCGTCCCGCAGCATCGATTGTTCTTCGGTCAGTACGGCCATGTCGGTCTAGTTCCTGGTCTTGCTAGGTGTTGTCTGGCTGGACGCTATTAGGAGGCGAGGGGATCGGGAAGTCCCAGGATCCGCTTCGAGATGATGTTGCTCTGGATCTCGGCCGAGCCGCCGAAGATCGTGGTCGCCTTGCCGCCGAGCCAGCCGCGGACGAAGGACAGCTCTTCGGCTGAGAAGCCGGCGCCCTCCCAGCCCAGGCCCTGATGGCCGAGAATCTCGATGATCAGCTCGGCCCGGTCCTGACCGACCTTCGTACCGGCGTTCTTCATGATCGAGGTCGCCGCGGACGGTCCCTGGTTTGAGCGCGATTCCTGGACGGTCCGCATCGCCGTCAGCTGAAACGCCTTGGCGTCCATCTCGTGGGCGACGACCCGGGCGCCGAGGTCGCTGTCGGCGATCCTGCCGGCGTCGTCGACGCCCACATATTCCAGGGCCAGTTCCGCCGGCGATCCGCCGACGCCGAACATGCCGCCGCCCCGCGCGCCCGCGCCGCCGCCGCCGGAGATGCCGCTTCGCTCATGCTGCAGCAGGCGCTTGCCGATGGCCCAGCCGCCGTTCAGCGGGCCGACGAGGTTTTCCTTGGGGACCTTCACATCGGTGAAGAAGGTCTCGCAGAACGGCGACGCGCCGGCGATCAGCTTGATCGGGCGAACCTCGACGCCGGGCGTGCGCATGTCGAAGATGAGGAAGGAGATGCCTTCATGCTTCTTCGAGGGGTCCGTGCGCACCAGGGCGAAGCACCAGTCGGCCCACTGGGCGCCGGACGTCCAGACCTTCTGGCCGTTGACCAGCCAGTGGTCGCCCTTGTCCTCGCACTTGGTCTGCAGCGACGCCAGGTCGGAGCCGGCCCCCGGTTCCGAAAAGCCCTGGCACCAGCGGATCTCGCCGCGGGCGATCGAGGGAATGTGGCGCTGCTTCTGGGCCTCGTTCCCGTACTCCAGCAGCGTCGGGCCGAACATCATCACGCCCATGCCGCCGATCGGGTTCCAGGCCCCGATGGCGTTCATCTCCTGCTGCAGCGCCCGGGCCTGGGCCGTCGACAATCCGCCGCCGCCATAGGCCTTGGGCCAGGTGGGAACGCCCCAGCCGGTCTCGCCCATGGCTTTGGTCCAGGCGCGAATGTCGGCGCTGGCGGAGGCGCCGCCCTCGCCATTCATGAAACCGCCCCTACCCTTGAGCAATGGGGGGAAGTGGGTCCTCAACCAGTCCCGCGCCTGGGCGCGAAAGGCCTCGATGTCGTCGCCGCCGAAATCAGCCATGCATCAGTCTTTCCAGCACGGTGGTGCGTCTCATGCCGACTTCGTCGGGTCCGGAAGGCCCAGGATGCGCTTGGAGATGATGTTGTTCTGGATCTCGAAGGAGCCGCCGTAGATCGTCGTCGCCTTGCCGGAGAGCCAGTTGCGCACTGCGGCCCGCTCGTCTGCGGTGAAGTCGTCGCCGTCCCAGCCGAGGCCCTGGGCGCCCATCATCTCCAGCGTCAGTTCGGCCTTCTCCTGGCCTATGCGGGTGCCGGAGTTCTTCATGATCGAGGTGGTGGCGCTGGGATTGAGATTGCCGCGGGCGTCGTTGACGGCCCGCTGCATGGTCAGGGCGTGGGCCTTGGCCTCGACCATGTTGGCAACCATCCGTGTGCGGACGTCGTCTTGGCCGTCGGCGTCGCCCCAATAGGTCTCGAACAGGTCGGGCAGCCGCGCGCCGCCGCCCATCACCCTGCCGCCGCCCTGGCCCGAGCGTTCGTGCTGAAGGAGGCGCTTGCCCACCGTCCAGCCGCCGTTCCACGGCCCGACCATGTCGTTCTTCTCGACGCGGGCGCCCGTGAAGAAGGTCTCGCAGAATGGCGAGTTGCCGGCGATCAGCCTGATCGGGCGGGTCTCCACCCCCGGCTGGCGCATGTTGATGAGGACGAAGCTGATCCCCTCGTGCTTCTTGCTGGTGTCCGTCCGCACCAGGCAGAAGCACCAGTCGGCCCACTGCGCCCCCGAGGTCCAGATCTTCTGCCCATTGACCACCCAGTGATCGCCGGCGTCCTCCAGCTTGGTTTGCAGCGACGCGAGGTCGGACCCAGCGCCCGGCTCCGAATAGCCCTGGCACCAGCGCAGCTCGCCGCGGACGATCGCGGGAATGTGGCGCTGCTTCTGGTCCTCCGTGCCGTACTCCAGCAGGGTAGGGCCGAACATGCTGGTCCCCATGCCAACGATGGGATTGGCGACGCCCATGTCGGCCATCTCCTGGGCCAGCACGCGGGCTTCGGCGGCGCTCAGGCCACCGCCGCCGTAGGCCTTGGGCCAGGTCGGGGCGCCCCAGCCCTTCTCGCCCATCCGCCGCCGCCACAGGTCGAAGTCGCCGGTCGGCTTCTCGCCCGACATGAAGGCGTCCAGCACCTTGTCGGGATCGCCGCGCAGGGACGTGGGGACGTTGTCCTCGAGCCAGGCCCGCGCCTCGGCGCGAAAGGCCTCCAGGGCGTCGACCTTGTCCAGCATGTCGCTTCCTCTTCCCGCTATCCTCGTCCGGCCCCGACGAAGGCTCTCGTACCCGGTCTTCAAACCCTACCCACGGCCTGTGGCGAAAATCGATATGGGAATGACGGCGCCGGGGCAATATCGCCGTTCCGGAGGATGACCGCCGGCCGCGGTGGCGAGGGCGGCAGGCAGGTTTTCGGCAGGTTCCGGCAGGCCGCGGGCAGGGTCCTGGCGGGTCCCGGCGGGTCCGCGGCCCTCTGAGGGCTGGTCGCCGGCAGGCGCTGGGCGGCATTGGGCAGGTGCTTGGCAGGGTTTTGGCAGGTGGAGGAACGATACCGGCGGTTTGAGCTGTTGATTTCTATAAGTTTTTTCTAGGGAGGTAGGTGGTTCGGGCAATTGGAGGCGAAACGGGCGGGAGGCGGGGTTGACGGCGAGTTACCGGCCGCCGCGGGAAATAGAGCAGAATATTGCATTATGAAATATATCTGGAGCAAAGTCAATGGAGATTTTTCACGCTTGTAGGTAGCACACGATATGTCCGCTTTTCGTAGCAGACGATTTGTCCGGTTTCGGCCGGAGGGATCGCATGCATGCGGAGGTACGGATGGCGCGGATCGTGGAGGCGATCGGGCGTTACAGGGCGGGGGCGGTAAGCTGCGTGGAGGCGGC
>JAQGIW010000068.1 GCA_028290905.1 Caulobacteraceae bacterium | reverse complement strand
GACCTCGGCGCGGCGCTTGACCCCAAGGCGCCGAGCTTCTGGAGCGGACGCGAAGCGCCGCCGCCGGCGTGGCCGCAGGGCGTGACGCCGCTCGCGCCCTCGATCTCCGCGCCGCCGGAGCTCGCCGCCCGACTGGCCTTCACCGGGCTCGTAGAGCGCGGCGACGGCGCGCGCCTGCAGTCGCAATTGCCACCGGGCGCCCGGCTGGTGTCGCGGGAGGGCGATCTCTGGCGCTGGGACGGCTTCACGGCGACGGCCGATGCGCCGCGGCCCGCACAGGTGCGCCTGGAGCAGAAGACCCGCCTTGCCGTCCTGGAAGCGGAGATCGCCGACCTGAGGCCGCGCGCCGCCGAGGCCCGGGCGAGCCACGAGGCCGCGGCCAAGACCCTGGGGGTGGCGGCCCAGGCGGTGGCCGCCGCCCGCGGCCGACCGCGGGCCGCCGAACTCGACCTGGCCCGCGCCCGCGAAACCGTCGAGCGCCTGCAGCGCGAGGGCGCGAAACGCGAAGCGCGCGCCGTCTCTCTCGACGAGACGATCGCCAGGCTGCAGGGCGAGGCCGACAACGCCAAGGCGGACGCGGAACAGGCGGAGGCGGTCGTGGCGGCGGTCCCAGCCGACAGCGTCGGGACCGAACGCCTCGCTTTTGTGCGCGGCGCTGCCGGCCGCGTGCGCGAGGCGGCCTTCCAGGCCCGGGCGGCCCTGGACCGGGAAGTCGGCGTGCGGGACGGCAGGCTGCGGCGCCGCGATTCTCTAACCCGGGACCAGGCCGACTGGACGCGGCGCGCCCAGGCGGGCGAGCGGCGCCGGAGCGAGCTGGCGCAGCAGCGGAAGGACGCGGAGCAGGCGCTCGGCGCCGCTCGCGATGCCGCCCCCGGGATCGAGAGCCGGCGACTGCGCCTTCTCGACGAGCGGGCCGCCGCCGAGGCGCGCAAAGCGCACGCCGCCGACGCCCTGGCCGCGGCCGAGACACGCCGCCTGGAGGCCGACCGGGCGGCAAGGGCGGCCGAGGCTCGGGTCGCCGACACCCGCGAGGCGCGCGCCGGGGCCGAGGCGAGGCTGGAGAGCGCCGTGGCCCGGGTGGAGGAGCACGCCCAGGCGATCTGGGACGCCGCCGGACTGGCCCCGGAGGCGCTCGGCGAAATGCTGTCGGCCGAGGCCGTGGCTCTGCCCACAGGCATTGCCGGCGTCGAGACCCACCTGGCGGCCCTCGAGCGGGACCGCGACACCCTGGGCGCCGTGAATCTGCTGGCCGAGGACGAGGCCGCCGAGGTCGGCGCGCGGCTGGCGGCCATGGCCGAGGAGCGAGCCGACCTGGCCGGCGCCCTCAAGCGGCTGCACCAGGCCATCGACGAGCTCAACGCCGAGGGGCGCGAGCGCCTGACCTCCGCCTTCACCGTCATCCACGGCCACTTCCGCGATCTGTTCACTACCCTCTTCGAAGGCGGGTCGGCGGAACTCCGCCTGGTCGAATCGGACGATCCCCTGGAAGCGGGACTGGAAATCATGGCCTGCCCGCCGGGAAAGCGCATGGCGGTGATGAGCCTGATGAGCGGCGGGGAACAGGCCCTGACCGCCGTCGCCCTGATCTTCGCCGTCTTCCTGGCCAACCCGGCGCCGATCTGCGTGCTGGACGAGGTCGATGCGCCCCTGGACGACGCTAATGTCGAGCGGTTCTGCGATCTTCTGGACGAAATGCGGCGACGCGCCTCGACGCGCTTTCTGACCATCACGCACAACCCGCTGACCATGTCGCGGATGGACCGACTGTATGGCGTCACCATGCGCGAGAAAGGCGTCTCGCAGCTGGTGTCGGTGGACCTTCGCCAGGCGGAGGCGCTGGCGGCGCGATAGGCCGGGGCCCGCGACCGATCGGGCAAGGACGGCCGCGGATGCGCGGAATATACAGCAAAACCAGAAACTTAACTTGTGTCCTCGCGGTTCTTGACGCACCGCACCCGCCTCTATAGGTTCCGCCGCGACTTGGCCGGGCCGAGGTGGGAAACAACGAGGCTCGATGAAAAAGCCCGTAACGTCCGACCCGAATTCCGGCCACGAGGGGCGTGATCCGCTGGCGAGGCTCGACTCGGATCTGGCTTCGTTCGAAGCCGGACGCCGGAAGGCGCCTTCCGGCATGGGCGAGGCCGGAGCCGGCTACCGCCTCCTGGGCCAGATGATCGGCGGGGTCCTGGGCGGAATCGGCCTGGGATGGCTCGTCGATCACTTTGCTCACACCAGTCCCTGGGGCCTGGTGCTCGGGCTGTTGATCGGTGCGGGACTGTCGATCGTGTCGACGGTCCGGACTGCGTCCCGGCTGAGCGCACGGACGGAAGTCAAGGCGAGCCCCCTCGCCGCGGTTCCGGACGACGACGAAGACGAGTGACGATCTAGAGGTGTGAGGACTTAGAAGAAGACCGATGGCCGCTATCGAGCCGATGGAGCAGTTCCTGGTCCACAAGGTGGTGGACCTGCCCCCCATCCCCGTTCCGGGGTTGGGGATGCTCGACATGTCGATCACCAATTCTGTCCTGTTCATGCTGATCGCCGCGATCCTGATCAGCGGCTTCTTCTTCGCTTCGGCGCGCCGGCAGATCGTGCCGGGGCGGCTGCAGGCCCTGGCCGAGATGCTCTACAACATGGTCGACGGAACGCTGACCGGCGGCATCATCGGCGACCGGGGGCGTCCATTCCTGCCGTTCGTGTTCACCTTGTTCCTGCTGATCGCCATGCTGAACCTCATCGGCCTTGCCCCGGGCGGATTCGCGGTCACATCCCAGCTGGCGGTGACGGCGGCGCTGGCGGTGATGACCTTCACCATCGTCCTGGTCGTGGGTTTCGCGCGGAACGGGCTCGGCTTCTTCAAGCTGTTCTTTCCCCCGGGCATGCCGCTGGGTGTCGCCATCCCGATGATGTTCATCGAGTTCATCTCCTTTTCGGTGCGCCCGCTCACCCTGGCGATGCGACTGTTCGGCAACATGCTCGGCGGTCACGTGGTGACCTACATGTTCGCCAGCTTCGTCATCGGCCTCGGCCTCTTCGGCCTCGAAGGCGCAGGCCTGGCCAAGCTCGGCCTGATCGGCTCGGTGATCTCCTTCCTGGTGATCGTCGCCCTGCTCGCGCTGGAATTCGTCGTCGCCTTCCTGCAGGCCTTCGTGTTCGCCGCCCTGACCTGCGTCTACCTCAACGAAGTCGTGAATCTCGATCACGGCCACTAGTTTTCAACAACAGACCTCAAGGACCCTTCTCCAATGAACGAAATTGCCGCCAAATACATCGGCGCGGGCCTGGCGATGACCGGCCTGATCGGCGCCGGCGCCGGCCTCGGCATCCTGTTCGGGAACTATCTGCAAGCCGCGATCCGCAACCCCGCCGCCGCCGCCGGCGAGCGCGTGTGGCTGTTCCTCGGCATGGCTCTGGCCGAATCCATGGGCATCTTCGGGCTGGTCATGGGCTTCGTCATCCTCTTCGTGAAGGTCTAGACCCGGCATGGCCGATCCCGCGACAGCAGCGGCCGTCGCCGCCTCCGCCGCGGAGAAGGGCGGTTCCGGCGGACTGCCGCAGTTCGACGTAAGTCAGTGGCCAGGCCAGATGGTCTGGATCCTGATCATCTTCGGCGTGCTCTACCTGCTGTTCAGCCGCGTCTTCGTGCCCGCCGTGGGCGGGACGATCAATGCGCGCGAGGACAAGATCTCCGGCGACATCGGCGACGCCCGGCGCGCCCGTGACGCGGCCAACGCCGAACTCGCGGCGGCGGCGGGCGAGCTGGAGGCGGCGAGAGCCAGGGCCCAGAGAGTCGCGGCCGAGGCCCAGGCTCAGGCCAAGGCCGCCGCGGTCGAGCGCCAGGCGCAGGAAGAGGCGAAACTCGCCCAGGCCCTGACCGCCGCCGAGGCGCGCATCGCCTCGGCGCGCGCCGATGCTATGGCGCACGTCCGCGAGATCGCGGTGGAGACAGCCCAGGCAATGATCGCCCGGCTCACCGGAACGCAGGCCGACAGAGCCGAGGTCGAGCGGGCGCTCACCGCCGCCCCCGCGTCCTGAGGAAGTGAGGCCAAAGGTGTCTTTCCTTTTCAATCCCCAGGACGCCGAATTCTGGATCCTGATCGCCATTGTGGCGTTCTTCGCCGTCCTGTGGCGCGCCAAGGTGCCGGGCATGGCAGCCAAGGCGCTCGACGACGCCGCCGCCAAGGTGCAGGCCCAGCTCGACGAGGCCAAGCGCCTGCGCGAAGAGGCCCAGGCGCTCCTGGCCCAGATCCAGACACGGCGCGCCGAGACCGAACGAGCCGCCGCGGAACTGCTCCGCAACGCCGAGGCCGACGCCGAGCGGCTGCGGGTCGAGGCGGCGGCGAAGCTGGAGGAGGACGTCAGGCGACGCGCCCAGATGGCCGAACGCAAGATCGCCCTGGCCGAGGCCCAGGCCGCCAGCGAGGTCAAGGCGGCCGCCGCCGACCTCGCCGCCCAGGCGGCCGAAGCGGTGTTCGCCGCCCGCATCGCCGGGGCGACCAGCGATCCGCTGATCGACGCGAGCCTGTCTAAGCTGGCGACCCGCTTCTCGTAGGGGCGCGCCGCGCGGCCCGAGCTTCACAGGCTCAGGACTCTGATCACCCAGGCAACCTGATCGTCGACGTCCATGGCGGCGTCGACGATCAGCGCCCCCTCCTCCCGGTCGGGCGGCTCCAAGGCCGAGAACTGGCTGGCCAGGAGCGAAGCCGGCATGAAGTGCTCCGGGCGCGCCGCGAGCCGCCCGGCGATCAGCTCGCGCGAACCGCTAAGGAAGACGGTCCTCACCTCGGGCCGCCCCCCGCACAGCAGGGTGCGATAGGCGCGTTTCAACGCCGAGCAGGTGACGACGCCGGCCTCGCCCGTCGCGCGCCGCCCGTCGATCCAGGCCGCCACCGCGGCGAGCCAAGGTTGCCGGTCGGCGTCGCCCAGCGGCTGGCCGGCCGCCATCTTGGCGATATTGGCCGGCGGGTGCAGGGCGTCGCCCTCCTGGAACCGCCAGTTCAGGGCCGAGGCGAGGCGGGCGCCGAGGGTGGACTTTCCGCAGCCGGACACCCCCACGACCAGGAGGACGGGCGCCGCGAGGCGTTCAGCCAAGCACGGGCGCCAGGGCCGAGGCCAGCTGGGCCAGGCCGCCTTCGACGTCGTCGCCGAGATCGACCCGCAGCACCCGCCGCCCGCGTTCGGCGAGAACCTCGAAATCGCCCCGTGCCTGGGCCGCCTCGACCACGCCGAACGTGAGGCCCCGGCCGGGGACCTGCAGATCCGCCGCCGGCCGGGCGGTGATCTGCAGGAAGACGCCGCTGTTGGGCCCGCCCTTGTAGGCCTGGCCGGTGGAGTGGAGGAAGCGGGGCCCAAACTGCAGGACGGTGGCGGCGGGCGACGCCCGCCCGAGTCGCTCGCGCAGGGTCCGCAGGACGGCGATGTGGCCTGTATTGCGGTCCAGGTAGGCGAGCAGCGCGATGTAGTCGCCCGCCCCTGCGCGCCGGAGGTGGGCGGCGAGCCAGTCCTCGAGCGTGGCGGACGGCGCGGCAGCCCTCAGCGCGGCGGCGTTGGCGTCGTCGGTGAACAGGCGAAGGGCGCCGGAGATCAGACGCGGCGTCTCCGGCGCCGTGGCGCCCGCCGCCTCGTAGGCGTCGGTGAGGGCCCGGGTCCTGACCTTGCTGGCTTCCACGTCGGGCTGGTCGAAGGGATCGATGCCGATCACCGCCCCCGCCACCGCGGTGGCCAGTTCCCAGCGCAGGAACTCCTGGAACAGTCCCTCGCGCCCCGCCACCTGGATCCGCGCCAAGGGGTGGCCGGCGGCCTCCAGCGCGTCGGCGGCGGCGTCCTTGCCTGCGTCGCCCTTGGCCGCGTCGGAAGATGGCGCCAGGCGCAGGCGGACGAACAGGCGGTCGGCGCCGTAGGCGGCGACTGGCTGGAGCGGCTCGCCGTCGATGGGAATCACGCCCTTGCCCTGCTTGCCGGTCGATTCGGCGACCAGCTGTTCGAGCCAGGCGCCGAAGTCGGCCAGCCCCTCGTCGGCGATCAGGGTGAGCTTGTCGCGTCCGGCCTCGGCGGCGACACCCATCAAGGCGCCCAGGGCGAAGGCCGGATTGGCCAGGGGCGGCGCGCTCGCCCCGCAGGTCCGGGCCATCATCGCCACGCTCTCGAATATCGCACGTACATCGAGGCCGAGAACCGCGGCCGGAACCATCCCGAAGTTGGAGAGCACCGAATAGCGGCCGCCGACATCGGGCCGGCCGGGGAAGATCCGCCAGAAGCCCTGCCGCCTAGCGGTCTCCTCCAGCTTCGAGCGGGGATCGGTGATGGCGATGAAGCGCTCGCCGGCCCCCTCCGCACCCAGGGCTCGCTCGGCCAGCTCGAAAAAGTACCGATGGAGGATGTCGGGCTCCAGAGTCGAGCCGGACTTGCTGGCGACGATGAACAGGGTGCGGGCCGGATCGATCTGGGCGGCGACGCGGGCGACCTGGCCGGGATCGGTGGAATCCAGGACCAGCAGGCCCGGCCGGCCGGGGGCCGCGCCGAAGGTCTCCGCCAGCACCTCCGGGCCGAGGCTCGATCCGCCCATGCCGAGCAGCACCGCGTGGGCGAAGCGCCGCTCGGCGACCGCCTGGCCGAAGGCCTCGAGGTCGACGAGATCGACCGCCGTTCCGGAGGCGGCGTCGAGCCAGCCCAGCCAGCGGGCCGCCTCGCCCCCCGGCCAGAGGCTGGCGTCCCTCCCCCAAAGGCGCCTGGCCCAGCCTTCGGAGGCCATGCGCGCCAGGGCGGCGTCGAGGCTCGGCTCAAGGGCGCCGGCGGCGATCGACTGGGCCCCGAGGCGCGCGCCCAGGATCGCCTGGCGCTTGGCCGCCACCGCGCCCAGCAGGTCATCGAAGGCCTGGACAAACTTGTCCACGCCGTCGAGGGCCAGGAATTCGGTCGCCCCCGGCAGATCGAGCCCCAGGCGGTCGGCCTCCGCCAGCACGCCCTCGGCTTCGTCCGCCGCCTCGGTGAGCGTCCGGCGCGCCACGCCGTGATCGCGGAAGGCGTCCATGGTGGCCGGCGGCATGGTGTCGACCGTATCGGGCCCGATCAGGCTCTCGACATAGAGAACGTCGGAATAGGCCGGGTCCTTGGTCCCGGTGGAGGCCCACAGGAGCCGCTGGGGCGCCGCGCCGGCGGCGGCCAGCGCCTGCCACCGCGGCGTCGAGACCAGCGCCAGGTAGCGCTGGTAGGCGACCTTGGCGTTGGCTATGGCGAGGCGGCCGCGGAGGCGCCGCAGGGCGGCGGCCTCGTCCGGCGAGGCCTCGCCGAGCCGGCGGTCGATCCGCGGATCCATCACGCCGTCGATCCGGCTGACGAAGAAGCTCGCCACGCCATGGACGGTCGAGACGTCGCCGCCGGCCGCGCGCCGGTCCTCCAGCCCCGCCACGTGGGCTTCGGCGACCGCCAGATAGGCCTCTACGCTGAAGAGGAGCGTCACATTGACATTGATCCCCTCCCCGATCAGCGCCCGAATCGCCGGAACCCCTGCTGGCATGCCGGGCACCTTGATCATCAGATTGGGCCGGTCCACCGACCGCCAAAGGCGCCGTGCCTCGGTCAGGGTCCCTTCGGTGTCGTGGGCGAGGTGGGGCGAGACCTCCAGGCTGACGAAGCCGTCGCGGCCTCCCCGCCGACTCCACAGAGGACGAAGCTGGTCGGCGGCGGCCTGGATGTCGGCCACGGCGAGGCGTTCATAGAGGTCGACCACCTCGCCGTCGGCCTCGGCGATGAGGTTCGCCAGAGCCCCGTCATAGTTCTCGCTGTCGCCGATGGCCTTCTGGAAGATGGCCGGGTTGGAGGTGAGCCCCGTGACGCAATCGGCTTCAATGAGACGGCTCAATTCGCCGTCTTCCAGAATCCTTCGGTGGAGGTAATCCAGCCAGACCGCCTGGCCGGCTGCGGCCAGGTCGCGCAGGGAGTTGCTCATCAGGCGTCCCGAGATTGGCGCTGGGCGGCGACAAAGACGCCCCATGTCGCCTGCCATACTCTGCCCTTCGGTGGCCGTGCAATCCATGGCGCGCCAACGAAGCTCTTCGGCTGGCGCCGCGAAAGAAAATATCATCAGTCGTGGAACCGCGCCCCATTGGGGGCGTTTTCGTGGGGTCTCCCGCCTGCTGTTTCGCCCCCCCCGACTGAAGGCAGGAGACAAGGCCCGGCAAGAGCGAAAGCTCTGCCGGGCCGCAGTTCTTTCAGGGCCCCGCTTTGGGTTGACACGAGCGGGCCGATTCCGCTCCTACGGCGGCATGTCCCTCCAACAAACCCTTCGCGCCGATCAGGACAGCGGGAGCGTGATGACGTTTCCGGCGGACCAGCCTCTTCGGCTGGACTCAGGGGGCCGCATCGAAGGGCTGCAGCTCGCCTTCACCACCTACGGGCGGCTGAACGACGAGCGCTCCAACGCCATCCTGATCTGCCACGCTCTGTCGCTGGATCAACACGTGGCCTCGGACCACCCGGTGACGGGCCGCCGCGCCTGGTGGCGCACGCTGGTGGGTCCCGGCCTGCCCCTCGACACCGAGCGCTACTTCATCATCTGCTCGAACGTCGTGGGCGGCTGCATGGGCAGCACCGGCCCTTCGTCCATCGACCCGGCGACCGGCCGGCCCTGGGGCCTCACCTTTCCGATGATCACCATCGCCGACATGGTGCGCGCCCAGGCGATGCTGGTGGAGGCGCTCGGGATCGAGCGCCTGTTTGCCGTGGTGGGCGGCTCCATGGGCGGCATGCAGGTCCTGCAATGGGCCGCCGACTATCCCGAGCGCCTGTTCGCCGCCGTCTGCATCGCCGCCGCCGCGCGTCATTCGGCCCAGAACATCGCCTTTCACGAAGTGGGGCGCCAGGCGATCATGGCCGATCCCGACTGGCGCGGGGGCGACTACGCAGCCCAGGGCGTCCGCCCCGAGAAGGGCTTGGCCGTGGCGAGGATGGCCGCGCACATTACCTACCTCTCCGAGCCCGCCCTGCACCGCAAGTTCGGGCGCGAGCTGCAGCGGGATGGCCTGTCGTGGAGCTTCGACGCCGACTTCCAGATCGAGAGTTACCTGCGCCACCAGGGCGCTAGCTTCGTCGATCGTTTCGACGCCAACTCCTACCTCTACATCACCCGCGCGATGGACTACTTCGACTTGGCGGCGAACCGGGATGGGGTGCTGGCCGACGTCTTCCGCCCGGCGCGGGACGTGCGATTCTGCGCGTTCTCCTTTACCTCGGACTGGCTCTACCCGACGGTCGAGAGCCGGGCGATCGTGCGCGCGCTCAATGCGGCCGGCGCCCGGGCGAGCTTCGTGGAGATCGAGAGCGACAAGGGCCACGACGCCTTCCTGCTCGACGAGCCCGTGCTCCGCGAGGCGCTCGGCGGCTTCATGGCTTCGGCGGCCCAAATCTGCGGCCTGGAGCGGGGTGCGATCTGATGGAGTCAGATCGCCGCTCCAGCTTTCTGTTTTTTCGCGCGTTTCATCCGAAAACCGGTTCCCACGTTTCGGAACGCGCTCTGGCCCTCCGCGCGCCCAGGTGAGCCAGGCGGTACGCGAAGATTTCAAGGAGATCCTGCGCCTGGTCAGGCCGGGCTCGCGGGTGCTCGACGTCGGCTGCGGCGAAGGCGGCCTGCTCGAGCTTCTGGTGCGTGAGAACCAGGTTGACGGTCGGGGCCTGGAAATCAGTCCGGAGGGAGTCTCGGCGTGCCTCGCCCGGGGCCTGGCGGTGGTGCAGGGCGACGCCGACCGCGATCTCGACTACTTCCCGGCCCGGGCCTTCGACTATGTGGTCCTGTCGCAGACGCTGCAGG
The DNA here is from genome assembly GCA_028290905.1 of Caulobacteraceae bacterium. Classification (GTDB taxonomy): domain Bacteria; phylum Pseudomonadota; class Alphaproteobacteria; order Caulobacterales; family Caulobacteraceae; genus Acaudatibacter. The sequence continues at coordinate 11,254 of JAQGIW010000068.1, read as the reverse complement.
CGGTCCAGCGGCCCCGTCACGTGCTGGGCGAACTGCTGCGGATCGCGGACCAGGCGATCGTCTCCCTTCCCAACTTCGGACACTGGAGGGTGCGGATCGATCTCCTGCTGCATGGGAGGATGCCCACCACCGGGGCCTTGCCCGAACCCTGGTGGGCGACGCCCAACATCCACCTGTGCACGGTCCGGGATTTCACAGAGGTCTGCGACGAGCTGGGCCTCTCCATTGACGCCTCCGCCGCCCTGACCGCCGGCAAGCCGGCGCGGCCGATGGACCCGGCGCGGGAGATCGAGAACTGGCGGGCCGAGGCGGCGCTCTTCCTGCTCAGTCGTCGACGTTAGTCCGGTTTCCGATCTGACGGAATCAGATCGCCGCTCTGGTTTCCTGCTTTCACGCGCGTTTTGATCCGAAAACCGGTTCCCACCTTTCGGAACGCGCCAGCGCGGGGAGCGCCTATTCGCTGATGGCGTCTGCGTCGCGCTCGCCGGTGCGGATCCGGAGCGCCGACTCCAGGTCGAGAACGAAGACCTTGCCGTCGCCGATCTTGCCGGTGTTGGCGGCGCCCGCCGCGGCGGCGATGATGCCCTGGACCAGCTCGTCGGCGGCGGCGATCTCCAGGCGGACCTTGGGGACCAGGCGCACCTCGTATTCGGCCCCGCGATAGACTTCCGTCTTGCCCTTCTGGCGGCCATAGCCGCGCACCTCCGTCACCGTCAGCCCCGACGCGCCGGCGTGGGCGACGGCGTCGATCACGGCGTCGAGGCAACTGGGCTTGATGACCGCGATAATGAGTTTCATGGGATATGTCCTCCCCGGGTCGGAGTGAAGGTGGCGCTACGGAACGACGACCGCACCGTCAGCCGCTCCGCGTTATCTTGGCGCCCGTCAAGGTGTGCCGGGCTTTTCGACCCACGGGAGCGGGGGCGAAGCCGGGCAGGACCCGGACCGGAACGCGCGCCGCGCGGCCCGTTGGCCTGACGGCGAAGGTCTGCTTGATCGCCTCCATCATGATCACCCCGGCGAATGGCGGCCAGAGCAGGGCGCCTGCCTGCTCGAATCCCTCCGCCCAGCGCGAGGCCCAGCCGAGGGGCGGCGCATAAAGGGCGCGCGTCCAGCTGACCGGCGCCAGCTCCGCCTCGCGGATCAGGCGTTCCAGTTGCCGGCGGCTGAACGGCCGCCCGTGCCCGAAGGGGCTGTTCTCGGCGTTGGCCCACAGGCCGTGCCGGGCGGTGACCGCCAGGATCAGGCGCCCCGAGGGCGCCATCACCCGGCAGATCTCCTCGAGCAGGGCGAGCGGGTTGTCGCTTTCCTCCAACGCGTGGACCGCCAGGACGCGGTCGAACAGGGCGTTGGGGAGGGGAAGCGCGCCCTCCTCGGCGAGGCAGGCGCGGTTGAGCTCCCCGGCCGGCCAGAACTCCACCCCCTGGGCCGCAGGCATGACCGCGACGGCGCGGCGGGCTTCGGCGCCCAGACCATCCAGGAAGGGCGTGGCGTAGCCGAGCGCCAGCAGATCGAGGCCACGCGCGTCGCCCCAGGCCTCCGCCACCTTGCGGGACACCATCTCGCGCGCCACCCGGCCCAGTGGCGTGGCGTAGAATTCCCGAAGTTCCAGCACCCCTTGGCGCATCGGCGCTCCTGCTAGCACGTGCCGCCCTTCTAAGGGCAGGCGGCGTCGGTGTCTTGGGGGGGAAGGGCCTCGCGCGCGGCGGAGGGCTTCAGGGAACCTGGCCGGGGGTGTAGGCTTGGCGCCCATCGCTCCATCCGCCGCGCCGAGCCCGCCATGACCCTGACCGTCCGCCAGTTCCCCTGCCTGTCCGATAACTACGGCTTCGTGATCAGGGATGAGGCCAGCGGCAAGACCGCCTGCATCGACACTCCTGACGCCGACGCGGTGCTGGCGGCGCTGAAGGAGGCCGGCTGGGGCCTGGATTTCATCCTCAACACCCACTGGCATCCCGACCACGCCGGCGGCAACGCGGCGATCAAGGCCGCCACCGGCGCGACCATCGTCGGCCCGGCGGAGGTGACCCGCATCGCGCCGCTCGACCGAACGGTGGCGGACGGAGACGTGGTCGACCTGGGCGAGACACGGTTCCAGGTGATCGGCTGCGGCGGCCACACGCTCGGGCACATCACCTACTACGACGCGGCGGACCGCATCGCCTTCGTTGGCGACACCCTGTTCGCGCTCGGTTGCGGGCGCCTGTTCGAGGGGACGGCCGAGCAGATGTGGACGAGCCTGCAGCGCCTCGCCGCCCTGCCCGACGACACCACCGTCTACTGCGCCCACGAGTACACCGCCTCGAACGCCCGTTTCGCCCTGACGGTCGACCCCGGCCCGGCCCTCAGAGCGCGCTCGGAAGCGATCTTCGCCGCCCGCCAGCGCGGGGAGCCCACCGTGCCCACGAGCATCGGCCTGGAGAAGGCGACCAACCCCTTCCTGCGCGCGCCCGCCCTCGTCCGCCACCCGGGGCGGCCGGACTACGAAGCCTTCGCCGAGGTCCGCGCCGCCAAGGACAGCTTCAGGGGTTAAGGCCGGGCGCTCTCTCTCTTGAAGGGGGCTGACTGGGCGAGGCTTCGGCAGCGTCGCAAGAGATAGGGGCTACCCGCTGATGTACTGGCCGCCGTTGACGGAGAGGGTGGCGCCGGTGATGTAGCCGGCGTCCTCGGCCGCCAGGAACGCGACGCAGCGGGCGATCTCGTCGGCCATGCCCAGGCGCCCCACCGGTATGCCGGCGATGATCTGGTCGAGGACGGGCTTGGGCACGGCGCTGACCATTTCGGTGTCCACATACCCGGGCGCCACGGTGTTGACGGTGATGCCCTTCTTGGCGTTCTCCTGCGCCAGGGCCTTGGTGAAGCCGATCATGCCGGCCTTGGCCGCGGAGTAGTTGGTCTGCCCGATCTGGCCCTTTTGGCCGTTGATCGAGCTGATGTTGACGATCCGGCCGAAATTGCGCTCGCGCATGCCTTCGATAACGTTGCGCGTCATGTTGAAGATGGAGGCGAGGTTGACGTGGATGACCTCGTTCCACTGCTCCTCGGTCATCCGATGCAGCACTGCGTCGCGGGTGATTCCGGCGTTGTTGACCAGCACGTCGATCGGGCCGAGTTCGGCCTCGACCTTCTTCACAGCCGCCGCGCAGTCGGCGAAGGACGATACGTTACCCTTGACCACGAACAGGCCCAGCTCGTTGGCGGCCGTATTGGCCGCGACCTCGTTGCCCGCGTACCCCGCCGCCACCTTGTAGCCAGCCGCCCTGAGCCGGGCGCTCACGGCGCGGCCGATACCCCGGGTGCCGCCGGTCACGAAGGCCACTCTGGTCATGGGCTTTTCCTCTCGCCAGTTATCGACAGGCCCCTCTGCGGGAGCTGATCCGATCGGTATCCGCCGCGGGGCGCCGCCAGGCGCCCGCGAGACCACAGCTCTAGAGCGCCTCGACGCACATGGCCACGCCCATGCCGCCGCCGACGCAAAGGGTGGCGAGGCCTTTCCTGGCCCCCGACCGCTGCATCTCATGGACGAGGGTGGTGAGGATCCGCGCGCCCGAGGCGCCGATGGGGTGGCCGATGGCGATCGCCCCGCCATTGACGTTCACCTTGGCCGTGTCCAGGCCCAATTCGCGGACGACGGAGATCGACTGGGCGGCGAAGGCCTCGTTGGACTCGATCAGGTCGAGGTCGGAGATCTTCCAGCCCGCCTTCTCCAGAGCCTTGCGGGTGGCGGGGATCGGACCCGTGCCCATGATCTCCGGATCGACGCCGGCGTGGGCCCAGGAGGCGATGCGGGCCAGAGGCTTCAGCCCGCGTTTGGCCGCGTCGTCGGCGGTCATAAGCACCAGGGCGGCGGCGCCGTCGTTGAGGCCGGAAGCGTTGGCCGCGGTCACCGACCCGTCCTTGGTGAAGGCCGGCTTGAGCCCGGCGATCGATTCATACGTGACCCCGTGGCGGATGTACTCGTCCTCGTCGACCACCGTGTCGCCCTTGCGGCCCTTGATGGTGACCGGCGCGATCTCGCTGGCGAACCGACCGCTCTTCTGGGCGGCCTCAGCCTTGTTCTGCGAGGCGACGGCGAAGCGGTCCTGGTCTTCGCGGGTGATCTGCCAGCGGGCGGCGATGTTCTCCGCCGTCTGGCCCATGTGGTAGCCGTGGAAGGCGTCCCAGAGGCCGTCCTTGATCATGGTGTCGACGAAGCCAAGGTCGCCCATCTTCTGACCGGCGCGCAGGTTGGCGGCGTGAGGCGACTGGCTCATGCTCTCCTGGCCGCCGGCGACCACGATGGCGGCGTCGCCCTGGGCGATTTGCTGGGCGGCCAGGGCGACCGCGCGCAATCCCGAACCGCAGAGCTGGTTGACGCTCCAGGCCGGGCTCTCCACCGGCACGCCGGCATTGACGGAGGCCTGGCGGGCGGGGCCCTGGCCGGCGTTGGCCTGCAGCACCTGGCCCATGATCACCTCGTCGACGTCGGCGGGGGTGATGCCGGCGCGCGCGATGGCCGCCTGGATGGCGGTCTTGCCCAGGTCGTGGGCGGGCACACCGGCGAAAGCGCCGTTGAAGGATCCGACCGGAGTGCGGGCGGCGGATACGATGACGATCTCGCGCATGGCGATCGGCTCCAGAGGGGTGGCTCAGAACGGAAGTTGATGAGGCTTATAACACAGTCCGGGGCCGCGTCTCGCGATGCTGCGACGCACTAGCGCTGAATGTCCGTATGCGCGATAGTGCGCAAACTGTGGCTCCGGACGAGAAGCAAGATCTGACATGGCGATCGAATCCGATACGGGGACCCCTCGCGGGGGCGGGGAACGGATCATCATCCAGAAGTACGCCAACCGTAGGCTCTACAACAAGGCCACCAGCAGCTACATCACCCTGGAGGACCTGTCCAAGATGGTGAAGCATGGCGTCGACTTCGAGGTCCGCGACGCGAAGAGCGGCGAGGACATCACGCGCAAGGTCCTGACCCAGATCATCTTCGAGGAGGAGGGCCGCGGACAGAACCTGCTGCCGATCCAATTCCTCCGACAACTGATCGGCTTCTATGGCGACCGCATGCAAGCCTTCCTGCCGAGCTTCCTCGAGCTGTCCCTGGACAGCTTCATCCGCCAGCAGGAACGCATGCGCGAACAGATGACCCAGGTCAGCCCGCCCAGCATGGGGGTGTTCGACGAGCAGATCCGTCAGAACATGATCCTGTTCGACCGGGCCATGAAGATGTTCACCCCCTTCGCCTTCCGACCCGACGAGACCTCGCCGTCCCCGCCGTCCAAGGCGGCCACCACCTCGGCCAAGGAGGAGGACACGCTGGCGGAACTGAAGAAGCAGATGGCCGCCATGCAGGAGCAACTGGCCGAGCTCAGCAAGAACCGCTGAGGCGCCTCGTCAGAAGATCGCGTATCCGCCGTCGATGAGGAAGCTGTCGCCGGTATGGTACCTGGAGGCGTCGGAGGTGAGGTAGACGGCGATGCCGCCGAAGTCCTCGGGTTCGCCCCAGCGTCGGATCGGCACCCGCGAGATCACCTTCTCGTTGAACACCTTGGAGTCCTGGTTTCGCGCCGTCATGTCGGTGGCGATCCACCCCGGCAGGATGGCGTTGGCGCGGACCCCGTAGCGGGCGTGCTCGACGGCGATGGCCTTCATCATCGCGATCACGCCGCCCTTGGTGGCGGCGTAGGCTTCGTTGCGCGCCGCGCCGTCGACGGCGGCGAGCGAGGCGGTGACGGCGATCGAACCGCCAGGGTCGCCGGCGCGTGCCCGCTCGACCATGTGGCGACACGCCTCGCGGCAGGTGAAGAAGGCGCCATCGAGATTCACCGCCATGTTGCGGCGCCAAATATCGGCAGTCATTTCGGCGAACGACGGTGCGCCGGCTCCGATGCCCGCGTTGGCGATCACGGTGTCGAGGCGCCCCATGGATGTGGCCGCCTCGGCCATGGCCTGGACCACAGCCGCCTCGTCGGAGACGTCGACCCGCTGGACGAGCACCCTGACGCCCAGGCGGGTGAGCTCGCCCTCGGCGGCCAGGTTGTGGCTCTCGCTGGTTCCCCAGACGACGATGTCCGCCCCGGCCTGGGCCATGGCTCGGGCCATGCCCAGGCCGATGCCGCGGTTGCCGCCGGTGACCAGCGCCACCTTGCCTGCCAGGTTGAACGGCTCATAGGCCATGCATCTTTCCTTCGTTGAGGCCGGGTCAGAACAACACCCGGGGGTTCATGATCCGCTTGGGGTCGAGGGCCAGGCGCACGGCGCGCAGGGCCGCCACCTCGACCGGACTCTTGTAGAGCAGCGCCTCGGCGGTCTTCATCGATCCCAGGCCGTGTTCGGCGCTGATCGAGCCGCCCAGTGACGCCACCAGGTCGTGGACAAGGCGGGCCCCGTCGTCGCGGCGGCCGGCGTGCAGGGTCGGATCACCACCCACCGAGCCCAGGACGTCAAAGTGGATGTTGCCGTCGCCCAGATGGCCGAAGGCGTCGATCCTGACCCCCGGATAGCGCTCGACCAGCGCCTGCGACGCCGTCTCGATGAACTCGGCGACCCGGGAGATCGGCACCGAGACGTCATGTTTCCAGGCCGGTCCCTCGGGCTTCTGGGCCGCGGACTGCCCCTCGCGGATAGCCCAGAACGCCTTGGCCTGCTCGCCGCTCTGGGCTACCGCGGCGTCGGCGATAAGGCCGCGCTCGAGGGCGTCCGACAGCAGGGACTCCAGGGCCGCCTCGGCGGCGCCGGGACGGGCGCTGGCGATCTCGATCAGCAGCACCCAGGGCGTAGGCGTGTCCAGGGGGTCTCGCAGGCCGGGCAGATGGCGCACCGCCAGCTCCACGCCCAGGCGGCTGATCAGCTCGAAGGCCTCGACCTCGCCGCCGGTCTCCTCCTTGGCCCGCGCGAGGAGTTCGATCGCCTGACCTGGCGAGGACACCGCCGCCAGCGCCACCGCACGCGAAGCCAGGATCGGCGACAGGCGCAGGGCGGCGGCGGTCACCACGCCGAGCGTGCCCTCGCCGCCGATCAGCAGCTGCTTGAGGTCGTAACCGGTATTGTCCTTGCGAAGCCGCTTGAGGCCGTTCCAGATCTCGCCGTTAGGCAGCACCGCCTCGAGGCCAAGGACGAGGCCGCGCATGGTCCCGTAGCGCAGCACGGCCGTGCCGCCGGCGTTGGTGGAGATCAGGCCGCCCAGGGTGGCCGACCCCTCCGAGGCGAGGTCGAGCGGAAAGCGCCGCCCCATCTGGCGCGCCGCGTCGTGGGCTTCGGCCAGGGTAAGGCCGGCCTCGGCGACCATCACATCGTCGAGGCGGTCGATGTCGCGGACGGCGCGCAGCCGGTCGGTGGAAAGCAGGATCTCGCCCTGCGGGATCTGACCGCCCACCAGGCCGGTGTTGCCGCCCTGAGGGATCACCGCCACGCCCGCCTCGGCGCAGATCCCGATCACCGCCGCCACCTGGGCCGTGCTCCCGGGGAGGGCCAGGAGAGGCGTATGCCCCCGCCAGCGGTCCCGCCATTCGACAAGCTTCGGCGCCAAACGGTCGGGATCGTCGCTCCAGCCGCCGGGACCCAGGACCTCTTTCAGTCGGGTCAGCACGTCTTTCGGGACGGGGGCTGTCATGCCCTCATCCTACGAGGGCCCGGCGCGGCCGTCATCCCACGTGGCCGGCGGCCCGGCGAAGCCGGTCGTTGATCGCCTCGCCCAGCCCCGCCGCCGGGATCGGGGCTACCGCGATCGCGGACGGCCGGAGGGCGTCGGCGGCCCGCAGGAGGCTGAACAGACGGGCCGCCGCCTCGGCCAGATCGCCCCGTTCGCTGAGATTGAACACGGCAGGCCCGGTTGGGGCCGCACCGAAGGCGAGGAAAGCCTCGCCGGCACGGGGCTCGAGCGCATCGAGGCGCATCGGCGCGGCGGGGGCATAGTGCCGGGTCAGGCGTCCGGGCGATCGGCGGGCGTCCGCCTCCGCCTCGGCCAGGGGACCGAGCAGGGCCTCGATCTCGCCCCGCGTCACCGCCCCGGGCCGCAGCAGGCGGGGCGGACCGTCCAGGAGAGATACTACCGTCGATTCCAGGCCGACCGCGCAGGGTCCCCCGTCGAGGGCGGCGGCGGCGAACTCACCGGTCTCGGTCAAGGCGTCGGCTAAGGTGGTCGGGCTGGGCCGGCCCGAGCGGTTGGCTGACGGGGCGACCACGGGGCGGCCGAACCCGCGCAGCACGGCCTGGGCCAGGGGATGGGCGGGGGCGCGCAGCGCCACGGTGTCCAGTCCCGCCCGGGCGAGGTCGCACACCGCGGCGCTGTCGGTCGACGGCGCCACCAGCGTCAGTGCCCCCGGCCAGAAGGCCTGGGCGAGGCGCAGGGCCCTCTCATCCAGTCGGGCGAGGGGCCGGGCGTCGGCGATGTCAGCCACGTGGGCGATCAGGGGATTGAAGCGCGGCCGGCCCTTGGCCTCGAAGATCCGCGCCACGGCTACGGGATCGCCGGCGTCGGCGGCGAGGCCATAGACAGTTTCCGTCGGCAGGATCACCAACTCGCCCGCCGCCAGCGCGGTGAGGGCGGCGTCCACGGTCTGGGCCAGGGGGCGCCTCAGTGGAGGTGGCTCACGGCGCGCGGCGCGCGCCGACGACGACCGAGACGGTCACCGCGGCGGGGACGGTCGTGGTCGCCTTCCACTCGCCCTGCCCGACCCCGAAGGCCAGGCGGTTGATAGCCACCTGGCCGGTCATCCGCGCTTGGCCCCCCTGAATGAGGAGGGTGAAGGGCAGGCTCAGCGGCTTGCTCACCCCTCGCAGGGTGAGCACCCCGTCGGCCTGGTAGCGGCCGCCGCCCAGGGCCGTGAAGCGACGGGCGACGAACCTGGCCTTCGGAAAGGCTGGCGCATCGAGGAAGGTGTCGGTGGGCAGGGCCTGGTCGCGATCGGGATTGCCGGTGGCCGCAGAGGCGACGTCGATGGTGGCGGTGACGCTGGAGGCGGGGAGGTTGGCCGGGTCGAAGCGGATGTCGGCGTCCCAGCGGCGGAAGGCGCCCGTGAAGCTCTCGCCCGCCATGCTGGACGTAAAGCGTAGGGACGAGGCGGACTTGTCCACGGTCCAGGCTGGCGGCGCGGCCGCCGCGACCGCGATCGGCGAGACCACGGCGAAGGCGAGCGCCCCGGCCGCCGCCATGGAACCGGCGCGGCTCACGCGGAGGCCGCCGGCAGGAAGGGAACCATGCGGCCCATGACGCCGTCCCGCAGCAGGACGAGGTGGCGCAGGGCAGCGGCGACATGCACGACGATCAGGCCATAGGCCAGGTCGGCGAGCAGTCCGTGGACGGTGACGAAGGTGTCGTGGGTCTGTTTCATCGCGGGAGCCGGCAGATGGGTTAGGGGGCCGATGGCCGGCCAGGGAATGGTTCCGAACAGTTTGATCGGCTCGAAGCGGATGATCAGGCTCGCCGAAGTCAGGGCCCAGCCGCTCAGCGGCATGCCGATCATCACCCCGTAGAACAGCACGTAGACCGTGCTGGCGGCCATGCGCTCCCATCGGCTGAGCGACGCCGGCAACGGCGGCGGCGGCGAGACGATCCGCCAGGCGAGGCGCGCCAGGCTGAGAAGCAGGATGGTGATGCCGAAGGACTTGTGCAGCTGCACCGGCGGGATCTTGGGCAGGCCGTTCAGGCTGTTGAAATACCAGGCCAGACCGATGTTGGTGACGATCAGGGCGGCGATCAGCCAGTGCAGCGTCATCGCCACGGCGTTGTACCTCCCTCGGGGGCTCGGCGGCATTGGTGATTGAGCCTCCGGCAGGATAGGCTTGGCCATGGCGCTCTGGCTTAGCGCCGTCGGAGAGATTGTTCTAGAGAGGGGCCCGACGCCAGATCAAAAACAGGCGCGACCCAAGCGCGACTACCCGAAGCCCCCGGCTCCAGGACCCGAAGGACACGTCATGAGCTTCAAACCCCCCGTTCGCGACCTCCTGTTCTCCCTTCGCGCGGCGGCCGATTTCGAACGGCTGGAGGCGGCCTTCCCCGCTGCCGACGCCGAAACCGTGACCGCTGTCCTGGAGGCAGCGGGCGCCTTCGCCGCCGATGTGCTGGCGCCCCTGAACCGGCCCGGCGACCTGGCCGGGGCGCGGCTGGAGAACGGCGTCGTCCGCACCGCCCCAGGTTTCGCCGACGCCTACAAGGCGTTTGCCGGAGGCGGCTGGAACGGCCTGACGGCTGACCCGAATTTCGGCGGGCAGGGCCTGCCCAAGGCCCTGGAGATCGCCGTCTTCGAGATGGTGCAGGCCGCCAACATGTCGTTCGGCCTGTGCCCGATGCTCACCCTCGCCGCCATCGAGGCGCTTTCCACCCACGGAACCGACGCACAGAAGGCCACCTACCTGGCCAAGCTGGTGTCCGGCGAATGGACCGGCACCATGAACCTCACCGAGCCGCAGTCGGGGTCCGACCTCGGCGGCATCACCACCCGGGCGGAGCCGGACGGCGAAGGGGGCTATCGCCTGACCGGCCAGAAGATCTTCATCACCTGGGGCGACCACGACGTCGCCGAGAACATCGTCCACCTCGTGCTGGCGCGGATGCCCGGGGCGCCGGCAGGTTCGCGCGGGCTATCGCTGTTCCTGACCCCCAAGGTCCTTGTCTCGGAAGGCGGCGCGCTCGGCGCCGCCAACGCCATCCGACCGGCGAGCCTGGAGCACAAGCTCGGTATCCACGCCTCGCCGACCTGCGTGATGCTGTTCGAGGGCGCCAAGGCGGAGTTGGTCGGCGCGCCCCACCAGGGCTTGGCGGCGATGTTCGTGATGATGAACGCGGCGCGGCTGCAGGTGGGCGTGCAGGGCGTGGCGATCGCCGAGCGCGCTTATCAGCAGGCCCTTGCCTATTCCCTGGAGCGCCAGCAGGGCCGCTCCGCCTGGACCGGCGCGCAGCCCTCCCGCATCTTCGACCATCCGGACGTGCGCCGCAGCCTGATGCTGATGAAGGCCCGCATCGAAGCCGCCCGGGGTCTGTGCCTCTCCACGGCCGTGGCCGCCGACCTCGGCCGCCACGCCGCCAATCCCGTGGACCGCGAGGCGGCCCGCATGCGCGAGGACCTGCTGACGCCGATCGCCAAGGCATGGTCCACCGACATGGGCGTCGAGGTCGCCTCCATGGCCCTGCAGATCCATGGCGGTATGGGCTTCATCGAGGAGACCGGCGCGGCCCAGCACTACCGCGATGCGCGGATCACCCCGATCTACGAAGGGACCAACGGCATCCAGGCAATCGACATCATGGGCCGCAAGCTCGCCATCG
>JAQGIW010000057.1 GCA_028290905.1 Caulobacteraceae bacterium | reverse complement strand
CTGGTCGAGACGGCCGCGCGGGAGCTGGGGGTCGATCCGGCAGAGCTGCGGCGGCGCAATTTCATTCGCCCCGACCAGTTCCCGTACCAGACGCCGGTGGCGCTGATCTACGACACCGGCGACTATGAGGCGAGCCTGGAGAAGGCCTTGCGGCTGGCCGACTACGCAGGCTTCGCCGAACGCCGGAAGGCCTCCGAGGCGCGGGGCCGAAAGCGCGGCATCGGCTTTTCCTGCTACATCGAGGCCTGCGGCCTCGCGCCCTCGCAGCTGGCGATCCAGCTGGGCGCTGGGGTGGGGCTCTACGAGAGCGGCGAGGTGCGGGTCAATCCGACCGCCTCGGTGACCGTCTTCACCGGCTCGCACAGCCATGGCCAGGGCCACGAGACCACCTTCGCCCAGATCGTCTCCGACAAGCTCGGCATCGCCTTCGACCAGGTGGAGATCGTCCACGGGGATACCGGCCGGGTGGAGTTCGGCCTGGGCACCTACGGCTCGCGGTCGGTGGCGGTAGGCGGCTCGGCCCTGGTCAAGGCGGCCGACAAGATCATCGTCAAGGGCAAGCGGATCGCCGCCCACCGCCTGGAGGCCGCGCCGGAGGACGTGGACTTCGAGGACGGCGTCTTCGCCGTGCGCGCCACCAACCGCAAGATGAGCTTCGGCGAGGTGGCCTTCGCCGCCTATGTGCCCGACAACTTCCCCGAGGATCTGGAGCCGGGCCTTTCGGAGAAGAGCTTCTACGACCCGAAGAACTTCACCTTCCCGGCCGGGACCCACATCGCCGAGGTGGAAGTGGACCCGGAGACGGGCGTGGTCACGGTGGCCTCGTTCGTGGCGGTCGACGACTTCGGCGAGGTAGTCAACCCGATGATTGTCGAGGGCCAGGCGCACGGGGGCATCGCCCAGGGCATCGGCCAAGCCCTGATGGAGCACGGCGTCTATGACGACGGCGGCCAGTTGGTGACCGGCTCCCTGATGGACTACTGCCTCCCCCGCGCCGACGACCTGCCGAGCTTCACCGTCGATACCACCGTCACCGCCTGCACACACAATCCGCTGGGGGTGAAGGGCTGCGGCGAGGCCGGGGCGATCGGCTCGCCACCGGCGATCATCAATGCGATCACCGACGCCCTGGGCATACGCGACATCGCCATGCCGGCCTCGCCCGAGCGCGTCTGGCGCGCGGCGCGCGGACTGTAGGGGGAGTTAAGACCATGTACGAGTTCGACTATCACCAGCCGGCCAGCGTCGCGGACGCGGTCGCCCTGCGCGCCGGGGCGGCGGACGGGACGTATCTCGCCGGCGGCATGACCCTGATCCCCACCCTCAAGCAGCGACTGGCCTCGCCGTCCGACCTGATCGACCTGGCCGCCGTAGCAGGCCTCGGCGGCATCGAGGTGATGGGAGACCGCGTGGTCATCGGAGCCATGACGCGGCACGCCGAGGTGGCCGCCTCCCCAGGAGTGAAGCAGGCGATCCCTGCCCTGGCGTTTCTGGCCGGCCAGATCGGCGATCCGCAGGTGCGCAACCGCGGCACCCTGGGTGGCTCGGTGGCCAACAGCGATCCCTCGGCCGACTATCCGGCCGCCGTCATCGCCCTGGGGGCGATCATAGAGACCGACCGCCGGTGGATCGCCGCCGACGACTACTTCCAGGACCTGTTCCAGACCGCCCTGGAGCCCGGCGAGCTGATCCGCTCCATCGCCTTCCCGATCCCCCGCCGCGCCGCCTACCGCAAGTTCCCCAATCCGGCCTCGCGCTATGCCGTGGTCGGCGTCTTCGTCGCCCAGTTCGACGCTGGGGTGCGGGTCGGGATTACGGGGGCGGGGCCCTGCGCCTACCGCGCCATCACCATCGAGGAAGCTCTGGCGCGGCGCCTGACGCCGGAGGCGGTCGACGAGGCGGCCATCGACCACGGCCGCTTCAACAGCGACCTGCACGCCTCGGCCGAGTACCGGGGAAACCTGGTGCGGGTGATGGCCCGGCGGGCGGTGGAGGACCTACTGGCCTCGGGCTAACGCCTTGCGGACGCACCTGACGACGGCCTGCTCGGTGACCTCGGCGGCATAGACGACGCCGTGGGCGTCCGCCCACAACGAAGCGAAGCTCTGATCATTCGGCCGGACGGCCTGTCGAGGGCGCCGAGGGGCCTGGGCGACTGGCTGCGCTCGCAACGGCCGCTTCCGGGAGCTCCCCTTCCGCCAGTTCGTGCTCCCAGGCGGCGATCACCGTCGCGGCCACAGAATTGCCGACGACATTGGTGGCGCTGCGGCCCATGTCGAGCAGGTGGTCGACGGCAAGCACCAGCAGCAGACCGGCCTCGGGCAGGTGGAAGGTCGAGAGGGTGGCCGCGATCACCACCAGGGAGGCGCGCGGCACGCCGGCCATCCCCTTGCTGGTCACCATAAGCACCAGCAGCATGATGACCTGCTGACCCAGGTTCATCGGCACGTGGTAGGCCTGGGCGATGAACAGGGTGGCGAAGGTGCAGTACATCATCGAGCCGTCGAGGTTGAACGAGTAGCCCAGCGGCAGGACGAAGCTGGCGAGGCGGCGCGAGACGCCGAAGACCTGCAGGCCCTCGAGGATGCGCGGATAGGCGGCCTCGGAACTGGCGGTGGAGAAGGCCAGCAGGGCCGGATCGCGCATCAGGCCCACCAGCCGCCAGACCCGGCGCCCGACCGCCAGGTAGCAGACGGCGATCAGCAGGCTCCAGAGCAGGGCCAGCGACAGGTAGAAGCCGCCCACGAACCTTGCGTAGCCCACCAGCACGCCCACCCCCTGGGTCGCCACCGTGGAGGCGAGGGCCGCGAAGATGGCCAAAGGGGCGAACAGCATCACATAGCCGGTGACCTTCAGCATGATCTGGGCCGCCTGTTCGGCCAGGGCCATGACCGCGGGCGCGCGGCCCTCCACCGCCGAGATCGCCGTGCCCACGAACACCGAGAACACCACGATCTGCAGGATCTCGTTGTCGGCCATCGCCTTGACGATCGAGGTCGGAAAGACGTGGGTGACGAAGTCCTTCAGCGTCAGGGGCTGGGCGGAAATCCCGGCGGCGGCCGTCGCCGCGGGGGTCGTGAGGTGGAGGCCTGTCCCCGGCTGCAGGAGGTGGACCATGACCAGGCCGATGGTCAGCGACACCAGCGAGGCGCAGACAAACCAGCCGAGGGTCTTCAAGCCCACCCGGCCGATGGCCGCGCTGTCCTCCATGTGGGCGATGCCCACCACCAGGGTGGAGAACACCAGGGGCGCGATGATCATCCGGATCAGGCGCAGGAAGATGTCGGTGACGATCGACAGGCCATCGGCGACCTGCCGCAGCTGGGCCGGGTCGGTGATGGTGCGGTTGAGGACGAGGCCGGCCAGTATGCCGCCGATCATGGCGGCGACGACGAACAGGGCGAAGCGGCGGGGCATCAGGGATGGGGAATGCGATCAGGAGGACGGTCGACAGCGGCAATCGCCATCCGACTCGGGATACTGAAACTCATGCGCGGCGCCCCCGTCCGAGCCTCGATTGGCTCGGCGCCGGCCATCGTGCACCGGCGCACGCACCGGGTCCATATGGCCCGGGTCTCTCACGGTCGGCGCTAGACGCGGCCACCCTTCATCGCGAGGTCGACGTGCTCGGCCGCCGCGAAACGGCAGGCCTGATTCAGACTTTTGATCCGTTCCGTCAAAAAGGCATCAGGCTCTAGTGTGGCGATTCAGAAATTCGCCGCTGTTTGTGGAAGCCCCGGAGCGAATTTCTGAATCTC
>JAQGIW010000042.1 GCA_028290905.1 Caulobacteraceae bacterium | reverse complement strand
AGCTGGAAATAGCCGTCAATGCGGAGCGAGCCGGCGTGGTCGCGCGCGTCCACGTCGCGGCCGGCGAGACCTTCGAACGCGACGCCACCCTGGTCACCCTCGCGCCACTCAAGGAGGGCTGAACCATGCGCCGTCTGGAGAGCCGCCTGGACGTGAGGTCCGAGGCTTTTGTCGCCAACAGCGCCCATAACCGGCGCCTCGCGGCCGAACTGAAGGCGTTGCAGCAGAAGGTCCGGCGCGAACGACCCGCGCGCGACATCGAACGGCTGACCCGCCAGGGCAAGATGTTCGTGCGCGACCGCCTCGACCTGCTGCTCGACCCCGGTACGCCGTTTCTGGAACTGTCCACCCTCGCCGCCAACCAGGCCCACGATGGCGAAGTTCCCGCCGCTGGCCAGTTGTGCGGCATCGGCATCGTGGCGGGGCGCGAGGTGATCATCCGCGCCGACGACGCCAGCATCAAGGGTGGCGCGTGGCACCCGCTGTCGGTGAAGAAGATCGTCCGCACCCTCGATATCGCCATCGAGAACCGGCTCCCGGTCGTGCATCTGTGCGACAGCGCCGGCGGCTTTCTGCCGTTGCAGGCGGAGTTCTTCCCCGATCGCCAGCACGCCGGCCGCATCTTCCGCAACCAATGCATCCTGTCGAAGATGGGTGTGCCGCAGGTCGCGGTGGTGATGGGCCATTGCACCGCCGGCGGCGCCTATGTTCCGGCCCTCTCCGAGTACAACGTCATCGTGCAGGGCACTGGCGCCATCTTCCTCGGCGGTCCGCCGCTGGTGAAAGCCGCCACCGGCGAAGATGTCGGCGTCGAGGATCTCGGCGGCGCCGCGATGCACACCTCCGTTTCGGGCGTTGCCGACTATCCGGCCTACAGCGAGACTCATGCCATCGCCCTTG
The DNA here is from genome assembly GCA_028290905.1 of Caulobacteraceae bacterium. Lineage (GTDB taxonomy): Bacteria > Pseudomonadota > Alphaproteobacteria > Caulobacterales > Caulobacteraceae > Acaudatibacter. The sequence continues at coordinate 21,084 of JAQGIW010000042.1, read as the reverse complement.
CCCGCGAGGTGGTCGGTTGCTGGACGCGGTCGCCAAAGACGGCAATCGACTGGGCCGAACCGGAGTCGCCCCACTACGACCCGAGCGAGCTGTACGGCGTCATTCCGCGCGACACGCGCGTGCAGTTCGACATGCGCGAGGTCATCGCCCGGATGGTCGACGCCAGCCGCTTCCACGAGTACCAGCCGGCGTTCGGCGAAACGCTGGTTTGCGGCTATGCGCGCATCTGGGGCTATCAGGTCGGCATCCTGGCCAACAACGGCGTGCTGTTCAACGAAAGCGCCCTAAAGGGCGCGCACTTCATCGAACTGTGCGACAAGAACCGCACGCCCCTGGTCTTCCTGCAGAACATCACCGGCTTCATGGTCGGGCGGGAATACGAGCGGCGCGGAATCACCAAGGACGGGGCCAAGATGATCATGGCGGTTTCCGGCGCCTCGGTTCCAAAGTTCACGGTGGTCTGCAACAGCTCATTCGGCGCGGGAACCTATGGCATGTCGGGCCGCGCCTTCGATTCGCGGCTGCTGTTCTCGTGGCCTCAGAGCCAGGTGGGCGTGATGGGCGCCGAGCAGGCCGCCAATGTGCTCACCGATGTGAAGCTGCGGCAACTCGAGCGGGAGGGCCGCACCCTCAGCCCGGCCGAGATCGCCGCGATTCGCGAACCGGTCATCGAGGACTACCGCCGCCAGTCGAGCGCCTACTACGCGACCTCGGAGCTGTGGGACGACGGTATCCTCGATCCGGTGGACACCCGAAACGCCCTGGCGATCGCCATCAGCGCCGCTCTGAACACCCCCATCGCCGATCCGTCTTACGGCGTCTTCCGACTCTAGAGTGCGTCAGAGTGCGTTCCGTCGCCCACGGATCAGCCGCCCCGGCAGCGCGCCGGTGGTCTCCCCGCCGCGACAGGTGACCTGGCCGCTGAGGATGGTGGCGTCGTAACCCTCCGCGTCCTGCAACAGCCGCCGGCCGGCCGCCGGAAGATCCTCGGCCCAGTAGGGTGGCTTCAGTCGCAAACGGTCGAGATCGATGATGTTGACGTCCGCCTTCAGCCCCTCCGCGAGACGCCCGCGATCTCCCAGGCCATAGACCTCGGCGGTGCGCCCGGTCTGCATCCACACAGCCTTTTCCAGCGCCAGACGGTCGCCGCGCGTGCGCTCCTTGACCCAGTGGGTGAGCATGAAGGTCTGCGCGCTGGCGTCGCAGATCAGACCGCAGTGAGCGCCACCGTCGGCCAGGCCGACGAGGCTGTGGGGATGGTTCATCATCGCCAGTTGAGGTTCGAGGCTGCGGTCGGCGTAGTTGATGAACGGGAAGAACAGCCATTCGCCGCCGTCCCTCTCCAGCAAAAGATCATAGACCACGCTCAGCGGCGACCAGCCTTGCCGCTCCGCCTGGGCCGCCACCGAGGTCTCCGGGGCCGGTTCGTAGTCGGGCGGATCGCCGAGCCGGAACATGTTGTGGAACTGCGCCATGCGGGGACGCCAGAAGCGGTTGGTGCTGGTGGTCTCTTCCGCCAGCAGTCGGGCGCGATACCCCGGATCGCGCATGCGGCGCACCTTCTGGGCCAGCGGCAGGTCACGCAGGGCCTCGAAGGAGGGATGCTCGGAGAACGGATGGGTCTTGCTGTCGAGGTTGATCAGCATGCCGACGGGGCGATTGGCAACCTGGGGGATGATTTGCGCGCCATCGGCGACGGCGGCGTCCGTCAGCGCCAGCAGTTCACGCCACTGGTCCGGCGTCTCCTCGTACTGCACCATGGTGAACACCACCGGCAGGTCGGTGACCTCGGCGATCCGCCTCATCCAGGCAAATTCGGCCGACGGCGCGGTGAAGTCCGACACCATCTGGAACACGCCGCCGCCGCCCCGCGCCACCGCTTGGGCCAGCCCGAGGAGTTCCTCGGCCTCCACGAAGCTGCCCGGCACCGGACTGCCGTCGGCGGCCAGGTGGAGCTTGGTGCGCGAGGTAGAGAAGCCCAGCGCGCCCGCGCGCACCGCGTCCTCCACAATCCGCGCCATCTGCTCCAGGTCGTCGGCGGTGGCGACGCCGCGGATCGAGTCCCGCTCTCCCATGACATAGGCGCGGATCGCGCTGTGCGGCGCCTGGGCGGCGATATCCAGCGCCCGAGGCATGGCCTCGAGCGTATCCAGATATTCCGGAAAGCTTTCCCAGCCCCAGGTCATCCCCTCCGAGAGAGCTGTGCCGGGAATGTCCTCGACCCCCTGCATCAAGTTGATCAGCCAATCGTGCTTGTCGGGGCGCACCGGCGCGAAGCCGACGCCGCAATTTCCCATCACCGTCGTGGTCACCCCATGCGCGCCAGAGGGTGAGACAAAGGGGTCCCAGGTGGCCTGGCCATCGTAGTGGGAGTGGATGTCGACCCATCCGGGGGTGACGATCCGGCCATCGGCGGCGATCTCCTCGCGTCCCGGACCCGCCTTTCCGCCGACCGAGGCGATGCGTTCGCCATCGATGGCGATATCGCCTGCGACCGGCGCCGCGCCGCTCCCGTCCACGATCAGGCCACCGCGGATAACGATGTCGTGCATGCCTTTAGCTCCGAAAGCAAACGGCGAGACACCTATCAGCGTCGAAGACCGAGGCACAAGTGACTAATGACTCAGTTGTGGCGTATCGGCTGGACTCTCTGATAGGCTTGGCGGCGCATATTCGGGGGGCGCGGTCGTGGATGCTGCCGAAGGGATTAACGGGACGAGACCAGGGCCGCCCCGGGCCAGCGCGGTGCTGCTGGTCCTGATCGGTCTGGCGCTGGCGACGGGCGGCGCCGATCTCGCCTGGCTCGGAGGCTCCAGCTACTATCTGCTGGCGGGCCTCGCCATCGCGCTCTGCGGCGTTTTGCTGTGGCGGGGCGACCGCCGGGGAACCCGTCTCTACGGCCTGGTGTTCATCGCCACCTTGGCGTGGTCGGTCTGGGAGAGCGGTCTCTACGGCTGGGCATTGGCGCCGCGATTGTTCGGACCCGCGCTGCTGGGCGTGTGGCTGCTCACCCCGTGGGTGCAGCGGGGACTGGCCGGACAGCCCCTGATCCGCCGCGGCGGAACCGTCGCGGCGGCGCTTGCCGTCCTCCTGGCGGCGGGCGTGACCCTTGCCGCCGTCCTGTGGTCCGCAGCGCCCTGGCCGTCGGCCAGCGCCGCCGATAGCGGTCCCGTCCCGGCCGCCGCCCCCAGCGCCTTCGATGGGGATTGGGAACACTACGGCGCCACCCAGGCCGGAACGCGATTTTCGCCGCTCGCCCAGCTCACAGCGGCCAACGTCGCCGGGCTGAAGCTCGCCTGGACCTATCGCACCGGCGCGTCGCCCAAGGGCCTGGTCGGCACCCTGGAGACCACGCCCCTGAAGGTCGACGACACCCTATACCTGTGCACCGGCTTCAGTGACGTCGTCGCGCTGGACGCGGAAACTGGCCGCCAGAAGTGGCGCTACGAGGCGAAGCCCAACACCCGCGGCCTGTTCGCCGGCATCTGCCGCGGCGTCGCCTTCTATCGCGTGCCTGGCGCCACGGGCCCCTGCAGCCATCGGATTCTCGACGCCACGGTGGACGCGCGCCTCCTGGCGTTGGACGCGCGGACCGGTCGGCCTTGCGCCGGCTTTGGAAACAATGGGCAGGTCGACCTGTGGACCGGCATGGGGCCGGTCGATCCGGGCTACTACTTCGTCACTTCGCCGCCGACGATCATCCGCGGCAAGGCCGTCATCGGCGGCTGGGTCACGGACGGCCAGAGGCTGGGCGAACCCCCGGGCGTGGTGCGGGCCTATGACGCGACCACGGGCGCCCTCGCCTGGGCCTGGGACCCCGGCAACCCGGACGTCCACACCGCGCCGCCGCCGGGCGCCAGCTACACACTGGGCACGCCCAATTCCTGGGCGCCGATGAGCGCCGACGAGAGGCTCGGCCTGGTGTACGCCCCGACGGGCACGGCCACGCCCGACTACTACGGCGGCTACCGTACCGCCGACGCCGACAAGTACTCCAGCTCGGTGGTGGCGCTGGACGCAACCACCGGCGCCGTGCGCTGGTCGTTCCAGACCGTCCACCACGATCTTTGGGACTATGACGTGCCCGCGCAGCCGACGCTGATCGACCTTCCGGGCGGAATTCCAGCCCTGATCCAGGCCACGAAGCGCGGGGAGATCTTCCTCCTCGATCGTCGCACCGGACGACCACTGGCGGCGGTGGCGGAGCAGCCTACGCCGCAACGCCCGGTCGCCGGCGACCGCGCCTCCCCCACCCAGCCGTTTTCCGTCGGCATGCCCTCGTTCCGGGGCCCCGATCTGAACGAGAAGGCCATGTGGGGGATCACGCCATTCGACCAGCTCTGGTGCCGGATACGCTTCCGCCAGGCGCGTTACGAAGGCCCCCTCACCCCGGTGGGCTTGCGGCCCACCATCGTCTACCCCGGCTACCTCGGCGGTACCGACTGGGGCGGCGTCTCCGTCGATCCTGATCGCCAGGTGATGGTGGTGAACAGCAATCGCGTCGCCAACTACGACCAGTTGATCACACGGACGGATGCCGATCGGATGGGCCTGAAGGCGATCGGGGCCCACTACCACGGTGACGTCGGCGGCGCCGTGGCCCAGGCGGGCACGCCCTACGCAGCGGTCATCGCGCCCTTCCTCTCGCCGCTGGGGGTTCCCTGCCAGCAGCCGCCGTTCGGCATGTTGAGCGTGATCGACCTGAAGACGCGCAAGGTGACGTGGAGCAAGCCGTTCGGGACCGCCCGCGACAGCGGGCCGCTAGGCCTGGAGTCGCACCTGCCGATCTTGATGGGGGTCCCCAACCACGGCGGGTCCGTCGTGACCCGAGGCGGCCTCATCTTCATCGCCGCCAGCCAGGAGCGCAGCCTGCGCGCCGTCGACATCCTCACCGGGCGCGACCTTTGGCGGGCGGGCCTGCCCGCCGGAGGCCAGGCGACGCCGATGAGTTACCTATCGCAGAAGAGCGGTCGCCAGTTCGTGGTCATCGCCGCCGGTGGCAGTCCCGGCCTGCGAACTCGCGCGGGCGACTACATCCTGGCCTACGCCCTGCCGAACGCCCGTTAGAGCGCGTTCCGGTCTGGACCACCGCTCAGTCGATCAGCGAGGCCGTTCCCCGGCTCATCATCGACACCGCTTCGGCGCGCGGCAAGGCTCGGATGTGGCGCGCCGCCGAGGCGTTGCCGCCCGCGACCCACACCGGGCCCTCGTCCAGGTGGTCCAGTCCTTCGCGCGCCATCTCGTCGGCGTCGGCCAGGCCGTCATGCGCGGTCCCGATGGCGCGTTCGAGGGCCGGCGTGCGGGTGGCGCCGATGACCAGCCCGAGGACGTGGACGCCATGGGGGTTCAGTTCCGCCCACAACCCTTCGGCGAAGGTTTGGCTGTAGGCCTTGGCGGCGGCGTAGACGGCGATCTTGGCGCATCCCGAATTGCCGGCCATGGATCCCACCAGAATGACGCCTCCGCGTCGGCGCTGCTTCATCAGGCCGCCATAGTGGTGCGCCAAGGCGGTCGGGACGACGACGTTCAACTGGATCATCCCTTCCGCGCGCGACAGGGGCGTGTCGACGAAGTCTCCGAACCTCGTCTCCGAACCGGCATTGCAGATCAGCAGCCCGACCTCCAGATCGTCGGTCGCGACCCGCGCCTGGTCGATGGCCCCTGGCGCGGTGAGATCGAGCGACAGGGTCCGCACGGCAACGCCACTTGCAGCGCGCAGTTCCACAGCGAGGGCCTCCAGCGGTTCCGCCTTGCGCGCCATCAGGACCAGATTGACGCCCGCCGTCGCCAACCGCCTGGCGAAGCAGGCGCCGACGCCTTCCGAGCCTCCGGCGATCAGCGCCCAGTCGCCCAGTTGCCTCAGATCGGAAATCATCGCGTCCTCCCGTTGCGCCAGCCCGCACGTTCCTGACTGTTCTATCAGGAGTGTCCGCGCCTCGAACAGTCTCAATCGAACCCCGGCGTCCGCGCCCCTGGCGGGCTCTGGACGCGCCTGGTTCTGAGTGTTATGTCACTAGTAACCAATCAAGGGAGACTGCGCGTGACCGATACGCCCATGAACCGCGTTCCCAGGTCCCAGCTTCCTCCAGCCCTGTCGGATCAATGGGAATGGGTCAACGGTCTGGTCGATGACCCCACCTGCGTCGAAGTGCTGGGCAACCATCCGCCGTTGGCGAAGTGGTATTTCGAACAATTCTACGGCCAGCTGTTCTACAACGGCAATCCAGAGATGCTGGTAGACGTGCGCACCAAGGAACTGCTGCGCCTTCGCCTGTCCAAGCAGCACGGTTGCCTGCTCTGCAATCGCAACAACTCCGCCGCCTGCCTGGAAGCCGGAATCAGCCAGGAGCAGATCGACAATTTCCTCAACCCGACGCCGGCCCTGTTCAGCGAAGCCGACCTGGCGGTGCTCGACCTCGCCGACCAGATGCTCATCCACAATCCACAGGGCCGCCTGGATCAGGCGCTGTACGCGCGACTCAAGATGCATTTCAGCGACGCCCAGATCATGGAACTGGGCCACCTCGCGGCGGTCATGACCGGTTACCTGAAGCTGATGTTTACCTTCGATCTCGTACCGAAGGAGGACTACTGCCCCTTCAATCCGGTGGCGATAGCCGCCGAATAGGCGGCCAGGGCCGCGCACCAGTCGCTCATCCGCCGCCACAGCAGATGACGGGTCGAAGCACTGTTGTGGCAGTGAGCGGCGTCCGGCAGCAGATAGAGGGTCACGTCGCCGCTGGACCGGTAAAACTCCGGCTCGCGACAGGGGTCCGGTGAGAGATCCTCAGAGCCGAAGGCCAGGAACACGGGGACCGCGATGCGCCCGGCGTGTCCGGCGGTGCGGCCCGGTAGGCCCACATCCATCATTCCGCTCGGCAGCGCGCTAAAGCTCTGGTCATCGGCGGCGATGACGTCGAGTGGAACGTCGGGACGGTAGAAGGCGTGGTGGTTCTGCCGCCGAGGCATCAGGAAATAGCCCGCCTCGTCGGCCGGCAGGATTTCCCGCTTGCCCCGCCCCATATCGTCGACGCCGCGCATTGCCTCGCATGTCGCGCCGAGTATGGCGACGGCGTCATAGCCGCCGAAGTCGGCCTGCTGAATCTGCGCGAGGTAGCCGCCGAGCGAATGCCCGCAACCAACCGTGAACACGTTCGGCAAGGGCCGCAGGCCGGCGCTCAGCTCGCCCCGCATCAGCCGCTCCCTCAGGATGGCGACGAGACTCGCATTCGCGGCGGCCATCGCTTCGAGGGTCACCCGCCCGCCGTCGCGCGGGTGAGTGCTCTCGCCGGTCCCCAGGTGATCGAGCGCGACGATCACCGCGCCGCGCCGGGCGAAATACTGGGCGGCGCTATATCCCGGCCGTCCGGGCACGACGAGGTGGTGATAGGCCTTCGTGTAGGTGCCGCCGGGAAGCATCACCACCAGGGGCTGAGCCGCCGCCCTGTCGATGATCGGCGGCGCGAACAGCCATGCGGCGAGGGTGCAAGGCTCGCCAAGGCCGGCGGGGTCGCCGACCTCGATGCGCAAGGGCTCGGGCTCCGGCTCACTCACCGTTCGACTCCCTGACCGACCTGTCACTAGATTTTGACCGCCGATTGAAACGCTCGCCCTCATTCTCTCACGATCGACGGCTAATTCCGGTTGGAAATGATATAAGAGTCAGTTAGTCTCTCCCGCAAGGCCGAACCGGCAAACCGGGGGCGCCAGAAAAGCTCGAGGGGAGGAAGCATGCAAAGGAATCTAGCCCGATTTGTGCTCGCGGCGGGTGTGTCGGCCGCGCCGTTCTTGATCGGCGCGCCGGCCGCGCTCGCTGAAGCCGCCCCGGCGAGGGCCCTGGCGTCCAATGACGCCACCTCGATCACGGAAGTCGTGGTGACGGCCCGTCGTCGGAGCGAGTCACTCCTGCAGACGCCCGTGGCGGTTACGGCCTTTGACGCGGCGGATCTTCAGCGCCGCTCGGTAAATAATATCGGAAATATTCAACAGTCGACGCCGAGCCTGGTGTTCGAGCACACCGCGGGAGACCCGGAACAGGCCAGGATTTTCATTCGCGGTGTCGGCAACGCCAATCCCGGGAATTTCCAGGACCCAGGGGTCGGCATTTACATCGATGGTCTCTACTACGGGCGCTCCGGCGGTGCGCTGCTTCAGAACATCGATATACAGCAGATCGAAGTTCTCCGCGGTCCTCAGGGCACATTGTTTGGCCGAAACACCATTGGCGGCGCCATCAACGTCACCTCGGTCAAGCCAAACGACACCTTTGGCGGGTCGGTCATGGGTGGGTATGGCAACTACAACGATTTCAAGTTCAAGGGGGCCATCAACATCCCGATTCAACCCGGGAAATTGGCGTTCCGCCTAGCGGGCTATGTCGAGCAGAGTGACGGCTATTCCGTCGACGACACCACCCATCAGCGCTACGACAACATCGATGTCTGGGGTGTCGCCGGGGCGTTCAGGTTCACGCCCAGCAGCGCCCTGACCATCGACGTCAACGGCTTCTATAGCCAGAATCGGTCCCGGGGAGCCGGCTTTTCCTGCCAGCCTAAACCGGGTGTGCCGCCGTCGGCCATCGACCCGGTGTTGATGGCGTTCTTTCACGTGACCTACGAACAGGCCTGCCTGAATTCGTCGGCCAATGGGCCCCGCCACTTCCAATCCGACCTCGCGTCGACCGCCTACGGCGATGTCGGCTCCGTGGGGGTGACCGTCGGCTACGACTTCGGAAAGGTCGGCGTCTTCGACGACCTGGCCTTCAAGGCCATCGGCGGCTACATCTATGAAGGCGAACTGCGCAATATCGACTTCGACGGCACCGCCCTCACCTTGATCGACTCCAAGGACATCGGCTGGACTGCGGTGAGAACCTATAGCGCCGAAGCGCAGTTATCCGGCAAGGCGATAGACGGCAAGCTCAACTTCGTGACCGGATTATACTATTCAAACGAGAAAACGCCCAACAATGCGTTTATCTATACCGATGTATTTCCGTTCCTGGATGCGTTTGTGCGCACACCTAATAACATATATCAGTTGACTAAGCTTCATAATTACAGCATAGCCGAGTATGGTCAGGCGACCTACGCGTTCAACGACATGTGGTCGCTGACGGCCGGCATCCGCTACACCTACGAGCAAAAAGGCCTATTCGTGCAAAAGGCCTTCGTCAAAGCCAGCGCCATAACAACACCGGTGCCGTTCACCTTGAATGGTCAAACGATCACCTATACGGCCAACCTCGATCAAACGCGAAACTTCAGCAACGTCTCACCGATGGCCAGCCTGCAGTTCCACGCCCCGCGAGACTGGCTCGCCAACACGCCCATCGACCAACTGATGACCTATTTCACCTTCAGCGAAGGCTTCAAGAGCGGCGGCTTCAACGGCAACGGCGATGTAGTTTCCGGCAACCTCACCTCGTTTCTGCCCGAGCAGGTCTACAGCTACGAGGTTGGCGTCAAAGGCTCCGCCTTCAATCATCGCATGACGGCGAGCCTGGCGTTCTACTACACCAACTACGACAACATCCAGCTGGCGGTCACCGGGGTCAACGCCGCCGGGGCGCCGGTGGCCACCGTCGAAAACGCCGCTCGCGCCACCATCAAGGGCTTCGAGGGCGAAGTGGTCGCCCTGCTGACCAACAGCCTGCGGCTGGATGTCACCGGCGCCTGGACCGACGCCCACTACGACCAGTACATGGACCTGAACGCGGCCGGAATGCCCATAGACAGGTCGAACGAGCCGTTCGCCTTCATCCCTCCGTGGAAGCTCTCCATCGGCCTTGAAAACCGCTTCGACATCGGCGGCCTGGGAACCCTCACCCCACGCTTGGAAGTGGACTCCCAGGGACCGCGGTCTCTGATTTCGACTGCGAACGCCCTGGAGCGGGCCGCGGCCACTCAAGGCACGGTGACATTGCTGAACGCCCAGGTCCGCTGGCAGCCGCGCCCCGACATCACGGTGACGCTCTACGGCAGGAACCTGACCGACGAGGTCTACCGCAACGACGCCCTGTCGATCTCGGCGGACCTCTACTACTACGGTCCGCCGCGCGAATATGGGGTGGAGATCCGCAAGACCTTCTGACCGGGGCCCCGGCAATCGTGCTCCGGGAGGAGGATCCTATCGAACTGATCGATCGCGTTCGTCGCTGGTCCGGGACGGGCTTGGCGCTGGGCGGCCTCGCGGCGCTGCTCGTCGGCGCCGCCCACGCCGACCACCGGGCGAGCGGGGGCGCCGACTGGCCGCTGCACGGCGGCTCGGCGTCGGAGCAGCGCTATTCACCCCTGGCGCAGATCGACCGCGGCGATGTGGGCCGGCTGGGCGTCGCCTGGACGTTCGACAAATTCGTCGTGCGCGGCGGCGTTCATCACGGCGTGGAAACCACGCCTCTGGTGGCGGATGGCGTGATGTACCTCACTGGGCCGTGGAGCGTGGTCTACGCCCTGGACGCCAGAACCGGCCGCCAACTATGGGTCTACGATCCCCAGGTGGACGGCGGCTGGTCCCGCAAGGCCTGCTGCGACGTGGTCAATCGCGGCGTCGCCCTGGCCGGCGGCCGGGTCTACGTCGGCTCGCTCGACGGGTTCCTGATCGCCCTGGACGCCAGGACCGGCAAGCCCCTCTGGCGGGTGAACACCCTCACCGACCGCTCGCGCAACTACACGATCACCGGCGCGCCACGGATCGCTGGAGACAAGGTGCTGATCGGCAATGGCGGCGCCGACATGGGCGTGCGCGGCTATGTCTCGGCCTACGATCTGAACACCGGGGTGCTGGCCTGGCGCTTCTTCACCGTACCCGGCGATCCCGCCAGGGGCGATGAAAGTCCGGAAATCACCTTCGCCCGCAAGACCTGGAGCCCGCATAGCCGCTGGGACATGGGCGGCGGCGGCACCGTCTACGACGCCATGACCTATGACGCCGAGACCGGCCTCGTCTATGTCGGCGTCGGCAACGGCGGTCCCCATCCGGCGTGGATCCGCAGCCCCGGCGGCGGCGACAACCTGTTCCTGTCGTCGATCGTGGCGCTCGACGCCAGGACCGGACGGATGAAGTGGTATTACCAGACCACCCCCGGCGACAGCTGGGACTACACCGCCACTCAGAACATCATCCTGGCCGACATCGTGGTGGGCGGTAAGCCGCGCAAGGTGTTGATGCAGGCGCCCAAGAACGGCTTCTTCTACATGCTGGACCGGCAGACGGGGAAGCTGATCTCCGCCGACGCCTACACCACCGTCACCTGGGCGGAGAGGATCGATCCGGTCACCGGCCGGCCGGTGGAGCATGGGGCGGGAGACTATTCCGCGTCGCCGAAGATCGTGTGGCCTGCGGCGGCCGGCGGCCACAACTGGCAGCCGATGGCGTTCAGCCCGCAAACCGGGCTGGTCTACATTCCCGTGCTGGAATCGCCGCTGCGCTACATCAACGATCCAACGGTGACCTACCGTCCGGGCTCCGGCGTGGTCGGCCACGGCGCCCAGATTCCCCCCTTCCCCGATGAGCCCGCCGCCCAGCCCAAGCCGGTTTTCCAAAGCGTGCTGAAGGCCTGGGATCCGGTCGGGCGGCGCGTGGTCTGGTCCTCGACGCCCGGTCCGTATTGGGGCGGCGGCGGCGTGGCGACCACCGCCGGCGGCCTGGTGTTCCAGGGAGGCTCGGACGGGGTGTTCACCGTGCGCGACGCCGCCACGGGCGCGATCCTGAAGACCCTCGACACCGGCACGGCGATGATGGCGCCGCCGATCACCTACGCCATCGACGGGGTCCAGTACGTGGCGGCGCCCGGCGGCTACGGCGGGGCGTTCGGGGCTCTGTACGTGGCCGGAACGGCGCCGCTCAAATACGAGAATCCGGAACGGCTCATCGTCTTCAAACTCGACGGCGCACGGCCGCGCACGCCGCCGCTTCGCCAGCCCGAAACGCGCAATCCGCGGCCACCGGTTTCCGCGGAGGACCGCGCTTTGGCCCCCAGGGGGCAGGGCCTGTATCTCGCCAACTGCGCCCGCTGCCACGCCTATGGCGGCCCGGCCGGCAATTTCCCCAACGTCTGGAACCTGTCGGCGGACAAGCACGCCGCGTTCGACGATATCGTGCTCGGCGGCGCGCTGAACTACGGGGGCATGGCGAGCTTCACCGACGTCTTGTCCAAAGACGATGTGCACGCCATTCACGCCTTCCTTAGGGTCGAACAGGCCAAGGACGCCGCGACGGCCGCGACGCCAAAAATTCACCTGTCGCGTCCCTGAGGCGCGCGGGACGCGCGCCCTCGCTTAGCAGCTTCGTGGCAGCCCCGGGGACCTGTCCGGAAACGTAGTTGAGGATCAGTCAGCCCCTAGTGGTGCATATCAAACACATGAGTCCGATCCCCACGGTTCAGAATGCACCACAAGATTCAAAGCCTTGTGGTGCATTCGGCGCCTCTCGGGTGGGTTCGAGGCGTCTGATTCGCACCACTAGGGTGGAGACATTTTGCAATTTACCTGACAGCATCGGCGCCCAGTCCGGGCCAAACGGCTCTGTTCCCTGATCCAGCCGATTCACCCAGACCGGGCGCATCGGCGCCATTCAGGCGCTGATCCTGGTTCTTTGCCTGCTGGCCATGACGGTCGACGGGTTCGACCTCTACGTGCTGGGAATCCTGGCGCCGGCCATGGACGCCATCTACCCTGACGCCAGCGCTTCCCGGCCGTTCGGTGGCGATGGACGCGAGCCTTTTCGAGGGGCGCCGCCCCAGTTGCCGGCTGCTCTCTCGCCGCTGGAGCAACGTGGCGTCTCCGTTCCCGATGACCTTTATGGCATCGACCGACCAGATGAGGTGGCGGCGCTCTACCGCTCCGTGTTCGCCTGGGCGAAGATCGATCATCCAGACCTAGCCGCAGTGGCCGAGGGGGCGGTCGCCTGAGCGCGTCTCGCGGATCGAGGCTGATGCTAGCCTTGGCGACCGCGCCAGTGAGATGATTGATGGACGTCGTTGTCAGGAGGAAGCCGAGACATGCCCGGAACGCTGAGGAGGTGGGTGTACGCCAGGCCGATAGAGGACGACACGCTGCGCCTCGAACAGTTCGCGCTGGTCGAGGCGGCCGTCCCGGAACTATCCGACGGCGAGGCGCTGGTCCGGGTGAAGCTGGTGAACATCCATTCCAGCACCCGCGCCCGCATGGCCCGCGGCCTTACCGCTCTCGGCGAGACCGACTTTTCCAACTATGCGTGCGCCCAGGTGATCGCCTCGCGAGATCCGGCCTTCAGGGAGGGCGATGTCATCGCCTGCCAGGCGGGGTGGCAGGACTATCAGGTCATCCGCGGCCAGGACGGCCCGGTTCACTACGCCCCGCCCCAGGAGTTGGTGAAGGCGTTGAACGGCACAAATTCACAATGGTGCTACGTCTTCCGGCCGGCGATGGTGAAGATGTGGCCTGCCGAGGTGCTGATGGAGATGTTCGGCACCTCAGGGATGACCGCCTACTTCGGCTTGCGCGAGTGCGGGCCGATCGTGCCCAGAGACCGCGTCGCCGTCGCCGGAGCGACCGGGTCCGTTGGCTCCATCGCCGCGCAGCTCGCCAAGATTGCGGGCGCCTATGTGGTGGGCTTCGCGGGCGGGGCCGAGCGTTGTCGCTGGGTGGTGGAGACGCTGGGTCTCGACGCTTGCCTCGACTACCGGGCCGATGACTTCGAAGAACAACTAAAGGCGGCGTTTCCAGCCGGGGTCGACGTGTTTTCCGACGGCATCGGTGGCGTGTTGACCGAGACGGTCACCCGCGAAATGAACCGTGGCGGTCGCCTTTTCGCCTATGGCAGCGCGGCGGCCTTCTACGCGGAGCGGTTGGATGCGGGTCCAGGCGCGCGGCCAACCCTGCGCCGCGCCTTCGGGCTCACGGACGGGATCGAGGCGCGGTTGAAGGAGCGCAACATCAAGTCGGAGGCCTGGATTGTCGACGCTTTTTACCATGAGCGGCTGAAGGCCGAGGACGACTTGTCACGGCAGCTTATATCCGGCGCGCTGAAGCCTATCAACACTGTGGCGGAAGGCTTTGAAAGCTTGCCTCAAGCGATCGTAGACCTCTACCAGAAAGGACGCTCCGGCAAGCTGCAGGTGCGCTTTCACCCGGACTAGCTGAATACAGGGCTGCAGTAACAGCGGGTATTGCCCCGGATCGCCGCTCTAGGTCTTTGTTTTTACGCTGATTCGACTCCGAAAACCGGTTCGCGTTTTTCGGAATGCCGGGTGACCGGCAGCTGTGACCGCTGCCGGGGTCGGCCTTCGCACCCTAAGGCGCCAGCGCGGCGAACCCGACCCTTGGGAAATGGACATTAACTCTGCCGACTCGGGGGTCGTCGCGGGCGATCACGATTCGCTCCGGGTTGGCGGCTACCAGGATTCCCGCGATGGGATCGCGGGCGTAGTCGTCGGCGACAACATGCACATCGGCGCCGGCCGGCAGGCCGATGGGGTCCTTGGGATCATGTGGGATCTGTTCTGCTGGCGCTGGATTCGCCCCTTTGGCGACCTCGATCGCCTCGGCGGTCGTCATGTCGGCTCGGGTCGACCCCCGACCTAAAGATGCGACGCGCTCGCGCCAGGCCAACACCCTCGGGAAGTCTTCCAACAGGCTGGTCATTTCGGCCTTGAGGGCGCTTCGGAAGAACCAGAAGTTCATGTACCAAGCGATGTCGGCCAGGCCGGGAGCATCGCCGGCCACCCAGGCCGGGCCATCTTCCAGTTGCCGCTCCAGCCAGAAGGCCATGCCGCGGAACTGGCCCTTCATGGGTTCGGCCGCAGCCTTCATGCCTGCCACATCGAAGGGTCGCCCGCCGGACATGGCCTCGCGATCCTTGATGAACTCCGGAGGCACGGTATGGCCGATAGCCCCGAAGATGATTCCTACGGTGGGCTGGAAGAACAGACGGTCGGCCCACAGGTTGAACGCCCAATCGGCGCCGTGGATCACGCGAGGCGTCGGGCGCCGTCGCTCGATCTCGGCCATGATCACGGCGCTGTCGCAAAAGATATCGGCGCCAATCTGCATGACCGGTATACGCCGGTAGCCGCCGGTCAGCGGCGTCAAGTCCGGCTTGGGCATGATGGTCGGCTGGATCACCGAACGCCAAGTCAGCCCCTTGATGCCCAACAGGATACGCACCTTCTCCGAAAACGGCGAGGTGAAATAGTGGTGCAGGATGATCTCGTCGCTCATGTATTTCAGTTCCCTAGAACAGGGTGAGCAGGCCAAATCTGACGGTGCGTCACGCAAGCGCAATCGATGGTGGGACGGATCCTGCCTTCGTGATAACCGCCCGGTTCGCGATTTAGCAAAGACGAAAAGGAAACCCTCATGGCCGACGGCGCCTTCACGTTCACCAAGCTCATCGTCGGCGACCTCGAACGATCTGCGGCCTTCTATCGCGACGTCTGCGGCCTGGTTGAGGTCAACCGGATCAGCGCGGACTCCGACGGTCGCACGTTGACTGAGATCATCCTAGCTGGCGAACCGCCCACGCCAGCCACCCTGATCCTCATCACCTATCATGGCGAACCCGTCGCGCCGAGCGGGGACAGCGTGCTGGGTTTCTACACCGCCGACATCGATGCATTCCTGGAGCGCCTGGTTGCGGCCGGCGGCTCTGTGACCAGCCCGGTGAAAGCTCTACCGGAGGCGGGCTTGAAGTACGCCATGGCTACCGACAACGAGGGCCACATCATCGAACCGCTGCAGCGGACGTAGTTCGCCCGCTGTGGCCGAGTCGCGCGCGGTCGCTGAGACTGATCGGAAGCCGCGTGATCGAAAAGGCGGCTTCCTACGTCGCGCCAACTAAGCCAAGATCGAAGGCGACCTGACGAAACGAGCAGGCTGGAGGAGCGCTGATGAAAATATCCGCCGGCATTCCGTGGGGGTTCGAAGCCGGCCCCGCGGCGAAGGCGCTCGAAGACCAG
Source organism: Caulobacteraceae bacterium (assembly GCA_028290905.1). Lineage (GTDB taxonomy): Bacteria > Pseudomonadota > Alphaproteobacteria > Caulobacterales > Caulobacteraceae > Acaudatibacter. The sequence continues at coordinate 5,147 of JAQGIW010000042.1, read as the reverse complement.
GGCTATGACTACGCCGCGGTGGCCGAGACACAACACGATCCCTTCATCCCACTGGCTTTCGCCGCCGAGCATACGGAGCGGATCGGCCTGACCACCGGCATCGCCGTGGCGTTCGCCCGGAATCCGATGATCCTCGCCAATCTCGGGCACGACCTCAATTCCCTGTCCAAGGGCCGCTTCATGCTCGGCCTCGGCACGCAGATCGCGGCGCACATCACCCATCGCTTTTCCATGCCGTGGTCGCACCCGGCGGCGCGCATGCGTGAGATGGTCCGCGCCATGCATGCAATCTGGGACACCTGGTACCTGGGCGAGAAGCTCGATTTCCGCGGCGAGTTCTACACCCACACCCTGATGACGCACTACTTCACGCCCTTGGACACCCAGTATGGCCGTCCGAAGATCGCGCTCGCCGCGGTCGGCCCCCTGATGACCAAGGTCGCCGCCGAGGTCGCCGACGCCATGCTCTGCCACGCCTTCACGACGCCGCGGTATCTGCAGGAGGTCACCATCCCACAGATCGAGACCACGCTGGCGGAAAACGGGCGCGACCGGAGCAAGTTCGAGATCGTGGCCACCATGTTCACCGCCGTCGGCGACACCGAGGAAGAGGTGCAGAAGGCGCGCACTAGGCTGCGCCAGCAGGTCTCGTTCTATGGCTCCACGCCCGCCTACAAAGGCGTGTTCGAGCTCCATGGCTGGAACGACCTGCAACCGAAGCTCAACCGCCTGTCCAAGGAAGGCAAGTGGGATGAAATGGCCGCCTCCCTGCCCGAGGAGGTGGTCGACGCCTTCGTGATCCCGGGAACCGCGGAACAGGTCGTCGATCAGTTGAAGACGGTTTTCGGCGGCAAGATCGACCGCACCGCCTTCGGCTTCGACATCAAGGATCCGGACCGGCTGAAGGCGCTGATCCAACGCATGAAGGCGTCTTAGCCGCCGTCGCCCGGCGCCCCTCGGCGTTCAGGCGCCGAAGGAAGCTGGATTCCGGCCCCCGCCCCTGCAAAAGTGTGCGCCAACGCGCCATAGTCGGCGCCGACCGCCGACAGGCGATGGGAGGGTCAGACCGTGGACTTTGGAATCGCCTTCGCCTCGTCCACCGAGAGCTGGCGCGTGGTGGAACGCGCCGAGGCGCTCGGATTCTCCCACGCCTGGTTCTACGACACCCAGCTCCTGAACCCGGACGTGTTCGTCTGCATGGCGCTGGCGGCGCGGTCGACCAGCCGGATCCGGCTTGGAACAGGCGTCCTCATTCCCTCGAACCGCATCTCCCCCGTCGCCGCCAACGGCCTGGCGACCCTGGCGAAGCTCGCGCCGGGACGGATCGACTTCGGCGTCGGCACGGGGTTCACCGGCCGCCGGACCATGGGCCAGAAGGCGATCAGGCTTGCCGATCTGGAGCGGTATGTGGCCGAGGTGCAGGGATTGCTGCGCGGCGAAACCATCGAGGCGCTACTCGAGGGTGAGAAAAAGAAGGTTCGTTTCCTCGTGCCGGAACTGGGCCTGATCGACCTCGCGCACGAAATCCCGCTGCACCTATCCGCATTCGGTCCGAAGGGGCGGGCGCTGGGAGCCAGGCTCGGCGCCGGCTGGGCCTACTTCAGCGGTTCGACAGGGCCGGCTCTCGGGGCGCTGAAGGACATGCAGGAGAGTTGGCGGGCGGCGGGGCGCGACGATGCGCTCTACGCCAACATGTTCACCCTGGGTTGCGTCCTGAAGGACGGAGAGCGGGCCGACAGCCCCCGCGCCATCGCCCAGGGAGGGCCCCTCGCGGCGACCTTCATGCACGACATGGTGGAACGGCGCGGCTGGGGAGAGGACGTGGCGGCGCCGCCTTTCCTCGCCGAGGCCCTGGATGCTTACGCCCGGCTCTACGAGACCTACGAGCCGGCGGACGCCCGCTGGCTGCCGCTGCACACCGGGCACCTGATGTATGTGCGGGACGACGAGCGCCGGTTCCTGACCGAGCCTGTGATGCAGGCGATGACCTTCACCGGGACGGCCGCCGACCTGAGGGGGCGCGTCGAGGCGCTCCGCGACGCCGGCTATGCCCAGTTCACCATCCAGATCGTCGAGGGCCAGGAGCACGCCCTGGAGGACTGGGCCGAGATGCTGAGGCCGCTGGGGCTTGGCGGCGCGGGGGCTCAGGCGTAGGCGGATCTCCCGCGAGAGGTCCAGGCCAACATGCTCACAGACAAGACGATCGCCGTCATCGGCGGTAGAGGGAACCTGGGCGCCGCCCTGGCCGCGCGGTGGCGCGCCACGGGGCTCGAGGTGGTGGTCGGCTCGCGGTCGGGCATGGCCTACGCCGACGCCGCCGCGGCGGCCGATATCATCGTGGTCACGGTTCCCTACGCCGCCCAGGCCGAGGCCCTCGCCCAGATCGCCTCGAACGCCGCCGGCAAGATCGTCGTCGATACCACCGTCCCTCTCGTCCCGCCGCGGGTGATGCGGGTGCAGCTTCCGCCGGAGGGGAGTGCGGCTCAGCGCGCGCAGGCTTTGCTGGGGGGCGCCGCGAGAGTGATCTCGGGATTCCATAGCGTCGCCGCGCACAAGCTGGCCGAGCCCGGAGCGGTCGACTGCGACTGCCTGGTGTTCGGCGACGACAGGGCCGACCGGGTCGTGGGCGTGGCCCTGGCCGAGGCGGCGGGCTTGAGGGGCCTGCATGGCGGGGCCTTGGCCAATTCGGCGGCGGCCGAGGCCCTGACCTCGGTGCTGATCTTCCTCAACAGGACCTATCGGTCGGACGGGGCGGGCGTCCGGATCACAAACCTGCCCGACGCCGCGGACCCTGCGGCGTGATCGAGATCCTGCCCGTGACGGGTCTTCCGGAAATCCGCCCGGGGGATGATCTGGCGGCCCTGCTGGCGACGGCCATGACCGGTCTTCCTGGAGGTCCTCGGGCGAACGACATCCTGGTCGTCACCCAGAAGATCGTCTCCAAGGCCGAGAACCTGTTCGTCGATCTGGCTGCCGTCGAGCCGGACGACGAGGCCAGGGCGCTGGCGGAGAAGACGCGGAAGGATCCCCGCCTGGTCGCCCTGATCCTGCGGGAGTCGGTGGCGGTCGTGCGCGCCGTTCCCGGGGTGCTGATCACCCGCCACCGCAGCGGCTGCGTCATGGCCAACGGCGGGATCGACCAGTCGAACCTCGGCCCGGGCGGGGACGGCCGCGTGCTGCTCCTGCCCCGCGACCCGGACGCCGCCGCCGCCCGCCTGCGCGCCGCCCTCATGCGCGGCGGCGTGGGCCCTGACGCCCCGGCCCTGATCATATCCGACAGCTTCGGGCGGCCGTGGCGCGTGGGTGTCACCAATGTCGCTATCGGCGCCGCCGGCTTTCCGGCCCTGGTCGACCAGCGCGGCATGCACGACCGAGGCGGCCGGCCCATGGCCGTGACCCAGACCGCCCTCGCCGACCTGGCCGCCGCCGCCGCGGGGCTGATCATGGGGGAAGCCGACGAGGGCGTCCCCGCGGCCGTGATCAGGGGCCTGGCCTGGAGCGGCATGGAGCGGCCGGCCGCGGATTTGATCCGCCCGCTGGCCGAGGACCTGTTCTCGTGAAGGTGACCGTGCTGACCGGCGGCGTCGGCGGGGCGAAGCTGGTCCTGGGCCTGACGAGCCTGCTCCCCGCCGATCGGATCACCGCTATCGTCAACACGGGCGACGACTGCGTCCATCTGGGGCTGCCGGTTTCGCCGGACATCGACACCCTTCTCTACACGCTGGCGGGAAGGTTCGACCAGGAACGGGGCTGGGGTCGGACGGGCGAGACCTGGTCGTTCATGGCCGCCCTTCGCGAGCTGGGCGGACCCGGTTGGTTCAACCTCGGCGACGGCGATCTCGCCCTGCACGTCCTGCGCCTCGCCGCCTTCGCCCGGGGCGACAGCCTCTCGGAGGTCACCGCCTTCTTCGCGCGCGCCTTTGGCCTCGCCGCGACCATCTTGCCGATGAGCGACGATCGGGTCGCGACCATGATCGAAACGGACGAAGGACGTTTGAACTTTCAGGAGTACTTCGTCGGCCGGAAATGCGCCCCGACGCTACGGGGTGTGAGCTTCGCCGGCGCCGAGTTCGCCCGGCCGGGCCCAGGCGTGCTGGACGCCATCGCCGGGGCCGATCGGATCCTGGTCGCGCCGTCCAACCCCTGGCTCAGCGTCGATCCCATTCTGGCCGTGCCAGGGCTGCGAGACGCCCTCGCGGCGGCGCCCGCCCCGGTCATCGCCGTTTCGCCCCTGATCGCGGGGCGGGCCGTGAAAGGCCCCACAGCCAAGCTGATGGCCGAGCTTGGCCTGCCGCTGAGCAACGCCAGCATCGCCAACCACTATGCGGGCCTGATCGACGGCCTGCTGATCGATTCCGGCGACGACGCCGAGGGCATATCGATTCCTGTGGCGCGGACCGCGACCCTTATGCGCTCGCTGGACGACCGCAAGCGCGTCGCCGGGGCCGCTCTCGATCTCGCCGGCGCTGTGGCGACTTGAGCCTCTGGAACGCGATCGTCCCGTTGAAGACAGCCGGCCAGCGCAAGACCCGCCTGGCCCCCACCCTGTCGCCGCCTGAGCGTGACCGGCTCGCTCAGGCGCTTTTCGATCGCGTGATCGGCGTGCTGGCCGCCAGTCCGGCGGTGGGCCGGATCAGCGTTCTCTCTGAAGCGCGCCCAGCGCGCGCCGACCTTGACTGGCTGCCGGACCGGGGCCTGGGGCTCAACGCCGAACTCCAGGCCTTGGAGATCGCAGGGCCCCGTCTTGTCATCCATGCCGATCTTCCCCTGGTGACGCCGGATGATGTCGAGGCCCTGCTGGCCGTGGCGCGCGGCGGCGGGGCGATCGCCCCGGACCGGCACGGAACCGGGGTCAACGCCCTCGCGCTGGACGCCGGCTTTTCGATGGAATTCCGGTTCGGCCCAGGCAGTTTCGCGCGCCACCAGGAACAGGCCGGGGACCGCCTGGCTGTTGTCGCCCGCCCAGGTCTCGCCCTGGATGTCGATACGCCGGACGACCTCGCGGAGGCCCTTCGACTGGGATTCCGGCTGGAGCCTGATGACTTTGGACGGAACAGATCCAAAGACTGAATCATGTAACCGGGGCAAAGTCCCGTGCGGGCTAAGCGGCGGCCAACGTGACGAGGTGGGGTAGGCTGGGCACGGCT
>JAQGIW010000286.1 GCA_028290905.1 Caulobacteraceae bacterium | reverse complement strand
GTGATGCCGCCGGCCGGGTCCCAGCGCGGCACGCGGGCCAGGCCGCTGTCGATGACCACCCGCACGCCCTCCAGAGTGAGGCTGGTCTGGGCGATGGCGGTGGCCAGCACCACCTTGCGCCGGCCCGGGGGCGAGGGCGCTATGGCGAGGTCCTGATCGGCCGCGTCCATGGCCCCGTAGAGCGGAGCGATGTCGACCGAGGGATCGTCCAGGGATTCCTCCAGTCGGCTGGCCACGCGCAGGATCTCGCCCTGGCCCGGCAGGAAGACCAGCACCCCGCCGGTCTCCCGCTCCAGCGCACCGCGAACCGCACGGGCGACCTGGTCTTCGAGCCCACCCCGGAGATTCTTGCCGAGGTAGCGGGTCTCCACATCGAACATCCGCCCCCGGCTCTCGATCACCGGCGCGTCGCCCAGGAGAGCGGCGATGCGGGCGCCGTCGAGGGTGGCCGACATCACCAGCACGCGGAGATCCGCGCGCAGGTGGGTCTGGCTGTCGAAGGCAAATGCCAGGCCGAGGTCGGCGTCGAGGCTGCGCTCGTGGAACTCGTCGAAGAGCACGCCGGCGACGCCCTCCAGGCCCGGATCGTCGAGGATCATCCGGGTGAAGACGCCCTCGGTGACGATCTCCAGGCGGGTCGCGGCCGAGACCCTGGAGTCCAGGCGCACCCGGTAGCCGACCGTGACGCCGACCGGCTCGCCGAGGGTCGCGGCCATGCGGGCGGCGGCGGCCCGGGCGGCGAGGCGGCGCGGTTCGAGCATGATGAGCCGCCCCCCGCGCGCCCAGGGCTCGTCCAGCAGGGCGAGGGGGACGCCCGTGGTCTTGCCGGCGCCGGGCGGCGCGACCAGCACCGCGCCGGGCCGCTCGCGAAGGGCAGCCCTCAGCGCGGGCAGCGCCTCCTCGAGCGGCAGGCTGCTCCTATTCGGCGTGCGGAAGCTCCATCGGCGCGGCCTCATGCCCGGGCACGGGGATTCCCTTGCCGAGCTTGGAGTTCCAGATCCCATAAACGAAGTAGAGGACGAATCCGACCCCGACATAGGTCAGGAAGAAGGGACCGGTCTGTGGCTTGTTGAGGATCGACTTGAGCAGGAACAGGCACATCACCGCGCCCAGGATCGGCACCAGCGGAAACAGCGGAACGCGGAACGGGCGAACGAGGTCTGGGCTGGAGACGCGCAGGTAGATCACCGTGATGCAGACCAGAGAGAAGGCGGCGAGCGAGCCGACGTTGGACAGGTCGGCCAGGCTGTCGAGGCTGAGGAACCCGGCCGCGCCGCAGGCCATCAGGCCAACGACGATGGTGTTGATCCACGGCGTCCTGAAGCGCTTGTGCACTACGGACATGATCGAGGGCAGCAGGCCGTCCCGGGACATGGTGTAGAAGATGCGCGTCTGCCCGTAGAGCAGCACCAGCATCACGCTGGACAGGCCCGCGATGGCGCCGATCTTCACCAGGAAGGCGAACCACGGCATTCCCATGCGGTTCACCGCCAGGGCGATCGGCGCGGGGGTGTCCAGCTGCTGGTAGGGTACGATGCCCACGAGCACGGCGGAGGTGGCGATATAAAGGGCGGTGCAGATCACCAGCGCCCCGATGATCCCGATGGGCATGTCGCGGGAGGGGTTGCGGGCCTCGGCGCCGGCCGTCGAGACGGCCTCGAAACCCAGGTAGGCGAAGAAGATCCGGGCCGCGCCGGTGATCACCCCGCCGACGCCATACTTGGAATGCTGCGTCCCCATGAACACATCGCCCAGGGCTCGCAGAATCTGGTGAGGCAGGTCGGTGGGCGTGCCGGGCGGCGGGGCGGGGATCTCGGCCGGCACCAGGGGATGCCAGTTGGCGGGGTTCACGAACCGGACGCCGATGACGATGAAGGCGATGACCACGGTCAGCTTGATCGCAACGATGATATTGTTGACCGTCGCGGACTCCGAGACGCCCCGCACCAGCAGGGCAGTGACCGCGGCGATGATCAGGACGGCGGGGAGATTGATCACCCCCATCGCGACGACGTGGCCGGCCGCATCCTTCACCTCGACACCGGGCGCGCCGGTAAGCGCTGGGGGGATATTGATGTTGAAGTCCTGCAGGACGCTGACGAAGTAGCCCGACCAGCCGACCGCGACGGTGGAGGCGGAAAGGCCGTATTCGAGGACGAGCAGGATACCCATCACCCAGGCCGCCAATTCGCCCATGGACGCGTAGGAATAGGAGTAGGCCGATCCGGAGACCGGCAGGGCCGAGGCCAGTTCCGCATAGCAGAGGGCCACGAAAGCGCACAGCGTGCCGGTGATGACGAACGAGACGGTGATCGCCGGACCGGAGTACTGCGCCGCGGCAAGACCGGTCAGCACGAAGATGCCCGTCCCGATGATGCAGCCGATGCCCAGCAGGATCAGATTGAGGGCCCCCAGTGACCGCTTCAGCTCGCCGTGCTCGAGATCCGACTGAATCTGCGCGACCGACTTGCGCAGGAACAAGCGCTCGAGTCCGATCCCGCCGCGCGCGACACTGGCCATACGGTAGTCCCTTGGCTGCCCCCGGCCGTCTCGCCGAGTCCGGGCGGACGCTAGCGGGTCGCATCCGATCCGGCAATGCGGACCCCATGACCCGACGCGGGGGCGCCGAAATGGCCGCGCCTCGCGTTGGTGAAAGCGCCGTTCGCCCTTATTCTAGGCGGATGCATTCCCCCGCCCCCTACCCCGCCCTTCGCCTGCGGCGCCTGCGTCAGGCCGACTGGGTCCGCCGCCTGGTGCGCGAGACCGTCCTGACGCCGAACGACCTGATCTGGTCGATGGTGGTCCACGAAGGCGAAGGCCGCGTTCCCGTCGCCGCCATGCCGGGCGTCGAGCGACTGTCGGTCAGGGAGGCGGCAGGCGCCGCGCGCGAGGCCCGGCGGCTGGGCATTCCGGCCATCGCCATCTTCCCGCACATCGACGGAGCCCGGAAGGACGCCCTGGGCGGCGCGGCGGCCGACCCGGAGGGCGTCATCGCCCGCGCCGTCAAGGCGATGAAGGACGCCGCGCCGGAGGTGGGGATCATGTGCGACGTGGCCCTCGATCCCTTCACCGACCACGGCCACGACGGGGTGATCGAGAACGGCCGCATCCTCAACGAGGCCACCATCGAGCGGCTGGTGGAACAGGGGCTGATGCAGGCGGCGGCCGGCTGCGACATCCTCGCCCCCTCCGACATGATGGACGGCCGGGTCGGCGCCCTGCGCGCGGCGCTGGAGGCGGCCGGCTTCACCGATACGATGATCATGTCCTACGCCGCCAAATACGCCTCGGCCTTCTACGGCCCCTACCGCGAGGCCATCGGCTCGGCCAAGCTCGGCGCCGCCTCCCCCGACCATCCTGCCGACAAGGCCACCTACCAGATGGATCCCGGCAACACCGAAGAGGCCCTGCGGGAGGTCGCCCTCGACCTCGCCGAGGGAGCCGACATGGTGATGGTGAAGCCCGGCCTCCCCTACCTCGACATCGTCCGCCGGGTGGTGGAGACCTTTGCCGTCCCCACCTTCGCTTTCCAGGTCAGCGGCGAATACGCGATGATCGCCGCCGCCGGCGCCAACGGCTGGATCGACTACGACCGCGCCGTCCTGGAGAGCCTCGTCGCCTTCAAGCGCGCCGGCTGCGCCGGCGTGATCACCTACTTCGCACCGAAGGCGGCCCAGCTGCTCGGCGCTTAGCGAGGCGATTCCAGACGACAAGCCGATTCAGGGCGGTTTTGGGCGGTATTTGGCGGTTTTGGGCGCGCTGCTGGCGGTTCTTCCGGGCTTTTTCCGCACCGGCGGGGAGACTCCAAGGCGATTTCCACCGTTAACCGCCGTTGATACGGTGCTGAGGCGCCGCGACCTGCCGCCCGCCCTTCTGAGCCCCTTCCAAGCTCTATTCGACCGAGCGCGTTCAGGAGAGCAGGCGCGAGGCTTCTCCTTGGGTGGAGACGAGTTGAACGGCCGTCGCGTCGAACGAGACCAGGACATCGGCGCCCAGGCGCCTGCCTTCAAAGGCGATCACGCCATCGGCAAAATCGCCTCCCGCGTCCAGGATCGCCAAGCCGGCTTCGGCCGCGGGCCGGTCCGCAGCGACGGTCTCGCTGTCCAGGAGGCGGCGGACCGCGCGCGACACCTCCGCGGCGGGGTGTTTGTATCCCCTGATCAGCACCCAACTCAGTTCGCACAAGGTCGGCAGCGTGATGGCGACAAGTTCCGCCTCGGCCAATTCAACCTTGGCGATGGCGGCCTGCCGCTCGTCATCACCGGTGAGGACCCGGACCAGAAGATTGGTGTCGGCCGTGATCTTCACGAGCGCCGGTTCGCCCAGCTATCCGCCGTGATCCGGTTGATCTCGTCGATCGAAAGGCTCGGGCCGCCCGGCCGCTTCAATGTGTCGAAGACATCCGAGATCTGTCCGCGTCGCCGAGCGGCCCTGGCCTGGATGCGACCGTCGGGCAGCGCCTCCACGATGATCTTTTCACCGGGCCGCACTCCCAGATGGGTCAGAAGGTCTTTGCGCAGGGTGACCTGGCCTTTAGCGGTGACAGTGAGGGTGGTCATGACGGTCTCGAAGCGAACCAAGAAAGTAAGGCTTCGGCGCCTTACCTGCAATCCCCGAGGAGTCACTCCAGGCGATTTCCACCGTTAACGACCGTAGATACGGTGACCAAGGCGCATCATTTGTCTTTTTTGAACGGTTTCAAAGACCTGACCGGTTCCCAACCTAGGGAGTTGGACCCGCCGATCATAGCATATTGCAACCTTGGTTGGCAACGGGCAATCGGCATGTGGAAAGCGAGGGGCCTGGCGGGACGCCGGCGCTCCTCACTTCATCAGCCGCGCCGCCAGGCTGGAGGTGTCCCAGCGGCGGCCGCCCATGGCCTGGACCTCGGCGTAGAACTGATCGACCAGGGCGGTGACCTCGCAACGGCCGCCGTTGGCGCGGGCTTCGTCGAGGACGAGGCCGAGGTCCTTGCGCATCCAGTCGACGGCGAAGCCGAACTCGAACTCGCCCCGGGCCATGGTCGTCCAGCGGTTGTCCATCTGCCACGACTGGGCCGCGCCCTGGGAGATCGCCTCATAGACAAGCGTGGGATCGAGCCCGGCCTTGGCGGTGAAGGCGACGGCCTCGGCCAAGCCCTGGACGACGCCGGCGATGCAGATCTGGTTGACCATCTTGGTGAGCTGGCCGGTTCCCGGACCGCCCATGTGCTTGATGGCCTTGGCGTAGGCGCCGATGACGGGCGTCGCCTGGGCCACGGCCGCCTCTTCGCCGCCGATCATGATCGAGAGCTTGCCCGCCTTGGCGCCCGCCTCGCCGCCGGAAACCGGGGCGTCGACGAAGGCCCGTCCTTCGTCCGCGGCCGCGGCGGCCAACTCCCGGGCCACCTTGGCCGAGGTGGTGGTGTGGTCGACGATCACCGCACCTGCGGGCAGGGCCTGGAGAGCCTCGCCGACCACGGCGCGCACATCATCGTCATTGCCGACGCAGAGGATCAGCAGCTCGCGACCCGCCGCCACCTCGGCCACGGTGGCGGCAGCACGGCCGCCATGGGCCGACGTCCACTGCTCGGTCTTGGCGGGCGAGCGGTTGTAGACGGCCATCTCATGGCCCGCCGCGGCCAGGTGGGCGGCCATGGGCCCACCCATCACTCCCAGACCCACGAAACCGACCTTCATGGCACTTCTCCTGAACCTTGCGGGGCCAATGCCCGCAAACCGCGCGTTTCACCGCAAGTCCATCTTGCGCTCGGCGCCGCCATGACCGCTAATCCCCCCGACGCGAGGTGATTTGCAACGCCTGGACAACGACGGCTTTTGTGACCCAGCATATCCCGACCCGCCAGCTTCGGTTCTTCCTGACGGCGCCGTCCCCGTGCCCGTATCTGCCGGGGCGTGAGGAGCGCAAGGTGTTCGCGCACCTTCCGATGCTGGAAGGGCCGATGATCCACGACTCCCTCACCCAGGGCGGCTTCCGCCGCTCGCAGAATATCGCCTACCGGCCGGCCTGCGAGGGCTGCTCGGCCTGCGTCTCGGCCCGCCTGCCGGTGCGCGACTATCGCTTCTCACGGTCCGAGCGTCGGATCCTGGCCCGCAACATGGGCGCGGCCCGCCACATCGTGGAGGCTGAAGCCACCCGCGAACAGTTCGACCTGCTGCGGCGCTATCTGCTGTCGCGCCACGCGGGCGGCGGCATGGCCGACATGGCCTGGCCGGACTATGTGGCCATGGTCGAGGACACCTCGGTGCGCACCCACCTGGTCGAGTACCGGCCGCAGCCCGAGGACGGCGGTCCCGGCCCGCTGGTCGCCTGCGCCCTGGTCGACCAGCTCTCGGACGGCCTCTCCATGGTCTACAGCTTCTTCGATCCGGAGCTTTCGCGGCGCAGCCCCGGCTCGTTCATGATCCTGGACCATGTGGTCCAGGCGGAGCGGCTCGGCCTCCCCTACCTCTATCTGGGCTATTGGGTGCGGGGCAGCGAGAAGATGGACTACAAGGCGCGGTTCTCGCCTCTGGAGATCCTCGACCCCGGCGGCTGGCGGCTGATCTCGGCCCGCGACCGGGCGGAGGCCGCGCCCCAAGCGCCAGTCGAGGCCGAATGACCCCGGCGCCGGCCGCCGACGCCGAGCCGGCGTCGCGTGAGCCGCCGATCGCCGAGCTCCTGAAGATCATGGCGCGCCTGCGCGATCCCGCCGGCGGCTGCGCGTGGGATCTCGAGCAGACCTTCGCGACGATCGCCCCCTATACGGTGGAAGAAGCCTATGAGGTCGCCGATGCGATCCGGCGGGGGGCGATGGGCGACCTCGCCGAGGAGCTTGGCGATCTGCTGCTGCAGGTGGTCTTCCACGCCCAGATGGCCAGGGAGGCGGGCGCCTTCGACTTTAACGACGTCGTGCGCGGCATCAGCGCCAAGATGATCCGGCGCCATCCGCATGTGTTCGGCGACGCCGAGGTGCGCACCGCCGCCGAGCAGACCGCCGCCTGGGAGGAGATCAAGGCCGCCGAGCGGGCCAGGAAGGCGCAGTCGGGAGCGAAGCCGGCGGCCGGGCTGCTGGACGACATCGCCGTCACCCTCCCCGCGCTGACCCGCGCCAGCAAGCTTTCGCGGCGGGCGGCGCGCGTCGGCTTCGTCTGGCCCCACATCGAGGCGATTCTCGCCAAACTGCGCGAGGAGGTGGCGGAACTGGAGGCGGAGGTCGCGGCGGGCGACACCGCCAAGGCTCGCGAGGAACTGGGCGACGTCCTCTTCGTCTGCGCCAACATCGCCCGGGAGCTTGACGTCGATCCGGAGGACGCCCTGCGCGAAACCAACGCCAAGTTCACCCGCCGGTTCGGCTACATCGAGCGCGCTCTGGCCGAGCGCGGCTCCTCCCCCGAACAGTCCAATCTCGCGGAGATGGACGCCCTCTGGGACGAGGCCAAGCACGCCGAAAGGCCAGAAGAGAAGGTTTAACCACAGAGGACACAGAGAACACGGAGAAGAAAGAGAAAGGAGAGTAGCAGATTGCGCTTCGCGCGAAGCGCAAAAGAACTTGTCTTACTTGTTTCTCCGTGTCCTCTGTGTCCTCTGTGGTAAAATTCTTATCTTGCTTGTCAGTCGGAGACGAAGCGGTAGCCGACGCCGCTTTCGGTGATCAGGTAGCGGGGCGTGGCGGGGTCGGGCTCGAGCTTCTGGCGCAGGTGACCGACGAAGACGCGCAGGTACTGGACATCCTCGACATTGGCCGGCCCCCACACCGAGGCGAGCAGCTGGCGGTGGGTGACCACGCGGCCGCCGGCCTCCACCAGCTTGGCCAGCAGGTCGTACTCCCGCGGCGAGAGCCGGACCGGTTCGCCGCTCCGGCTCACCAGCCGCTTGATCAGATCGACTTCGATATCGCCCGCGCGCACCACCGGCCGGGTCCCCATCTGATTCAGCCTCTGGCGCATGGCGACACGAAGACGCGCCAGCAACTCCCCGACATGAAAAGGTTTTTCGACATAGTCGACGGCGCCCAGGTCGAGCGACTCGATCTTCTCCATCTCGCGATCGCGGGCCGAGAGGATCAGGATGGGCCCGTCGTAGAAGGCCCGGGCCCGCTCCAGGGCCTGTTTGCCGTCCATGTCGGGAAGGCCGAGATCCAGGATCACCGCCTCCGGCGGGCGGTTGGCGATCAGAGCCAGTCCGGCGGCGGCGGTGTCGGCGCGGACGTGCTCGTAGCCGGCCGCCTCGAGGGCGGGAGCCAGGAACCGGTGGATCTGGGGATCGTCGTCGATGACGAGGATGCGGGGCTTGTGAGCGGTCATTCGGCGGCGGCCGGGAGCACTGAGGACGCCGCGCCGGGCGCCTTGGGGAGGCTGATGAGGATGCGCGTGCCCCGCCCCTGGTGCAGCGGACTGGCCGCCGCGATCCGGCCCCCCATAGCCTCGATGAAGCCCCGGGCGATGGAGAGGCCCAGGCCGGCGCCCTTGTTGCGATCGCTCGGGCCGCGGTCCGAGGGTTCCTCGAGGCGGCGGAACTTTTCGAAGATGCGTTCGATGTCGGCCTTGGGGATTCCCGGCCCTTCGTCCTCGATAGAGATCAGCACGCTGCCCCGATCCTCGTAGGCGGCGACCTCGATGAGCGACGCATCGGGGCTGTAGGCGATGGCGTTCTCCAACACGTTGACGATTGCCTGCTCCAACAGGCCCGGGTCCACCTGCACCACGGACAGGTCGGGCGGGAAGTCGCGGGTGAGGCGGCGATGCCCGAGCCGGCGCTCCACCCGCGCGATCGCGGCGCCCAGCACGTCCCGGGCGTCGGTCCACTCGGACCGGGTGCGCAGGGCGCCGCCTTCCAGTCGCGTCATGTCCAGCAGGTCGCCGACGTAGCGGTTGAGGCGTTCGGCCTCCTCGCGGATGCTGACCAACAGGTCGCTGGCGACTTCCGGCTTCAGGGTCGGGCCATAGTCGATCAGGGTCGTCGCCGAGCCCATGACGGTGGAGAGGGGGGTGCGCAGATCGTGGCTGATCGAGTTCAGCAGCGCCGCGCGCAACTTATCGGACCGGCGCAGCGCCTCGTTCTCCACGGTGACGGCGGCGAGCTGGGCGCGTTCGAGGGCGACCGCGCCCTGGTCGAGCATGGCGGCGACCAGGCGCTCCTCGCCCAACGCCCCCGAGGCGTTCAGCTCCACCCCGGCGACACCCGCCCGCCCCCGCACCCCGACGAGGGGGCGGAAGGTCCAGCCGAGCTGGGGAAGGGTTCCTGTCCCCGCCCCCGCCGCCTCTCCCCGCTCCCAGGCCCAGCGGGCCGCCGCCATTTCGGCGGTGGTGAGAATGATCGACGCGGGCGCGGCGGCCGCGAGAACCAGGTCCTGGGCCTTGGGCAGCAGAACCACGGCCCGGCCTCCCGCCGCCGCCGACGCCTGTTCGGCCAGGACCCGCGCCGTCTCCTCCTGGTTGGCGGCGCCGGAGAGCCGGCGGCTCGCCGCCAGGAGGGCGGTCACCGCCGCGGCCCGCCGTGACGACAGCTGCGCCTGGTCGCGCACCCTGCCGGTGAGCCAGCCCGATGCAGCGGCGACGGCGAAGAAGATCGTGAAGGTCAGCACGTCGGCGGCGTGGCCGATGACGAGGGAGAACCGCGGTTCGAGGAAGAAGTAGTTGTAGGAAAGGATGGCCAGGGCCGACGCCCACAGGGCGGGGCGCAGGCCGAAGGCCAGGCCGCTGATCAGGACGCCGGCCAGGAAGATCATGGCGAGGTCGCCGCCCGTGGAATAGCGATCGAGGAAGAAGGCGATGGCGGTGGCCGCCGCGATCAGCACCGAGCCGCCGACATAGCCTCTCCAGCGCCGCCAGCCAGGCTCGGCCGACGCATTCGGCTCCTCCTCGCGCGCGGCGTCCGGCGCGCCGGCGCTGACGAAATTGAGGGAGGCGCCGCCCGAGCGGCGCAAGAGCGCATTGGCCAGCGACCGGCCGATGAGCGTCCGCCACAGGCGCTCCGGCGACTTGCCGACGACGATCTGGGTGACGTTGTTGCGGCGGGCGTAGTCGAGCACCGCGCCCGGCAGGTCGTCGCCGGTCAGGACGACGCTCGATCCACCCAGCCGTTCGGCCAGCTTCATGGCCTCGCTCACCCAGCGGGCGGACTGGGCTCGGGGAGCGGGCTGATTGGGCCGTTCGACATGGGCCACGACCCAGGGGGCGTCCATGAGGTCGGCCAGCCGCCGGCCCGCCCGCACCAGGGAGCTGGCGAGGGCGTCGCCGCCGACAAGGACCAGGATGCGCTCACCCGCCGCCCACGGGCCCTCGATTCCCTGCCGGCGCATGGCGCCGACCATCTGGTCGTCCACCGTCTGGGCCGCCCGGCGCAGCGCCATCTCGCGAAGCGCGGTGAGGTTCTCGGGCTTGAAGAAGTTGTCGCCTGCCAGGCGCGCGGTCTCGGCCATGTAGACCTTGCCCGAGTGCAGCCGCTCGAGGAGTTCCTGGGGGGTGATGTCGACCAGTTCGACCTCGTCGGCGGCGGACAGCGCCGAGTCAGGAACCGTCTCGCGCACCCGCACGCCGGTGATCTTCCAGATCACGTCGACGAGGCTCTCCAGGTGCTGGACGTTGAGGGTGGTGTCGACGTCGATGCCGGCGGCCAGCAGCTCCTCGACATCCTGCCACCGCTTGGGGTGCCGCGAACCCGGCGCATTGGTGTGGGCGTATTCGTCGACCAGCAGAAGGGAGGGACGACGGCGCAGCGCGGCGTCGAGGTCGAATTCCATCAGCTGGCGGCCGCGATAGTCGATCGGGATCCGCGGCAGCACCTCCAGGCCGTCCAGCAGCGCCTCGGTCTCCTTGCGGCCGTGCGTCTCGACGACGCCGACGGCGACATCGATCCCCTCGAGCAGGCGCCGCTTGCCGCTGGCCAGCATCTCGTAGGTCTTCCCCACCCCCGGAGCCATGCCGAGGTAAACCTTCAACCGTCCGCGAGCCTGCTTCCTGGCTTCCCGCAGAAGCGCGTCGGGATCCGGACGGGTAGGTTCCGTTGGGGTCACGCCCTAGGTTGAGCCATCGGAAAGCGCGCGTCGAGAGCGCGGTTGACGGCCAGGACATTGACGGCCGGATCTCCAATGAAGCCCAGCAGGGGGTTCTGGGTGCCGGAATCGATCACGGCCTGGACCGCCTGCGCCGCCACGCCGCGGGCCGCCGCGATCCGCGCCGTCTGCATGCGGGCGTTTTCGGGCGACACGTCGGGGTCGAGACCGCTGGCGGAGGTGGTCACGGCGTCGGCGGGGATCGAGGCGGCCCCATCCGACTTGGCGATGGAGGCGGCGTCGCCCTTGACGCGATCGATCAGCTTCTTGTCGAGGGGACCCAGATTGGACCCTCCCGAATTCAGGGGATCGTAGCCACTCCCCGCGGCGGACGGCCTGGGATGCAGGTACTGCGGCCTGGCGAAGCCCTGGGCGAGCAGAGACGAGCCGATCACCTGACCCGACCCATCCTTCACCAGGCTGCCGCCGGCCTGGACGGGGAAGACCGCGCCGATCAGGCCGGTCATCGCCAGGGGATAGGCAAGGCCGAGGAAGAGCGTGAACAGAACCACGCTGACGATCGCGGGACGAAGATGCTGAACCATTTCGAGTGGATCCTAGGCGAGGTTGATGGCGTGGATCAGGAGATCGATCGCCTTGATGCCGATGAAGGGCGCGATCACCCCGCCCAATCCGTAGATCAGCAGATTTTGCGACAGCAGCGGGCCGGCGCCGATAGCGCGGTATTTCACGCCGCGCAGGGCCAGGGGGATCAGGGCGACGATCACCAGGGCGTTGAAGATGACGGCCGAGAGGATGGCGCTGTGAGGATTGGCCAGGCCCATGATGTTGATGGCGCTCAGGGCCGGCAGCGAGACCACGAACATCGCCGGGATGATGGCGAAGTACTTGGCCACATCATTGGCGATGGAGAACGTGGTCAGGGCGCCGCGGGTGATCAGCAGCTGCTTGCCGACCTCGACGATCTCGATGAGCTTGGTGGGATCGCTGTCGAGGTCGACCATGTTGCCGGCCTCGCGCGCGGCCTGGGTGCCGGTCTGCATGGCCACGCCGACGTCGGCCTGTGCGAGCGCGGGCGCGTCGTTGGAGCCGTCGCCGCACATCGCCACCAGCCGGCCCTTCTTCTGCTCCTCGCGGATCAGGCGCAGCTTGTCCTCCGGAGTCGCCTCGGCGAGGAAGTCGTCGACGCCGGCCTCCGAGGCGATGGTGGCCGCGGTGACCGGATTGTCGCCGGTGATCATCACCGTCCGCAGGCCCATCCGGCGCAGATCGGCGAAGCGCTCCTTCACCCCCGGCTTGACCACGTCCTTGAGGTGGATGACGCCCACCAGCTTGCCGTCCTGGGCGCAGGCCAGCGGCGTGCCCCCCGAGCGGGAAATGCGCTCGACCGTGGCCAGGACCTCTCGCGGGACCTCCGAGGGGGTGAGCCCCACCAGGCGATAGATCGCGTCGACGGCGCCCTTGCGCCATTGGACACCGTCGCTGTCCAGGCCGGACAGGCGGGTGGTGGCGCTGAAGGGGATCGCGGTGAACTTGGCCGGCACGGGCACGACGAGGCCGTGCTGTTCGCGGGCCAATTCCAGGATCGAGCGTCCCTCTGCCGTGTCGTCGGCGATCGAGGCCATCACCGCCGCCATCAGGGCCCGCTCCTCGGGCACGCCGGGGGCGGCGACCACTTCGGTGGCCATGCGGTTGCCGAAGGTGATGGTGCCGGTCTTGTCGAGCAGCAGGGTGTCGACGTCGCCGGCGGCTTCCACGGCCCGTCCCGAGGTCGCCAGGACATTGACCTTGAGCAGGCGGTCCATGCCGGCGATGCCGACGGCGGAGAGAAGGCCGCCGATGGTGGTGGGGATCAGGCAGACGAACAGCGCGCCCAGGATGATCGGGTCCAGCTTCACGCCGGAATATTTGCCGAGGCCCAGCAGGCTGACGACGGCGACCATGAAGACCAGGGTCAGGCCGGCGAGCAGGACCGCCAGGGCGATCTCGTTGGGCGTCTTGCGCCGGTTGGCGCCCTCGACCATGGCGATCATGCGGTCGAGGAAGCTGGTCCCCGGGCCGGAGGTCACGCGGATCCGGAGCCAGTCGGAGACGATGGTGGTGCCGCCGGTGACCGCCGAGCGGTCGCCGCCGCTTTCGCGGATCACCGGGGCGGATTCCCCGGTGATCGCCGACTCGTTCACCGACGCCACCCCCTCGATGATCTCGCCGTCGGCCGGGATGACGTCGCCGGACTCCACGAGGATGATCTGCCCCGGGACGAGCTCGTGCGAGGCGACCAGGGCGATGACCCCCTTCTCCGGATCCGTGAGCAGCTTGGCCTTGGTGGTGACGCGGGCGGCCCGCAGGCTGTCGGCCGCCGCCTTGCCCCGCCCCTCGGCGACGCTCTCGGCGAAGTTGGCGAAGAGCACGGTGGCCCAGAGCCACAGGGCGATCTGCAGGGCGAAGCTCACCGGCGCATGGCGGAGGGCCGCGTCGACGAACGAGGCGGTGGCGAGCACGGCCACGACCTCGGTGGCGAGAATGACCGGGTTGCCGGTCAGCCTGCGAGGATCGAGCTTGACGAAGGAGTCGAGCGCGGCGCGGCGCAGAAGCGCGCCTTGCGGCCCGGCCCGGCCCAGAAGGGCGCCATGCGGCTTGGCGGTGACGGCGGAAGTCATGGGATCAGTGATCCTTATCGATTGTTGTTCTGGTCAGGATTTGGTGACGGCAAGCATCTGGAAGTGTTCGACGATCGGTCCGAGGGCCTGGGCCGGGAAGTACTGCAGGCCGCCGAGGATCAGGATCACCCCGATGAGCAAGCTGACGAACAGCGTCCCGTGGGTGGGGAGCGTGCCGGCGGTGGGCTCGAGCTTCGGCTTGACGACCAGGCCGCCGGCGATGGCCAGGACCGGCACGACATAGCCGAACCGGCCCAGCCACATAGCGATCGCCATGGTGACGTTCCAGTAGCTATTGGAGCCCAGGCCGCCGAAGGCCGAACCATTGTTCCCCGTCGCCGAGGTGTAGGCGTAGAGAATCTCCGACAGCCCGTGGGGTCCGCTGGCCGAGACCGTCTTCAGGGCCACCGGAAGCACAGCGGCCGCGGCGGCGAAGAGCAGGATCGAGGCGGTCAGGATCAACACCGCGAGCATGGCCAGCTTCATCTCGCGGGCCTCGATCTTCTTGCCGAGGTATTCGGGCGTACGTCCGACCATCAGGCCGGCCACGAACACGGCCACCAGGGCCATGACGATCATGCCGTAGAGGCCCGAACCGACGCCGCCCGGCAGCATTTCGGCCAGCTGGATCATGAACATCGCCACGCCGCCGCCGACGGGGGTGAAGCTCTCGTGCCAGCCGTTGATCGCGCCGCAGGAGGCGCCGGTGGTCATGGCCGCGAACACCGCCGTGGCGGCGGCGCCGAAGCGGACCTCCTTGCCCTCCATGTTGGGGATGGCGTGCACGTGGGCCGCCATCAGGGCGGGAGTCGGCTGGGTCTCCGCCCAGTAGATGGCCCCCGCTGCCGCGGTGACCATCAGGGTCATGACGACCACCAGGGCCCGGGCCTCCCGGCGTAGTCCCGTGACGCGGCCGAAGGCGACCACGCAGGCGAAGGCCAGCACGTTCATACTGACCATCTCGATCAGGTTGCTGAGCGGATTCGGGTTCTCGAAGGGGTGGGCGGAATTGGCGTTGAAGAACCCGCCGCCGTTGGTGCCCAGCATCTTGATGGCTTCCTGGCTCGCGACCGGCCCCAGGGCGATCGATTGCTTGGCGCCTTCGATGGTGTGGGCGTCCACATGGGCCAGCAAGACCTGAGGGACGCCGAGCGCCGCCAGGCAAAGACCTATCGCCACCGACAGGGGCAGCAGGATGTAGAAGCTGATCCGGAACAGATCCGTCCAGAAGTTGCCGAGGGTCTCACCTCGGTTGGCGGCGAAGGCGCGCGCCATGGCCGCCGCGACCGCGATGGCCGCCGCAGCCGAGGCGAAGTTCTGGACGGTGAAGCCGGCCATCTGGGAAAAGTGGCTGGCGGCGCTCTCGCCCGAATAGAACTGCCAGTTGGTGTTGGTGACGAAGCTGATGGCGGTGTTGAAGGCCAGATCCGGCGCCATGCCCGCGAAGCCCTGCGGGTTGAGCGGCAGGTGTCCCTGCAACCGCAAGATGGCGTAGAGGAAGAGGAAGGACGCTGCGCTGAAGGCTAGCAGCGACAGGGTATAGGCGAGCCACCCCTGACCTTTGTCCGGCTTCAATCCCACGAGAGCGTTGTAGGCGCGCTCCACCGGACCCAGCACCGGATCGAGCCAGGTGCGTTCGCCCTGCCATACGCGCGCCATGTAGATGCCGAGCGGCCAGCCGAGGCCGACGGCGAGGCCGATCGTCAGAACGATCTCGGCCCAACCCTCAATGTTCATGGGATGATTTCCGCTATTCTTGAAACTTGTTTTCAGAACTTGTCGGGACGCAGCAGCGCCGCCAGCATGTAGACGGTCACCACGACCGCGCCCGCCACGTAGAGGACCGTGACCAGCATGGTCAGACACGCCTCAACAGGACGGCGTAAAGGCCGAAGGCCGCGAACAGGGCGACACCGGCCGCCACGAACAGGATATCAAGCATGACGGCTCCGTTTGACTTGGGAGGTGAAACCTAGCCGGCGCTGGCCTAAAGACTCAAAGCCTGTCGCCGAGCCGCGCCATAAACGAAACATAAACGCCTGAGGTAATGCGGATATTGCGCAGCGGCCTGTTACTGATGAACCCAATCTAAAGCGGACAATGTCTCCCGCCCGCGCGACGCGCGAATTCGCAAGCTCAGTGATCGTGACGCCGCTTGGTGCGGCTATGGCGCCAAATATAGCGAACGTGGCAAGTCTATTGCGATAGGTTTTCTTAATTTTACTGAGCTAGTGACACGGTGACTGGCTCGAAGTAGCGGAAGACGCCCCCTCAGGCGTTCAACATGGCCTGCAGCCGCGACAGGCGATCCCGCAGTCGCTCCGCGTCCGACGCCAGCATCCTGTCGGCCGCCCCGCTCGACCAAGCGCTGCGCGCGTTCTCGGAGCAGACTGGTACGGTTCGAGGTCAAAGCTAACGGCGGACCCCTTTTACGCTGTCGCTATCTCCCAGCGCGACGTGCGCATCGATCCTTTACGCGACCCGCGCGTAGATTCCCGGTCATGGATGTGCGGGTCGAGCCATTCGCGCGGCGCCGCTCCAAGGACCGAGTAGTTCCCACATGGTCTCCCCTATTCCCCGCGCCGAGCGGCGCGGTTTCTCGCTCAGCCAGACGCTGACCGATCTGCTGCAGGGCGCGGGCCTCGGAAAGGCCGACACGATCCGGATCACGGGACCCGCAGGCCTAGCGGCGTTGCTGTGGTTCTGCCGCCATGGCTACGAACAGGTGGGCTATGTCAGCACCGGCCGCGGCCCCTGCGAGGATGGCGACCTGCTGCTGGTTCCGCAGACCTGCACCGCCGGCGAACTCGAGCAGATCTTGCGAAGCGGTCCCCGACCAAGGCCCGGGGGCGTCCTGATCGTGCAGACCCCACAGCCGGCCTCCGAGTCCGGCCGCGATCCGGTCCACGATCTGCTGGGCCGGGCGGGCTATCAGGTAGAACGCTGCCTGCACGGCCGGCACCGCGAACTGCACGTCGCCCGCCGCCGGGGGCGACCCGAACATAAGATGGCGGCCTGACATGTCGTCACACCCGACCCGCCAGACCCGCAAATATGACGTCGTACAGTCGCCCGACGGCTGGGCGGTCGAGCGCTGCGGCGCGCGGCTGGACTGCTTCGCGGCGCAGGACACTGCGATCGCCCACGCCTGTCGGGCGGCGCGCGAGGACGCCCGGCGCGGATGGCTGGGCATCGTCACCACACAGACCGTACCCCAGGAATTCCACTGCTACACGCCGCCCGAAACGCCGCGCGCGGCGCCCCGTCCCTACCCCCGCCTTGTCTCCAGCCGCTAGCGGGTCGCCCATGACTTTGCAGGTCGGCGAGGTGGTCCGCCTGAAGTCCGGCGGACCGGCGATGACGGTGGTCGCCACCGGCGCACGGGCCGAACCAGGCGTGGTGGAATGCGCCTGGTTCGACCGCGACAGCGCCTACGCGACGGCGAGCTTTCCGCCGCGGGCCCTGGAGCGCGTGAATCTAGAGCATCCCGCCCCCCACGCGCCGGTCGCGCTCACCAGAGCAGGTTTTCCGACGCCTTGAGGCGCGCGAGGCGCGGAGATCGAAGACCACCCTCAGTGCGCCAAACCCGAAGAACCAGACGAAGGCGGAGAGGCGAAGCACGTGCTCGGCGGATCGAAAGTATACGGCCGCGACGAGCAGGCCGAGGAAGCCGGCGACTCCGGCCACCGTGACGATGACCCGGTCCCTGAGAAGGCGGGTCCCGACCCTCCCGCGATCGACGGGCGGCATCCTTGGGCGCAGGGGGATCGCGCGCCCAGATCCGGGATTGGCGGTCCTGGAAAGTGGGACTCCTAGCGAAGGGAATTGGGGGCTCATCGGCCGCTCACCAGAATAGGGCCGTAAAGACGGGAGGCGCGAGCAGAGGCTCGGGGGGACGGAAGTCGGGACTTGCGGAGGTTGGGCATGATCGCCCCAAGGTGGCGAGCCTGCCGTAAAGTCTCCATTTCGCCTTGGGGCCGGCCGAATAAACGTGGGGTAAAAGGCGCCGCCGATCGCCGACAGGAGGGATGAGACGTTGAGCGATTTCCAGGACATTCTCTACCAGGTCGACGGTCCGCTGGGGGTGATCACCCTCAACCGGCCCGGCTATCGCAACGCCCAGAGCTACCGGATGCTGGACGAGATCGACGCGGCCTTCGCCCTGGCCAAGACGGCCGAGGCGGTGCGGGTGGTGATCGTGCGGGGCGCGGGGGGCGTCTTCTCCACCGGCCACGACCTGGGGACGCCCGACCAGCTGGCCTATCGGGAAGCCCTGGGCGCCAAGCCGGGCATCCAGGCCTACGACCAGTTCAAGCGCTACAACCTCGACATGGTCCTCTCCTGGCGCAACTTCCCCAAGCCGACCATCGCCATGGTCGAGGGCTATTGCATCTACGCCGGCTGGATGCTGGCGGCGGCGATGGACGTGGTGTTCGCCGCCGAGGACGCCGAGTTCCTGGCCGGCGTGGTGGAATACATGTCGGTTCCCTGGGACATCGGCGTGCGCCGGGCCAAGGAACTTTGCTTCGAGAGCCGCTTCATCCCGGCTGAAGAAGCGCAGCGGTATGGCCTGGTCAATCGCGTGCTGCCGGCGGCCGATATCGAGCGCGAGACCTGGGCCTGGGCGCGGCGGGTCGCGGAAAACAGCCCGGAGGTGCTGCGGTTCGCCAAGATCCACATGAACAAGGCCCAGGACGCCCAGGGCTTCAGCCAGGCGCTGGAGGATTCTCTCGGCGACTACCAGGCGATGATGTACCTGCCCGGCGTCGACCTGCGCCTGGCGGGCGAGCGCCGGATGCTGGCGGTGGACCTGGCGGTTCGCGGCAAGCGCGGCGAACGATACGGCCAGACGCGGTGACGCTCTCGCAAGCCCAGATCGCTGATTTCCGCGGCGACGGCGCCGTGCTCGTGCGCGGCCTGCTCTCGCGGGACGAGGTCGATCTGGCGCGGGCCGGGGTGGAGGCCAACCTCGCCACGCCGGGCCCCCTGGCCATCGTCGCCAGCGGCGGCGACGATCCGGGGCGGTTCTTCGAGGACTTCCGCAACTGGACCCGCATCGAGGCCTATCGGCGGATCGTGGAGAGCTCGGCGGCGGCGCGCGTCGCGGGCACGTTGATGGGCGCGAGCGAGGTGCGCCTGCACCACGACCATTTGCTGGTGAAGGAGGCCGGGACCCGCCAACCCACCCCCTGGCACCAGGACCAGCCCTACTACAACATCGACGGCGCCCAGACCTGCAGCCTGTGGATCCCCTTGGACCCGGTCCCCCTCGAGGCTTCCCTGCGCTTCGTCGTGGGCTCGCACCTGGGCCCCTGGCTGATGCCCCGCACCTTCATGACCGGCGAGGCGCGCTGGTTTCCGGACGGCGCCCTGGCCGAACTCCCCGATATCGACGCCGACCCCTCCGCGCACCGCATCCTCAGCTGGCCGCTGGAGCCCGGCGACGCCATCGCCTTTTCCATGCTCGCCCTGCATTCGGCCGGGGGGTCGGCGAACCGGCGCCGCGCGCTGTCGCTTCGCTTCGTCGGCGACGACGTGGTCCACGCGCCGCGTCCCTGGAAGACATCGCCGGATTTCCCGGAGCTGGAGGGCATGCTGCCGGCGGGCGCCCGCCTCGACCATCCGCTGTTTCCGGTGGTGTGGTCCAGCCTCGCGCCGGGGCTCGGACCTATCTGACGCGGGCGATCGCCAGTCCGTCGTGGCCCTTGACGCCCACCTGCTGGAGGATGACGGCTTCCAGGCGGTCGTCCGCCGCCAGCAGGGCGTTGAAGTCGCGCGCAGCGGCGGCCGACTCATCGGCAGGCGCGGGTCCGAGGACCGCGCCCCGGCGGACGACGTTGTCGGCCAGGATGACCGAGCCGCTGCGGACGGCCCCCATGATGAGCCGCAGGTAGTTCGAATAGTTCACCTTGTCGGCGTCGACGAAAACCAGGTCGAAGGGACCGCCCGCCCCCGCGATGACCGCGGGAAGCGTTTCGAGGGCCGGGCCGACCACGACCTCGACCTTGTCGGCCACGCCGGCGCGGGCCAGGTTGGCCCTGGCCACCTCCGCATGCCGGGCCTCGTACTCCAGGGTCACCAGCCGGCCGCCTTCCGGGAGGGCGCGCGCCAGCCAGATGGTGGAGTAGCCGCCCAGGGTTCCGAGCTCGAGGATGCGCCGCGCGCCCGCTATCTTCGCCAGCAGGTAGAGGAACTTGCCCTGGCCGGCCGAGATCTGGATGTCCGGAAGGCCGGCCGCCCGCGACTTGGCGAGCGCCGCCGCGAGATCGGCGTCCTCGACGGCGAAGAGCGCGTCGATGTAGCGATCGACTTGGGTAAGAAGGTCATCGTCCATGGGATCCCCGTGAATTGAAACGGCGCGCGGATCGCCCACCTGTCGAAGACGTCCTTTGAGGACATCAATGGGAGGCCAGGGCTGATATGGGCGCGCAACTCAACCATACCATCGTCTGGAGCCGGAACCCTGCCGCTTCGGCGCGTTTTCTGGCGGGGATGCTCGGCCGGCCGCCGCCGACGCGGTTCGGCCACTTCGAGGTCGTCGAGCTCGACAACGGCGTGTCGCTGGATTTCGGCCAGCAGGACGGCAGGATCGCCGCCCAGCATTACGCTTTCCTGATCAGCGAGGCGGATTTCGACGCCGTCCTGGAACGCATCCACAGCCGGAACCTCGACCACTGGGCCGATCCGGCGCGCCGGCGCGGCGGCGAGATCAATCGCAACGACGGCGGGCGCGGCGTCTATTTCCCCGACCCCGACGGCCACTTCCTCGAAGTCCTGACGCGGCCCTACGGCAGCGGGGGGTGAGTCAGGGACACCCTTACCCACCCATCCCCGCTTTCGCGGTATGAGCGGGTTTGGGGGGTGCGCCCTACTCCGCGGCGAGGCGGGTGGTGAGTTCGGGGCGCATCTGCTCGAAGCGGCCCAGGGCCTGGGGATCGAGGCGAGCCGTCACGGTCAACCCTGCCTCGGACTCCCGGCGGTCGGTGACGCGGCCGTGGCGATAGAGCCAGGCCAGGGCCTCGCCGTCCGCGGCGCCGAGCCGGAACGTGCGCTCGGGCGCCTCGTCGATGAGGGAGGCGATGCGGGCCAGGAGGGCGTCGATCCCCTCCCCACCCGCCGCGGAGACCGCGACGGCGCCGCGCGCGCGGGCCTGCTCGGCGAGATCCACGCGCGCCTCGGCGTCCAGGAGATCGATCTTGTTCCACACCTCCAGGATCCGGCGGCCCTCGTCGCGGGCGACGCCGATCTCGCCCAGCACTTGGTTCACGTCCTGGCTCTGGGCTTCGCTGTCATGGGTGGCGATGTCGCGGACGTGCAGGATCACGTCGGCCTCGCGCACCTCGTCGAGGGTGGCGCGGAAGGCCTCCACCAGCTCGTGGGGCAGGTCGGAGATGAAGCCGACGGTGTCCGACAGGATGGCCGAGCGGCCGCCTGGCAGGCGCAGCTGGCGCAGGGTCGGGTCGAGGGTGGCGAACAGCATCGACTTGGCCAGGACCTCCGCCCCGGTCAGGCGATTGAACAGCGTCGACTTGCCGGCGTTGGTGTAGCCCACCAGGGCGACGATCGGATAGGGCACGCGCTTGCGCCCCTGGCGCTGCAGGCCCCGGGTGCGGCGGACGTCGGTGAGCTCGGCCTTGAGCTTGACGATCCGGTCCATGAGCAGCCGGCGGTCGGCCTCGATCTGGGTCTCGCCGGGGCCGCCCAGGAAGCCGAAGCCGCCGCGCTGGCGCTCCAGGTGGGTCCAGGTCCGCACCAGCCGGGAGCGTTCGTATTCCAGGCGGGCCAGTTCGACCTGCAGCCGGCCCTCGCCGGTGCGGGCGCGACGCGCGAAGATCTCCAGGATGAGGCCGGTGCGGTCGATGACCTTGACCTGCCAGGCCCGCTCCAGGTTGCGCTGCTGGATGGGGCTGAGGGCGTCGTCGATCACCACCACGTCCGCTTCGAGATCACGGCAGAGGTCGGCCACTTCCTCGACCTTGCCCGATCCGAACAGGGTGGCGGGCGATGGGGACCTCAAGGGAACGACCAGACTCCGCCGGACCTCGAGGTCGAGGGCGCCGGCCAGGCCGACCGCCTCCTCGAGGCGCTCCTCAGGGGTTCGGGCGAGGCTGGCGCGGGACCGCGCCGGATGGATGACCAGCGCCGCCTGCGGCGGCGCGCGGTGATCGATAGGGGTTGTCTTCAATCTTCGTCGATTTCTTCCAGAGGGGGTTCGTACAGTTGCACGGGCCCGGCCGGCATGATGGTGGAGATGGCGTGCTTATACACGAGTTGGGCCTGGCCGTCGCGGCGCAGCAGCACGCAGAAGCTGTCGAACCAGCTGACCACGCCCTGCAGCTTCACGCCGTTCACCAGGAAGATCGTCAGCGGCGTGCGGTTGCGGCGGACGCTGTTCAGGAAGGTGTCCTGGAGATTTTGCTTTTTGTCGTTCGACACGGGCTTATGCCCCTTTTTCTTGGAGGGTTCGAGCGCGGCCGTGACCTCCGACCGGGGGTCCAGCGCACCAGTTTACGAGGCGTTCCGCCGCGCCTGCGAGATATAGAGCTCCCGCAACCGCTTCGCCACCGGCCCCGGCGCCCCATCGCCCACCTTCGCGCCGTCGATGCGCACGACGGGCAGAATGAGACTCCCCGCGCCCGTTACGAAGGCTTCCCGAGCCGACTTCGCCTCATCCACGGTGAACGCCCGCTCCTCCAGGTCCAGGCCAGACTCCGCGATCAGGCCCATGACCGACAGGCGGGTGACGCCGCGCAGGATGTTCGCCTGGATATCGCGGGTGCGAAGACGACCCTCGGCGTCGACGATCCAGGCGTTGCTGGAGGCGCCCTCGGTCACCAGGCCCAGGTCGTCGACGAACCAGGCCTCGACCGCTCCCGCCTCGCGCGCCGCCTGCTTTGCCAGGACATTGGGCAGCAGGCCGACCGTCTTGATGTCGCAGCGACCCCAGCGGCTTTCAGGAACGGTGACCACCCCGACTCCGGCCGCGGCCCGCGCTTCGCTGGCGTCGAGATCGACCGGCCTGGCGGTGATCACCACGCTGGGGGAGACTGGCGGATTTGGAAAAGCGTGGTCACGGGCAGCGACGCCGCGTCCCACCTGCAGGTAGATCATGCCGTCTGCGATGCGGTTGCGGCGCAGAGTCTCGCGAAGGACGATCGTCAACGCCGCGTCGCTCATCGGCGCGGCGATGCGCAGTTCGCCCAGACTGCGCTTCAGCCGCGCGAAGTGGCCGGCCGCGTCGGCCAGGCGTCCGCCGAACACCGCCCACACCTCATAGACCGCGTCGGCGAGCTGATAGCCGCGATCCTCGATGTGAACCGCCGCCTCGGCGTGACGCACGAAGCGCCCGTTGACATAGGCTACCCGTCCCATCACTCCGCTGTCTCCTCGATGATGCGCGACCCGCTGAAGCCGAGCGATTTCAGCTTACGGTGCAGGGCGGAGCGTTCCATGCCGATGAAGGCGGCCGTCCGCGAGATATTTCCGCCGAAGCGCATGATCTGGGCGTCCAGGTACTCCCGCTCGAACAGTTCGCGCGCTTCGCGCAGGGGCAGGGCGATGATCCGCTCGGCGCCCAGCCCGCCGGTGGACGGGGTGGCGCTGGCCTCGGCCGGCAGCATCTCGGCGGTGATCGGCTGGCTGGGATCGCCGGCGGCGAGGATCAGGATGCGCTCCACGACATTCTTCAGCTGGCGCACATTGCCCGGCCAGGGCTGCACCTGCAGCGTGGCGTAGGCGTCCGGCGCCAGGGTGCGCCTGGTGAGGCCGGAGGCGGCGCTCAGGCGCTCGACGTAGTAGTCGATCAGCTCCGGAATGTCCTCCCGCCGCTCGGCCAGCCCCGGCACGCGCAGGGGAACCACGTTCAGGCGATGGAAGAGGTCCTCGCGCAGGCGGCCGGCGGCGATCTCGGTGCCGAGATCCCGCGACGTCGAGGAGACCACCCGCACGTCCACCTGCACGTCGGTGTCGCCTCCCACGCGACGGAACCGCTGTTCGACGAGGACGCGCAGGATGCGGCTCTGCGTCTCGCGCGGCATGTCCGCCACATCGTCGATGTAGAGCGTGCCGCCATGGGCGCGCTCGAAGACACCGACATGGCCCGGCCTTCCCGGCCCGCTCTCCTCGCCGAACAGCTCGCGGTCCATCCGCTCGGGAGTCATGCCGGCCGCGCTGATGGCGACGAACTCGTTGCGGGCCCGGGGGCTGGCGGCGTGGATCAGCCGTGCGGAGGTCTCCTTGCCCGAGCCGGGCGGGCCGGAGATCAGCACGCGACTGTTGGCCGGGGCCACCCGGCCGATCATCGCGCGCAACTGCTGGGCGGCCGGGGAGCCGCCGACGAGGCCATCGGGGACGATGGCCTGGGTGCGCAGCTTGCGATTCTCCCGCCTCAGGTTGGCCGCCTCGAGGGCGCGCTGGACAATCAGCATCAGCCGATCGGACTTGAACGGCTTCTCGATGAAGTCATAGGCGCCGCGCTTGATCGAGCTGACCGCCGTCTCGATGTTGCCGTGGCCGGAGATCATGATCACCGGCAGGTCCGCGTCCGTCGCCTTCATCCGGTCCAGCACCTCCAGGCCGTCGAGGCCGCCGGAGGTCATCCAGATGTCGAGGATCACCAGCCCGGGCTTGCGGGCGCGGAAGGCCGCCAGCGCCGCCTCGGCGTTGTGCGCGGTGCGAACCGCGTAGCCGTCGTCCTGAAGGATCGCGGCGACGAGTTCGCGGATGTCCGCCTCGTCGTCGACCACGAGAATGTCACTGATCATGCTTGCACCTTGGGCCCTGCGCGGCCCGCGTCCTGTTTTGCGGAGAGATCATGGTGTCGCCGGAACCACAGCACCACGCGTGCGCCGGGGCCCGGATCGGCGTCCTCGAGGACCAGCCCGCCGCCGTGGTCCTCCAGGATTCTCTTGACGATCGCCAGGCCCAGGCCCGTCCCTTTCTCGCGGGTGGTCACGTAGGGTTCGGTCAGCCGGTCGCGGTTCTGCAGGGGAAAGCCGGCGCCGTTGTCCTCGACCTCGATGTCGAGGCGATCGTCGAGGGTGCGCAAGCGGATGTCGATGCGCCCCGGCGTGGCGTCGCCGGCGAGCCTGCGTGTCGCGATCGCCTCCCCGGCGTTCTTCAGCACATTGGCCAGGGCCTGGCCGACGATGCGGCCGTCGCATACCAGCGGCGTGGCGGGGAGCGGCCCTTCGATGTCGATGGTGACCGACGGATCGGCGACCCGCTGGGCGAACACTGCCGCCCGCACGAGTTCGCCGGCCTCATGCAGGGCGAACTTGGGAGCCGGCATGCGCGCGAAAGCCGAGAACTCGTCCACCATCCGGCCGATGTCGCCGACCTGGCGGATGATGGTGTCGACGCAGCGGTCGAAGATCTCGACGTCGGCGCCGATCTCCCGGCGATAGCGCCGCTGCAGGCGCTCGGCGGAGAGCTGGATAGGGGTGAGCGGATTCTTGATCTCGTGGGCGATGCGCCGGGCGACATCGCGCCAGGCGGCGTTGCGCTGCGCCGTCACCAGGCGGGTGATATCGTCGAAGGTGAGGACCAGGCCCTCGACCCCGTGGCTGGCGCGGGCGCGCAGCCGGCGGGTCTCCGCCCCGCGGGTGATGTCGACGTCTTCTTCGGCTTCACCCCCTTGCATGGAGGCGGCGGCCGCCACGGGTTCCAGTTCCGGCGCAATGTCGTTCAGGCGGCGGCCCTGGCTCGCCTCTGGGTCCCGCGCCAGGAGCCGGGCCGCCTGACGATTGACGACGGAGACGCGCCCCTGGGTGTCCAGTCCGATCACCCCGGCGCTGACCCCCAGCAGCACTGCCTCCATGAACAGCCGCCGCGATTCGGCCTCGATACTGGCGGCGCGCAGAGCCTCCTGCTGCTCGCGGAGGTCGAAGGTCATGCGGTTGAAGGCGCGGGAGAGCACGGCGATCTCCTCGGGATCGCGCCGGGTGTCGACCCGGGCGGTGAGATCGCCGCCCGCGACCCGGCCGGCGGCCTGGACCAGGCGGGCCACAGGGGCGGCGATGCTCTCGGCCGCCTCCATCCCGAGCCATACCGCGCCGACGAGGACCAGCAGCACGGTCTCGAGGTAGCTGAGGGCGAAGGCGGCCTGGATGCGCGCCCGCCCCGCCTTGGCCACCCGATAGGCGGCCATGGACGCCTCGGTCTCCCGCAGGTGACGGAAGATGCCGTGGTTCAGCGGCCGCACCACGTAGAGATAGGCGTCCGGATAGCCCCTCAGGCGGTAGAGCGCGCGGAACAGGTCGGCGGATTCGAAGGCCCCCACCGACACGTCGCCCTCGTCGGCGGCTCTGA
Source organism: Caulobacteraceae bacterium (assembly GCA_028290905.1). Lineage (GTDB taxonomy): Bacteria > Pseudomonadota > Alphaproteobacteria > Caulobacterales > Caulobacteraceae > Acaudatibacter. Next base: position 17,220 of record JAQGIW010000286.1, on the reverse strand, counting down.
AGGTCGAGGCCGGGGGAACCAGGAAGGGAGCGCCGCCTACCGCCGGCTCGGCGCGCGCCAGCACCCGCCCGTCGCGGTCCAGGACATAGGCGGCCGATAAGCCGCTCTCGGCGACCAGATCGCGCAGGTAGCGGCCGTAGGCCACGGGCGAATCGGCCAGGCTGGCGGCGGCTTGGTCGAGGTTGTCGGCCATCACCGCCACGTGGCGGCCGATGTAGTCCTTCTGCTCGTCGACGTAGGACCGCGCCACGGTGGCGGAGTTCTCGACCACGCTCTGGACCCGGGCGCTGAACCAGTTGTCGACGCCCCGGGTGACCAGCACGCCGAAGAAGAGGGCGACGATCACCGCTGGAGCGACGGCGGCCACCGCGAACAGGGCGACGAAGCGCAGGTGCAGGCGGGCGCCGGCGTCGCTGGACTGGGCGCTGACCAGGCCGAACAGCCGCCAGGCCAACAGGGCCGCCAGGGTGAGGATCAGCACGAAGCCGATGACAACCAGCGTCAGGACCACGGGACTGGCCGGCCCCAGGGCTCCGCTGAGGGTCGGCGACGAGCCCAGGGTCACGGAGATGGCGGTGAGGACGGTGGCCAGCGCGAAGCATCCGCCCATGAACAGGCGGGAGCCCATGGCCTTGACCAGGCCCGCGATCAGCGCCCCCATCCACGCGGGGCGGCCGGGGGCGCGCGACGGCGACGTCGCGACGGCCGGACTGGGCGTTTCGATCATCGCCGGAGTCTAGGATAGACTGTGCCTGAAACTCAACACCCCAGTTGCCGAAAGGACGCTTGGCGCGACACACTCCCTCCGCTGATCCCCGCGAAAGCGGGAACCCAGAGGTTTCCAGCCGGGCGACCTCTGTCCCAGACCCATCACCCAAATTGCGTATTCCTGGACAGCACTGGGCCCTGCTTTAGCGGGGCAGAGCGGAACTCAGCGAGTCCTCGCCTTCTCTATCCCCAGGTCATGCAGGCGTTTGCGCAGGGTGTTGCGGTTGAGACCCAGCACCTCCGCCGCCCGCATCTGGTTCCCCCGGGTGGCGGCGAGGGTCAGCTGGAAGAGCGGCCGTTCGATCTCCGCCAGCACCCGGTCGTAGAGGCCGGTCGGCGGCACCCCGCCCGGCTGGGAGGCGAAATAGGAGGCCAGGTTGCGCTCGACGAGCGTGGACAGGCTCACGGGCCCCTCCCCCGCCGGCGTGGTCGCCTGCTCCGCCAACTCCCGCTCGACGATCCGCGCGCCGATGGTCTCCTCGCCGTAGAGGGCGCAGATGCGGCGAATCAGGTTCTCCAGCTCGCGGACGTTGCCCGGCCAGTCGTGCAGCTTGAGGCGGTCCAGGGCGGCCTGGTCGATGGTCTTGGAGGGCAGGCCCTCCCGGCTCGCCCGCAACAGGAAGGCGCGCGCCAGTTCGGGGATGTCGTCGACGCGCTCGCGCAGCGGCGGCACCCGGATCGGCGCAACGTTCAGGCGAAAGTAGAGATCCTCGCGGAACAGGCCCTGGGCGATCAGGCCGCGCAGGTCGCGGTTGGTGGCGGCTATCACTCTCACATTGGGCTTGCGCCCCGTCTTGGGATTGATCGCCGGCTCGGCGCCGTCGAAGACCCTGAGCAGCCGGGTCTGGGCGTCGAGCGGCATGTCGCCGATCTCGTCGAGGAACAGGGTGCCGCCGTCGGCCTCGACCAGTCGGCCGACCTCGCCGTCGCCCCGCCCGAACAGCTCGCTGTCCACCCGCTCGCGCGGGATCGCCGCCAGGCTGATGGCGACGAAGCGGCCGTCCCGCCGGCGGCCGAGGTCGTGCAGGGCGCGCGCCACCAGTTCCTTGCCCGCTCCGGATTCGCCCAGGATCAGCACCGTCAGGTCGGCGCCCACCAGCCGGGCGATGGTGCGATAGACCTCCTGCATCGGCGCCGAGCGGCCGATCAGCGGCAGGCGCTCGTCGCGCATGGCCCGCGCCTGCGCCTTGACGGCTTCCTTGTCGGCGGGGCGCTCGAGGGCCCGCTTGGCCGCGGCCGCCATGTCGTCGAGGTCGAAGGGCTTGGGCATGTAGTCGAAGACGCCGCCCTCGGCCGCGCTGATCGCGGTCAGGAGCGTGTTCTGGGCGCTCATGACGATCACCGGCAGCTTCGGACGCTGCTTGCGGATGCGCGGCAACACGTCGAAGACGTTCTCGTCCGGCATCACCACGTCGGTGATCACCAGGTCGCCGTCCCCCTCTCCCACCCACTTCAGCAGGGTCGCCGCGTTCCCGGTGGCCCGCACGTCGTAGCCCAGGCGCGAAAAGGCCTGCGACAGGACCAGGCGGATCGAGGCGTCGTCGTCGGCGATCAGTATTTTCTGGGGCGTGGTCGCCATGGGTACGGGTCCTGAAGCACAGATCTGGAGGCGCGCTCAGTTCGGCGCGGCGGGCAGAAGAACGCGGAAGACCGTGCGGCCCGCCTCGGATTCGAAGTCGATCAGGCCGCCGTGGGCGGCGACGAGCTTGGCGACCAGGGCGAGACCCAGCCCGGCGCCGTTGGCCTTGGTGGTCACGAACGGTTCGAAGAGATGATCGCGCAGGCGCTTGGGGACGCCCGGGCCGTTGTCGATCACCTTCACTTCCAGGGGCGCGCCCTGGCCGACCTGGCCGTTGCGCCCCCGGATCTTCACACCGTGGCGGTAGGCCGTGGAGATGCCGATCTCGCCGCGGCCGTCGCCGCGGGCGTGGGCGGCCTCGGCGGCGTTCTTGGTCAGGTTGAGGAAGACCTGGATCAGCTGATCCTCCTCGCCCCACGCCGGGGGCAGCGAAGGATCGTACTGCTCGCGCAGAGGCAGGCCGTCGGCGACGCCGTTGGCGGCGAGCGCCCGCACGCGGTCGAGGACCTGATGGATGTTCACCGCGGTGCGGTGGGGCGGCACATCGTCGGCGAACGCCTCCATGCGATCGACGAGCCGACGGATCCGGTCGGTCTCGTCGACGATCAACTGGGCCAGCGGCATGTCCTCGGCGCTGGCCGCGCCCTTGAGCAGCTGGGCCGCGCCGCGGATGCCCGCCAGCGGGTTCTTCACCTCGTGCGCCAGCATCTGGCCGAGTCCCACCACCGAGCGCAGGCCGGGCGCATCCACGGCCCGTTCCGGGCCCGGCGCGGGCGAGCGCACATGCAGCGTGAGGAGGGTGCCGCCATCGGGCAAGGGGGTGGCGGCGGCGTCGGCGGTAAAGTGGGCGTGGCTGAAGAACGTCACCTCGATATCCCGCACGCGCACGGCCGAGAGGGTGATGGCGCTGCGCTCGATCAGCCCCACCAGAGGCGAGCCGGCCGGCAGTACGGTCTTCAGAGGCCCGCGGGACAGCATCGACAGCCATTGGCCGAACAGGGCTTCGGCCGCCTCGTTGGCGGCGGTCAGGAACCCGCGCGCGTCGATGACGATGGCCGGCTCGGGCCACAGGTCGAAGGCGTTGGCGCGCAGAGCCTCGAGGCGCGACGGAGGCGCGATGAACTTGGTCACGGTCAGGCCGCCAGCCTCGCGCGGGAGGGCGCCCAGAGGGCTTCCAGAGCCGCGGCGATCTCGCCCAGGGTTTCGAGACGGCAGAGGCGTCGGCGGGCCTCCCGACGGGCGTCCGCCGAAACCGGCTGCAGGGCGCACTCGGGCGAGGCGTCTCGGGGCGCCGCATCGATATAGGCGGCCAGGTGCTTGCGGAACGTCCTCACGCCCAGATGCTGGCCATGGAAGCGGATGCTGGCCGCCAGATGGTCGAGGACGATCGCCAGGCGCGCCACGGCGTCCGGCTCGGCGGCATGCCGGCCGCCCAGTTCCGCCTCGATCGCAGCCGCCCGCCAGGGCTGGCCGAGTGCGCCTCGGCCGATCATTACCCCGTCCGCGCCGGACAGCGCGAGAGCTTCGCGCGCCGACGCCGCATCGAGGATGTCGCCGTTGACGATCACCGGGATGGAGACCGCCTCCTTGACCGCCCGAACGGCGGCCCAGTCGGCCCGGCCGTCGTAGAACTGCCGGCGGGTGCGTCCATGCACGGTCACCGCCGCGGCCCCCACCGCCTGCGCCCGGGCCGCCAATTCCGGGGCGTTCTTCGACGCCTCGTCCCAGCCTAGGCGCATCTTGACGGTGACGGGTCGGTCCGACGCATCCACGGCGGCGGCCACCAGGCTCGCGGCCTTGTCGACGTCGCGCATGAGGGCCGAGCCGCAGGCCACGCCGGTCACCGACTTGGCGGGGCAGCCGAAGTTGAGGTCGATGATGTGGGCGCCGGCGCGCGCGGCGATGGCGGCGGACCTGGCGACGGCGCGCTCATCGGCGCCGACCAGCTGGATCACCATCAGGGGCAGACCCGAACCCACCGCGGCCCGGCGCACCGCCTCCGGCCGCGCGGCCGCCAGGTGGTCGCAGGCGACCATCTCGGTCGCCACATAGGCCGCCCCCAGCCGGCTCGCGACGCGCCGGAACGGCAGGTCCGAGATGCCGGTCATCGGGGCGGTCCAGACCCGCCCCGGAACCACGATCGGACCGATGGAAATTGAATTGCTCATTTTGTGCCCAACCACTGTGCCCAACCTTTAGGCAATCACAAGGCGCCGGTAAAGCCTGGACAGACGGGGCTTGCCAGCTAAAGACCCCGCATGGATTTCCTCGCCGTCATCGTCGCCGCCGGCTCCGGCCAACGGGCCGGCCCGGGCGCGGCCAAGCAATGGCGGTCGCTGCGCGGCAAGCCCGTGGCCCGCTGGTCCCTCGAAGCCCTGCTGTCCGCCGGCGCGCGCCGGGTGGTGGTGGTGATCGCGCCCGGCGACGAGGCCGCGGCCGCTGAGGCTTTCGCGGGGCTCGACGGCTGGCGCCTTGCCACGGGCGGCGCCACCCGAGACCGCTCTGTGGCAGCCGGCCTCGCAGCCCTGGACGCCTCGTCGGAGGACATCGTCCTCGTCCACGACGCGGCCCGCCCCCTGGTCGAGACCCGTCACATCGACGCCGTCGTCGCCGCCCTCGCGGACGGCGCCGACGGCGCCCTCCCCGCCCTCGCCGTCGCCGACACCCTCAAGCGGGCGACCGCGTGGGCCGATGTTGGGAACCCCGCAGTGACGGCCACGGTGGAACGGGCTGGTCTCTGGCGCGCGCAAACGCCGCAGGCCTTCCGGGCCGGCGTTCTCGCGGAGGCCTACGCCGCCTGGCCCGCCGCCGAATCACCCACCGACGACGCCGCGGTGGTGGAACGGGCGGGCGGACGGATCGTCCTCACCCCCGGCGATCCGCGACTGATGAAGCTCACCTATCCGGAGGATTTCGCCATGGCCGAGCTGCTCGCGGGAGGCGTCATGACGACACGGATCGGCCAGGGGTTCGACGCCCACCGCTTCGGTCCGGGCGACGGGGTGTGGCTGTGCGGGGTCCGGATCCCGCACGACCGGTCCCTGATCGGGCATTCGGATGCCGACGCGGGCCTGCACGCCCTCACCGACGCCCTGCTGGGCGCCATCGGCGAAGGAGACATCGGCGATCACTTCCCGCCCAGCGATCCGCGCTGGAAAGGCGCGGCGTCGTCGGTGTTCCTCGCCCACGCCGCCGAGCTGATCGCCGCGCGCGGCGGCCGGGTGGTCAATGTCGACGTGACGCTCATCTGCGAGCGGCCGAAGATCAAGCCGCACCGCGAGGCCATGCGCGGGCGGCTCGCCGAGCTCCTCGCTCTCCCGCTGGACCGGGTCAGCGTCAAGGCCACCACCACCGAAGCCATGGGCTTCACCGGCCGCGAGGAGGGCCTGGCCGCCCAGGCGGTGGCGAGCGTGGAGATGCCGGGGTGAGGTAGAAGAAAGAAAGGTTCACCACAGAGGACACGGAGGACACGGAGAAGAAAGCAAGGAAGGAAAATTTCTGCGCTTCGCGCGAAGCGCAAGAATCTATTCTTTCTTCTCCGTGTCCTCCGTGTCCTCCGTGTCCTCCGTGGCAATTTTCTTGTTTTTCTATAACCTACCGCCCGCTTTCCCAGCGGCCCTGCAGGCGCCTCACCAGGGCGCCGAAGAGGTTCGTGTAGTCGTCGGTCCAGGGGCGGACGCCGCGGGGGTCGGCCGGGCGCCAGCGGCGATCGGCGAGGAAGGGGGCGAGGCCTGCGGGCGTCCTGGCGACGATCACAGCATCTTCCGAGGACTCCCACATCTGCGGCAGGGCCGGGTCGGCGTCGTGGGTCTGCAGCAGAGCGTGGCCACCCGCCGCCAGGGCGATCGCCTGGGCCGGCCCATCGAGCTCAAGGTTGCGGTTGGAGAGGTGCAGGATGATCACCCCGTCCGGCCTGATCTTGGCGAGGTACATCCGCATCGCCTCCACCGTCAGCAGATGGGCGGGGACGCTGTCGGAGGAGAAGGCGTCGATCAGCAGCACGTCGAACCGCGCGTCGGGCTGGCGGGTGAGCGTCAGCCGCGCATCGCCGAGCCTGTAGTCCACCACGCCTCGGGCGCAGCGCGTCACATAGCTGAAGTTCGTCGGATCGGTGGCGACCTTCACCACCAGGGGGTCGATCTCGAAGAAGGTGAAGGCGTCGGAGGCGCGGTTGTAGGCGGCCACCGAACCGGTTCCCAGGCCCACCGCCCCCACCGTGAGGCGCGGCTTGGCCGCCGCCTCGGCGTCGAACACCTGGCCGATCGGCGTCTCGTGGGCGTAGTAGACGAGGGGCTGGCAGCGGAAGCGGGGCGCCAGCGCCTGGGCGCCGTGCAGGGTGGTGCCGTGGGCCAGCATGCGGACCTCGCCGCCGAGGCCCGGGATGTTGAGGCGCGATTCGCGTAAGACCCCGAAGAAGCCCCGCCAGTAGCGGATGACGTCCACCCGGTCCGCGGCTCGGCCGCCGCCGGCCACGAGGATCAGGGCGGCCAGGGCGAACAGGGGTGCGCAGTCGCGCAAACGGAACATCAGCACCCCGGCCCACAGGATGAGGATGGTGACGATCTGCACCTGCGCGCCAGGGCCGAGCGAGATCACCCACGAGATCAGGGAGCGACCCGCCGGGTGGGCGACCAGCACCGCGGCGACGAGGCTCAGCGCGCAGACGGCCAAGAACCCCCAGCGCCAGGGTTTGACGAGCTCGGCGAGGTTCCACGGCCGGGCGAGGCACGAGAGCACCAGGGCGGCGGGATATTCGACGATGGTGGTGAACAGGACCGGGGCCAGGAAGGCGTTGAAGGCGCCGCCGATCACGCCGCCCAGGGAGAGGCAGATGTAGAATTCCGTGAGGTGGCCCCGGGCCGGCCGGCGCGCCACCAGAGCCTGATGGCAGACGAGGGCGGTGAAGAAGAAGGCCACGAAGTGGACGCTCAGCCCCAGGAGGAAGGCCCGCGGCATGGGACGGGCCAGCGCGCAGGCGGCCAGCACGGCCGCCGCCTGGGCGAGGAGCGCCGCCCCCGGCGCGATCAGCGGGCGAGGCTGGAAAGCGATGATGAAGGTCAGCAGATAGAGCGCCAGGGGCGCCACCCACAGGAACGGCGCCGACCCGACGTCCGTCGTGACATAGCTGGTCACGCCCAGCATCAGACTGGAGGGAATGGCCGCCAGAACCACCCAGCGCGCGCGGTCGAGCCACGAGACCCGGGCGCCGTCGGCCTCGACGACCGGCGCGTGCGCCGGCGCCCCGCGCCAGAGCGTGGCGCCCAGGCAGGCGATGAGCGCTACGAACGCCAGATAGCCGGCGCTCCAGTCCAGGGTCTGGTGGCGCAGGGGGATCGTCGGCTCGATGACCACCGGATAGGCGATCAGGGCCAGCAGGCTGCCGAGGTTGCTGGCGGCGTAGAGGCCCCACGGACCGCCCTCCCCTTCCCGCGCCTGCCCTTCCGCGCCTCGCGCTTCCGGGGGCGCGGCCCGGGCGTGCCAGGCCTGCAGCAGCGGCGCGGTCGCCGAGAGGGCGGCGAAGGGCGCGCCGACGGAGAGCGTCAGGGTTCCGACCAGCCAGAGGGCCGGCGCGTCGGGTGGAGGATCGCCGAGGACGTGGGAGACTCCCAGGGGCAGGACCAGGGCGGCGAGCGCCAGCACGGCAAGGTGGGCGATGATCTGGGCGCGCAGGGAGACCAGGCGCTGGAGGGCGTGGGCGTAGAGGTAGCCCACCAGCAGCGCCGCCTGGAAGAAGGCCAGGCTGGTGTTCCAAACCGCCGCCGATCCGCCGAGGATCGGCAGGACGAGCTTCGCCATCATCGGTTCGACGGTGAACACCAGGGCGGCGCTGATGAACACCGCCAGGACGAACAGCCACGCCGCGGAGAGGCGCCCCGGCGGCGCGACGGTGTCGGACATGGTAGACGATTCGCCCTTGAAACCCTGACCGGCGGGATGTTGGTCTCGGGCGGCGCCGCTTGGCTAGAGCCTGATGTCGTTTCCTTGAATCGCCGTCAGGCCCTACACCTCGACTCCATCAGCAAGGAGCTTCGATGTTTTCCCTGGAAATCCAGACTCTCGCCCGACTGGTAATCGACGACGCCCGGGAGCGCTCGCTGCGCCTGGTCACCGCCGAGAGCTGCACGGGCGGCCTGGTCGCGGCGGCCATCTGCGCCGTTCCGGGCGCCTCCGACGTCTTCGAGCGCGGGTTCGTCGCCTACACCAATCGCGCCAAGCAGGAAATGCTGGGCGTGTCCGGGGACCTCATCGCCGACCTGGGCGCGGTGAGCGAGCCCATCGCGAGGATGATGGCGGAGGGGGCGATCGAGCACTCCCACGCCCATGTGTCGGTGTCGATCACCGGGGTCGCGGGACCCGGCGGCGGGACGCCGATGAAGCCGGTGGGCACGGTGCATTTCGCCACCGCCCGGGCCAATCAGTCCGTCCACCACCGCATGGAGATGTTCGAGCTGGAAGAGCGCTGGGATATCCAGATGGCCGCCGTGCAGACCGCGCTGGAGCTATTGCGCGATCGCCTCCGCTAGGGGGGCCGGGCCGTAGAGCGCCTCCGCCCGGCGCTCGAAACAGCCGACCAGCCTGGCCACCGCGCGGTCGAAATTCGCCGTCAGCAAGCCGTGCAGGAGGCGGGAGCCGAACTCGAAGTCGATCTCGAACACCAGTTCGCAGCCGACGGCCTTGCCGCCCTCCAGCCTCGGGCGGAAACGCCAGCGGTTCTTCAGGCGGCGGAATGGCCCGGAAAGCAGGGACACGTCGATGGCGAGGGCGTTGGCGTCCAGGCGGACGCGGGTGGCGAAGCGCTCGCGCAGGATGTGGAAGCGAACCTTGGCCTCGGCGTCGAGAGTGGTCACGCCCTCGGCCGCGTCCCGTCGATTCCAGGCCCGCAGGCCGGTGATCCAGGGCACGAACTCGGGATAGCGCTCGACATCGCCGACCATGGCGAAGAGCTGTTCCGGCGTGTAGTCCAGACGACGGACCAGGGTGTGGCGCAAGGGGGCTCAGGCCGCGTGAAGGGCCCGCCGCGCCTCCCGCAGGCGGGCGAAGTCCTCGCCGGCGTGGTGGGATGAGCGGGTGAGCGGGCTCGACGACACCATCAGGAACCCCTTGGCGCGGGCGATGGTCTCCAGGTGGGCGAACTCCTCGGGGGTGATGAAGCGATCGATCGGGGCGTGCTTGCGGGTCGGCTGGAGATACTGGCCGATGGTGATGAAATCGACGCCCGCGCAGCGCATGTCGTCCATCACCTGCATCACCTCCTCCTTGGTCTCGCCCAGGCCGACCATCAGCCCGGACTTGGTGAACATCGATGGCGAACGCTCCTTGACCCGCTCGAGCAGGCGCAGGGACTGGTAGTAGCGGGCGCCCGGCCGGATGGAGGGATAGAGCCGGGGCACGGTTTCCAGGTTGTGGTTGAAGACGTCGGGGCCTGAGTCGATCACCCGCTCGGCCGCGGCGACCGGCTTGCGCATGAAGTCCGGGGTTAGGATCTCGATGGTGGCGCCCGGCGCGGCGGCGCGGATGGCGGCCACGGTGGCGGCGAAATGGGCCGCCCCGCCGTCGGCCAGGTCGTCGCGGTCCACCGAGGTGATCACCACATGCTTGAGGCCCATCAGGGCGACCGCCTCGGCAACTCGCTCCGGCTCCGTCGGATCGAGGGGATCGGGCCTCCCCGTGGCCACGTTGCAGAAGGCGCAGGCGCGGGTGCACGTCCCGCCCATGATCATCATGGTGGCGTGCGACTGGGTCCAGCACTCGCCGATGTTGGGGCAGGCCGCCTCCTCGCAGACTGTGACGAGGCCGTGGGACTTCACGATCCGGCGCGTCTCGCCGTAGCCGGCCGAGCCCGGCGCCTTCACGCGCAGCCAGGGCGGCTTGGCGAGGCGGGGCGAATCCGGCCTCGCCTGCTTTTCCGGATGGCGCTCCGCGCCAATGGGGGTTCTATCGATGACGATGGCCATACGGTCTAGATCGCCCCTCGCGGGCCTGGGATCAAGCCGGGCCCGCGCAGCAAGGCAACTAAGCCTGGTTGACCAGAAATCTCCTCCCCCCTTGGGGAGGCCCCCGAAGGGGTGGAGGGGGCGACGCGGCGCAGATCTCGCCAAGCGCGCGCCCACCGCCGGCTTTGCCGGAACTTCCGCCGAGGGGGAAGAGAGGCGCATTGCCTGGACCCGCGCGGGGCTACGCTTTGCAACCGCGACGCGGGACGATACCTAGGGAAAAGATCAAATTATCGCCGTAGGGAGGGCCCGCGCGCATGGCCCATGCATTCGAGATCGCCGACAGCCGGTCCACGCTGTTCGACGCCCTGCTGCGCGCCGCGCGTCGTTTCGGCCCCCGCAAGCCCATTCTCGAAGACCAGGAACGCCGGCCCCTCTCCTACGTCGACCTGATCCGGGCCAGCTTCGCCCTGGGCCGCAAGATCGCCAATGTCACGGCGCCGGGCGAGACGGTCGGCCTGCTGCTGCCGTCGAGCGCCGGCGGCGTGGTCACGGTGTTCGCCCTGCACGCCTATGGCCGCGTTCCGGCGATGCTGAACTTCACGGCGGGCCTCAGGAACCTTCGCGCGGCGGTGAAGCTGGCGGGGGTGAAGCGCGTGCTGACGTCGCACCGGTTCATCGAGCAGGGCAAGCTGCACGACCTGATCGACGCGCTCGAGGAGCGGTGCGAGATCACCTATCTCGAGGACGTCAGGGCCAGCATCGGGACCGTCGATCGCCTGCGCGCCCTCACCGCCTCGCTGTTTCCCCGGCAGGCTCGCGCCCGCCTGAAGCCGTCCGACCCCGGTGTGGTGCTGTTCACCTCGGGCAGCTTCGGCGCTCCGCGCGGCGTCGTGCTGAGCCACGCCAACATCCTGGCCAATGTGGCGCAGGTGGCCGCCCACATCGACCTTGACCCCGACTGGGTGCTGTTCAATCCGCTGCCGATCTTCCACTGCTTCGGCCTGACCGCCGGGGCGATGCTGCCGATCTTCACCGGCATGAAGGCGTTCGAGTATCCGAGCCCCCTTCACATCAAGATCATTCCCGCTCTGGTAAAGGACTCCAAGGCCAGCATCCTCCTGGCCACCGACACCTTCGTCAATCAGTACGCCAGGGCGGCCGGCGGGGACGAACTCGCCGGCCTCAAGTTCATCGTGTGCGGGGCGGAGAAGGTGCGTGAAGAGACGCACAACCTCATCGCCGACCGCTTCGGCCCGGTGCCCGTGCTCGAAGGCTACGGCGCCACCGAGGCCTCGCCCGTGATCGCGGTCAACAAACCGGAGGACAATCGCCGGGGAACCGTCGGCGCCCTCTTGCCCGGAATCGAGACCCGCATCATCCCTGTCCCAGGCATCGACAGGGGGGGCCGGCTGCTGGTGCGCGGGCCGAACGTCATGACCGGGTATCTGAACGCGGGCGGCGCGCTGGAGCCGCCGGAGGACGGCTGGCACGACACCGGCGATGTCGTGGAGATGAGCAACGACAGCTGGATCACCATCCTCGGCCGGGTGAAGCGCTTCGCCAAGATCGGCGGCGAGATGGTCTCCCTGACCGCGGCCGAGGATCTGGCCGCCGGCCTCTGGCCGGAGGCGCGCCACGCTGTGATCGCCGTCCCGGACGGCAAGAAGGGCGAGCGGCTGATCCTGATCACCGACCGGCGGGACGCCGATGTCGCCAAGCTGGTGACGCACGCCCACGCCGTCGGCGCCTCCGAACTCGCCGTTCCCCGGCGAATCATCAAGACCACAGAGATTCCGGTCTTGGGATCGGGCAAGACAGACTATGTGGCCATCCAGAGAATGGCCGGGGCGGAGGGGTTGGCGGCCTAGCCGCGACTCTTCGACAGACGGTGAATCCCGATAACGTGCTGTATATCAGCCGGGCGGCGCTTCGGCGTGGGCGATCAGAGGAGTGCTTGTGAGAGGCGCTAGTTGAGTTCGGCGATGATTGTGGCGGCCGTGATCGCCGCTGCGCCCACGCCGGGCGCCGCCATCCCCCACGTCATCACCTATCCGGCGGCCTTCTTTGCCCCCACGGGGCCGACCACCGCCCTCGACATGCTGCAGCACACGCCCGGATTCACCTTCGACGCGGGAGCCGATGCACGTGGTTTCGCGGGTGCGGCGGGCAACGTCCTTGTGGACGGCGCCCGCCCGGCGTCGAAGGACGACACCCTCGACGATGTGCTCCGGCGCATCCCGGCCTCGTCGGTGCTCAGGGTCGAGGTGATCCTCGGCGGCGCTCCAGGCATCGACATGCAGGGCAGGAGCGTGCTCGCCAATGTCGTGCGCCGGCGGGACGCCGGCGGGAAGCTGACCGTGACCGCCACGGCGACCCACGGCCTGGACGACCAGGTGGCCGGGAGCGTGCTCATCGAGGGCGAAGAGCGGGTCGGAAACACCGCCTATGAAGGCTCCCTGCGCGTCGCCGAATTGCTGGACAACGGCGTCGGCGCCGGATTGTGGACGAGAGCCTTCGGTACGGGCGGAGGACGGTTCACCGCCAGCGAATTGAGCCGGGGCGCGCAGGAAATCTACAAGGCCACCGGCGCCGTCGAGACTCCCCTATTCGGAGGCTCGATCCGGGTGAACGCCTCGGTGACCTCCTCGCCCTACGCCGGCTATCAGAACGACACCCTCACGCCGCCACCCGGCGTGGAAAGGGACCGGCCCACCTTGAGCCAGGACAGCGTCGAACTGGGCGCCCGCTACAGGGCCGCCTTGAGCCCCACGCTCAGCCTGGAAAGCTTCGTGCTCCAGCGCCTGGGTCGCCAGACGACCATCGACACCTTCCTCAGCGATCCCCAGACAGCCGCCCGGACGCGGGATGACGTGTCCGCCTACTTCAGTCTAAAGAAGAAGACGGGCGAGAGCATCGCGCGGACGAACTTCACCCTGGAGGTCAAACCCACGCTGGCCGTGCAGTTCGGGGGCGAGGGCGACTACAATTTCCTCAGCAGCCATACCCTCTACTTTCAGAACGGAGCTCCCAGCCCGCTTCCGGCGGCCAATGTCGACGTCAACGAACTGCGCGGCGAGGTGTTCGCCACGACGACCTGGCAGGCGCTGCCCACCTTCACCGTCGAGGCGGGCCTGCGCATGGAAGCCTCCCATATCAGCTCGTCCGGCGATGTGGTCAGCGCCCGCAGCCTCTACTATCCCAAGCCGCGGCTGGCGCTCGCCTGGTCTCCTGACACCGCCGACCAAGTCCGCCTTAGCGTGGAACGGGAGGTGGGCCAGCTGAATTTCGACGACTTCACCGCCCAGGCGGCCGGACTCAACACCGGGACGGTTCACGCCGGCAACCCCACCCTGAACCCAGGTCAGCACTGGGTGCTCGAAGCGACCTGGGACCGACGCTTCTGGCGCGGGGGCGACATCACCCTCACCCTGCGGCGCTTCTGGCTCGAGGACGTGGTCGACCGGATCGGCGTCGCAAGTCCGTCAGGAACTTACGACGCCCCCGGCAATATCGGCGCGGGCGCCAGGGACGAAGCCTATCTCACCGTGGCCTTGCCTCTCGACCGCCTGGCCATTCCCCACGGCATGCTCACCGGAACGGCCACCGTTCGCAAGTCGCGGGTGACCGACCCGACCACCGGACAGGTCCGCGAACTCTCGGGATTGCATCAGAGTGATTGGGAGATTCACTACACTCAGGGGGTTCCGGCATGGAGGGCCAGCTTCGGGGCCGACGTCTATGGTCCATCGACGCAGACTTTCTATCGTTTCGACGAGATCGACACCGACAAACAGAGCATGGTAGTCTCAATGTTCGCGGACTACACGCCACGAATGGATATCACCTTCAAGATCGAGGCTCTAAATGTAGCGGGACAGGGCATCGAACACAGTCGGCAAGCGTACAACGGCCCTCGAAACAGCACCGGACTGGACTTCACCGACGTCCACCACATAAGAGCGGGACATTTCATTCGCCTGCGGTTCGTAAAGACGTTTCGTTGACGTCCAGAGAGAGCGAAGCCCCGCGAGCTGGCTTCGGAACCAGGCTGAAAAGGAAATACCCCCCAGGGTGCTCTAGTCTTTTGTTTTGACCTGCGTTTCACCCGAAAACCGGTTCCCACTTTTCGGAACGCACTCTAGCGCAAACGCTGGGGCGTTCGCTGATCGCCGAACCAGTTCTCACTTCGGCGGCGAACACTCTAGATGTGCAGCACGCGGCCGAAGGCGTCGAGGGCGGCTTCGTGCATCGCCTCGCTCATGGTCGGGTGCGGGAACACCGTGGCCATGATCTCCTGCTCGGTCGCTTCCAGGGTCATGGCCAGGGCGAAACCCTGAATCATTTCGGTGACTTCGCCGCCAATCATGTGGGCTCCGACGAGGGCCCCGGTGGCGCCGTCGAAGACGGTCTTGACCAGGCCCTCGGTTTCGCCGGCGGCGATGGCCTTGCCGTTGGCGCGGAACGGGAAGCGTCCGACCTTGACCTGCAAGCCCTTTTCCTTGGCCTGGGCCTCGGTGAGGCCAACGGAGGCGACCTGCGGCGTCGAATAGGTGCAGCCGGGAATGGGCGCTGCGATGTGGGCGCCGGCGAAGCCGGCGATGTGTTCGACGCAGGCGACGCCCTCGTGGCTCGCCTTGTGCGCCAGCCACGGCGGGCCGACCACGTCGCCGATGGCGTAGAGCCCCGCGACGTTGGTCGCGCCATCGCTGTCGACCACCACATGGCCGCGGTCGATCTTCACCCCGAGGTCCTCCAGGCCGAGACCCTCGACGTTGCCGTCTATGCCGACCGCGACGATGGCGCGCTCGGCTTCCAGGGTCTCGGCCTTGCCGTCCGCTTCGAAGGTGATGGCCACCCCCGTCCTGGTCTTGGTGAGTCCGGTCACCTTGGCCCCGACATGAAACTTCAGCCCGCGCTTCTCGAACGCCTTATGCGCGGCGGCGGAGATTTCCTCGTCCTCCACCGGCAGGATGCGCGGCAGGGCTTCGAGAACCGTAACCTCCGCGCCCAAGGCCCGGTAAAAACTCGCGAACTCGATTCCGATGGCGCCCGACCCGACCACCAGAAGCGACTGGGGCGCCGCCCGCGGAACCATGGCTTCGCGGTAGGTCCAGACGCGATCGCCGTCCGCCGCGAGGCCCACGGCGGGGATCACGCGGGCCCGCGCCCCCGTGGCGAGGATCACCGATCTGGCCGTCAGGGTCCGCGCCCCGCCGGCCTTCAGCTCCACCACGACCCGGGGCGCCGGGGTGGCGGCTTGCAGCCGCGCGGTTCCGTCCACGACCTCGATCTTGTTCTTCTTCATCAGGAAGGCGACGCCGGCCGACAGCTGCTTGGCCACCTTGCGCGAGCGTTCGACCACCTTGGCGAAGTCGTAGGATCGCCCCTCCGCGGCAAGCCCGTAATCCCCAAGATGGCCGAGCTGCTCGTAGACCTCGCCGCTCTTGAGCAGGGCCTTGGTGGGAATGCACCCCCAGTTGAGGCAGACGCCGCCCAGGGCCTCGCGCTCGACGATGGCCGTCTTCAGGCCCAGCTGGCCGGCCCGGATTGCCGCCACATAGCCGCCGGGACCGGAACCAATGACGACCAGATCGAAGGCGTCGGCCATCAGAGCACGGCTTCGATGGCGCGTTCCAGGGCCTTGGGCTCGGTGGTCGGGCTGTAACGGCCGATGACCTCGCCGTCGCGGCCGACCAGGAACTTGGTGAAGTTCCACTTCACCGACTCGCTGCCCAGCAGGCCCCTCTTCTGGTGCTTCATCCAGGCGTAGAGAGGATGGGCCTCGGGGCCATTGACGTCGATCTTGGCCATCATCGGGAAGCTGACGTCATAGGTCAGGGCGCAGAAGTTGGCGATCTCGGCCGAGTCGCCCGGCTCCTGGCCGCCGAACTGGTTGCAGGGAAAGCCGAGCACGACCAGTCCGCGGTCCCGATACTTTCTCCAGAGGGCCTCCAGGCCGGCGTACTGGGGTGTGAACCCGCACTGGCTGGCGGTGTTGACGATGAGCAGCACCTTGCCGCGGTAGGCGTCCAGCGGCGCCGCCTGGTCCTCCAGGCCCTGGGCGGTGAAGTCATAGGCGGTAGTCGGGCCGGTCGTCGGCCTGGCTTGGGCGGCGCTCATGGACAGTCTCTCCCGTCAGACAATCATGGTGATCGGGTTCTCGATCAGGGCCTTGAAGGCGGCGAGCCAACGGGCCCCGATGGCGCCGTCCACCACGCGATGATCGCAGGTGAGGGTCACGCTCATGATGGTGGCGATGGCTACCGCGTCGCCCTTCACCACCGGCCGGCGCTCGCCAACGCCCACCGACAGGATGGCTCCCTGCGGCGGGTTGATGATCGAGGAGAAGGACCTGATCCCGAACATGCCGAGGTTGGAGATCGAGAAGGTGCCCCCCAGATACTCCTCGGGCTTCAGCTTGCGCGCCCGGGCGCGCTCGGCGAGATCCTTCATCTCGGCGGCGATCTGAGCGACGCCCTTGGTCTCGGCCGCCCGGATGATAGGGGTGATCAGGCCGCCGTCGATGGCGACGGCCACCGCGATGTCGGCGTGGCGGTGATAGGCGATCCCCTCCGGTGTGAAGCTGGCGTTGGCGTCGGGGACGCGGCGCAGGGCGACCGCGGCCGCCTTGATCACCATGTCGTTGACGCTGACCTTGGCGCCCTCGGCCGCCAGCAGGGCGTTGATGGAGGACCGGGTCGCCAGCAGCGCGTCGATCTCGATGTCGACGTCGAGGGGGAAGTGGGGAATGTCCCGGAAGCTCTCGGTCAGGCGCCGCGCCACCGTGCGGCGCATGCCGTCCAGGGGCTTCAGGTCGTAGGAACCGGCGGGGATGCCCATCTGCTCCAGACTCCGCGGCTTGGAGGGCGCCTCGGGTGCCGCCGCCGGAGCGGGCGGCGCCGGAACGGAGGGAGCGGCGCCGGGCGCCGCGGCGGG
>JAQGIW010000028.1 GCA_028290905.1 Caulobacteraceae bacterium | reverse complement strand
GCAGAACCTCTCCGGCCGCCATTTGTCCCGCGCGCCCGATTGGTCGGTGCTGGCAGGGTTCTCCTACGACAGGCCCGTTTCCGACACCTGGAAGGTCGGCCTCACCGTCGATGGCCGCTACAGCACGGGCTACTACATCTCGACCAACAACAACCCCTACGGCTGGCAGGGTGACTATGAGACGCTGGACGCCACCATCCGGCTTTACGATAACAAGTGGGAAGCCGCCCTGATCGGCCGCAACCTCACCAACACCATCTACGCCACGACCGGCGGCGACAAGCCGCTGGGTATCCGCGGCGACGTGATCGCCGGCATCGGCCGGCCGCGCGAGGTCATCTTCCAGGTGACGCGCCGCTTCTAGGGCGGTCCCGAAAACCAGCACGCTTGACTTTTCTGGGCTAGAAACCGATCACTGCCCGCGCGGGGACATTGAGCGGAGCGGAGGCGACGAAGCCCTCCGTCGCAAGACGAGGGAGGGCCGGCCGACCATGGAAGACGCTGCAACCTCTCCCCCCGTCGGCGCCATAGTAGGCGGCGACCCCGTTCTGGCCGGCGCGGTGCGCGAGGCCCTGCGTCGCGAAGGCGTGGAGGTGGCGGAGAGGCTGGACGCGGCCGAGGGCCTGGACATCCTGGTGTTCATCGCCCGCGAGGTGGCGGCCTCGGTGTCGTTCGCGGCGACTCGCGTCGAGGATCTTTCCGGCCGGCTCGGCGGAGAGCTGAAGGCCGCGTTCGTGGCGCTGCAGGACGGCGTCTCCGCCATGCGCGCCAAGGGCGCCGGCGGCGCCGTGGTGTTCGTTTCGCCCCCCTCGGCCGACCATCGGGCCTTCGACGCCCTGCAGCAGGGCCTGCGCCTCCTAACCAAGGCCGCCGCCCTGGAGCTGGGGCCTGAGGGGATCCGGGTGAACATCGTGCTGCCCGGCGCCGGCGACACGCCGCTGGGGCGGGCTTGCGCCCCGGCCGACGTGGCGGCCAGCGTCGCCTTCGCCGCCTCTCCGCGGGCCCACTTCATGACAGGCGCCGACCTTGTCGTCGACGGCGGCCGGCTGGCCGCATGACCGGGCGGCTGCAGGACCGGGTGGTGATCGTCACCGGCGCCACCAAAGGCATCGGCCGCGAAACCGCCAAACAGCTCGCGCGCGAGGGGGCCAAGGTCGCCTGCACCGGGCGCGACCGCGAGGGCGGCGCCTCGGTGGTGGCCGAGATCGCCGCCGAAGACGGCAGGGCGATCTTCGTTCCCCACGATGTCGCCCGCGAGGCCGACTGGCGGAACGTGATCGTGCGCGCCGAGACCGAACTCGGCGGCGTCTACGGCGTGGTCAACAACGCCGGCGCTTTCCTCGTCAAACCCCTGGCCGAGACCAGCGAGGCCGAATTCCAGGATATGTTCGAGATCAATGTCCAGGGCGCCTTCCTGGGCGTGAAGCTGGGTTTCGAAGCGATCGCGCGGAGCGGCGCGCCGGGGGCCATCGTCAATGTCTCGTCCCTCATGGGCCAGGTCGGCTTCCCCGGCGCGACGGCCTACTGCGCCACCAAGGGCGCGGTGACCGGCCTCACCAAGACCGCCGCCATCGAAGGCGCCGCCAGGACCCCGCCGGTCCGGGTCAACTCCCTGCACCCCGGAGTGATCTGGACGCCGATGATCACCGGCCAGTTCGGCGACGACCAGGCCCTGGCCGACGCCTTCGCCGCCGACACGCCGCTGAAGATTATCGGGCTGCCGCAATACATGGCCGACGCCATCCTGTTTCTGCTCGGCGACGAGTCCGCCCACGTCACCGGCATCGAACTGACCGTCGACGGCGGCCGGGGCGCCGATTGACGCCTTCATCCAGGGAGCCCTTTTCATGCAGTTGAGCCGAGACGACCTCAAGCGAGCCTACCGCAGCATGGTCACCATCCGCACCTTCGAGGAGCGGGTGACCAAGGAATTCGCCCAGGGCAACATCCCGGGCTTCGCCCACGTCTACATCGGCCAGGAGGCGGCCGGCGTCGGGGTCTGCTTCGACCTCACCGATGAGGACTACATCGGCTCCACCCACCGCGGCCACGGCCACTGCATCGCCAAGGGCTGCGATGTCCAGGGCATGATGCTGGAGATCATGGGCAAGCAGGGCGGCCTGTGCGGCGGCAAGGGTGGCTCCATGCACATCGCCGACATGTCCAAGGGCATGCTGGGGGCCAACGCCATCGTCGGCGGCTCGCCGCCGATCGCGGTGGGCGCGGCCCTGACCCAGAAGCTCAAGAAGACCGGCAAGGTGGCGGTGGCCTTCAGCGGCGACGGCGCTTCGAACCAGGGCACTACCTTCGAGGCCCTCAACATGGCCGTGGTGCTGGGCGTGCCGGCCATATTCGCCTTCGAGAACAACGGCTACGGCGAGCACACGGCGGCCAGCTACGCCGTCGGCGCCCCCTCCATCGCCGAGCGCGCCAAGAGTTTCGGCATGCCGGCCGAGGTGGTGGACGGTTCGGACTTCTTCGCCGTGCACCAGGCGATGGGCCGGGCCCTCGAGCGCGGCCGCGCCGGCGAGGGTCCCTACGCCCTGGAAATCGTATGTTCGCGCTTCCTGGGCCACTTCATCGGCGACCCGCAGGGCTACCGGCTGCCGGAAGAGCTGATCCAGGCCCGGGCCAACGATCCGCTGCCGCGCTTCCGCACCGGGGTGACCGAGGCGGGCCTGCTGGAAAACGCCGACCTCGACGCCATCGAGAAGCAGGTCGCCGACGAAGTGGAGGAGGCGGTCCAGCTGGCGATGGCCGCTCCGCGTCCGGATATCAAAACCCTCGAAACAGACGTCTACGTCAGGTATTGAAATGTCAAAGAAAACCTACAGTCAGGCGATCAACGAGGCCCTGCGCCAGGAGATGCGCCGCGATCCCAATGTGATCATCATCGGCGAGGACGTGGCCGGCGGCCACGGCGCCTCGGGCGAGACGGGCGGCGTGGGCGGCGTCTTCGGTCTGACCCACGGCCTCTTCACCGAGTTCGGTCCCGAGCGCGTCCTCGACACCCCGATCAGCGAGAGCGCCATCATCGGCGCCGCCTCCGGGGCGGCGGTGACCGGCATGCGGCCGGTGGCGGAGATCATGTTCGTCGACTTCGTCGGCGTCTGCTTCGACCAGATCTACAACCAGGCCGCCAAGTTCCGGTACATGTTCGGCGGCAAGGCCAAGACCCCGATGGTCATCCGCACCGCCATCGGCGCGGGGCTGCGCGGCGGCGCCCAGCACAGCCAGACCCTGCATCCCCTGTTCACCATGGTGCCCGGGCTCAAGGTGGTGATGCCGGCCAGCCCCTATGACGCCAAGGGCCTGCTGATCAACGCTATCCGCGAGGACGATCCGGTGATCTTCATGGAGTCCAAGCTGCTCTACGGCATGGAAGGCGAGGTGCCGGACGAGGCCTACCGCATCCCGTTCGGCGAGGCGAACATCGTCCGCGAGGGCAAGGACCTCACCTTCGTCGCCTTCGGGGCCATGGTCCCGCGCGCCCTCGCCGTCGCGAACACCCTGGCCGCCGACGGCATCAGCGTCGAGGTTATCGA
The DNA here is from genome assembly GCA_028290905.1 of Caulobacteraceae bacterium. Classification (GTDB taxonomy): domain Bacteria; phylum Pseudomonadota; class Alphaproteobacteria; order Caulobacterales; family Caulobacteraceae; genus Acaudatibacter. The sequence goes on along the minus strand of JAQGIW010000028.1, from coordinate 44,967 downwards.
CCCGCGCACGACCTCGCCGCTCGACGAGGACTCGATCCTCGACAGCGTCGCCAAGACCGGCCGCCTGGTGGTGATCGACGAGAGCCCGCCGCGCTGCAGCCTGGCCGCCGACGTCGCCTCGATGGTCGCCGACAAGGGCTTCGGCTCGCTCAAGGCGCCGATCGGCAAGGTCACCTGCCCGCACACGCCGGTGCCCTTCGCACCCAACCTCGAGGACGAGTTCATGCCCAATCCCCGCCGCATCGAAGAAGCGGCGCGGAAGGCGATGGCGTGGGCCCGATGACCCGCCCCGCCCAGATCACCGACCTCGGCGAGGTCATGCAGCTGGCCTTCGTGCCGGCCGACTTCGACGGCGCCCTGAAGTTCTGGACCGAGGTGATGGGGGCGGGGCCGTTCTTCGCCCTCGACCACGTCCAGCTCACCGACGTGAAGCACCGAGGCCTTCCCTCCGACATCGATTTCTCCATGGCCCTCGGCTACTGGGGCGACATGCAGATCGAGCTGATCCGCCAGCACAACGACGCGCCGTCGATCTACAAGGCGTGGCGGGACTCGGGGAACGAGGGACTCCAGCACGTCTGCATCCTCTGCGACGACATGGCCCAGGCCCGCGCCGTCTGCGCCGCGACGGGGGCGGAGGTGGCCCAGGAGGGCAAGGTCACCGGCGGTGGCGAGGTGATCTACGTCGACACCGGCGGCGGCCCCGGCACCATGGTGGAGATCCTCAAGCCCGGCCCCGGCACCCGCGACTTCTTCGCCATGATCCGTGAGGCCGCCCGCGGCTGGGACGGTTCGGAACCTCTCCGCCGCCTCGGCTGATCGTCCCCCTTCAACGCTTCGGATATCCCGCATGACCCTCGTCAACCGCCAATGGCTGATCAACGGCCGTCCGAACGGACGCAGCCTGATCGACGGCGATTTCAAGCTCGTGGAGTCCCCGGCCCGCGACCCCGAGGAGGGCGAGGTGCTGGTCAAGACCCTCTACCTCGCCTTCGACCCGGCCCAGAAGGGCCAGATGGAAAACATCGGCGGCTACACCGCCCCCACCGAGATCGGCGAGGTGATGCGCGGCAGCGGCCTGGGCGAGGTGGTGGCTTCGAACGCCCCGGGCTTTGCGCCCGGCGACAAGGTGACCGGCGCGCTCCGTTGGCAGGACTACGCGACCCTGCCGGCCAGGGAGCTGCTGAAGGTGGCCGACGACGATCTCCTGACCGCCAACCTGGGGGCGCTGGGCACCACCGGCCTCACCGCCTTCTTCGGCCTGCAGAAGATCGGCAAGCCCTTCCCGGGCGACACGGTGGTCGTCACCGGCGGGGCGGGCGCCACCGGCTCGGTGGTCGGCCAGATCGCCAAGATCGGCGGCTGCCGGGTGGTGGGCGTGGCCGGCGGGCCGGCGAAATGCGCCTGGCTGATCGACGAACTCGGCTTCGACGCGGCCATCGACTACAAGGCCGGCGACATCCGCGACCAGGCCCGCGCCGCCGCCCCGGATGGAATCGACGTCCTGTGGGACAATGTCGGCGGGCCGGCCTTCAACACCCTGCTGGCCCAGCTGGCGATGCACGCCCGGGTGGTCGTCTGCGGCGGCATCTCGCGCTACGAGCTGGGCAAGATGCCGGCCGGGCCGGAGAACTATTTCAACCTGATCTTCAAGCGCGCCTCGATGGAAGGCTTCATCCTCAGCGACTACCAGAACGAGTTCCCCTGGGCCCGCGAGCGGTTGGCCTGGTGGATCCGGGCCGGGGCCCTGCGCTACAAGGAAGACGTCCAGCACGGCCTGGAGAACGCGCCGCGCACCCTGCGCCGGCTGTTCCAGGGCGAGAACTTCGGCAAGCAGCTCCTGAAGCTGTAAGGCGCGCGCCATGCCCGCCATCCGCTACGGCGAACCGCTGAACGTCGTGGTGGCGGCCAAGGGACACCCCTATCTGCGCGACCCGTTCATGGCGATCTTCGACACCCTGCCGGGGATCGCCTGCACCCTGGTGGAACAGCCGGCCGTGCAGCGGCTGATGAGCCCGGACGGCATGCGGGGGTACGACGCCCTGGTGCTCTACGACATGCCGGGCCTGAACTTCGCCGCCCCCGAACGCCCCGGCTATGTCGAGCCCGAACCGGACTTCAAGGCGGGCCTCCTGGCGCTGTTGGATCAGGGGAAGGGCGTCGTCGCCCTGCACCACGCCATCGCCGGCTGGCCCGCCTGGCCGGAGTACGCCGAATTGCTCGGCGGCCGTTTCCTCTACCGGGCGGGGCCGCTGCGCGGCGCCGAGCGCCCCGATTCCGGCTATCGCCACGATGTCGACCACGGGGTGACGGTGCTCGATCCCGCCCACGCGGTGACGGCGGGCCTGCCGGAGCGTTTCCGCCTTACGGACGAGCTCTACCTGAGCGAGGTGTTCGAGGACCTCATCCACCCTCTGCTGGCGTCCGACGCGACTTTCACGCGGGATGGGTTCTATTCGGCGACCCTGGCGGTGAACGGCCAGATGTACGCCAACGAAGGCTGGAGCCACCCCGATGGCTCGAACCTGGTCGGCTGGGTGAAGCGCGCCCGCAAAAGCCCGCTGGTCTATCTGCAACCGGGCGACGGGCCGCCCACCTATGAGAACGCCCACTACCGGCGGCTGGTCGAGAACGCCATCCGCTGGGTGTGCTCCCCCGAGGCCCTGGCCTGGGCAAAGGGATAGAACACACACCCCGCTCATCCCCGCTAAAGCGGGACCCAGCAGTGTCCAGGGATAGCGGGCCTGCCTTGGGTAACTGACGGGCGCCAAAGAGTTATTTCGCGCCAAGCTGGACAGGACTGGGTCCCCGCTTTCGCGGGGATGAGCGGGGTGGGGGCCTCTGCGCTACGGTCTCCAGGCGCCGGCCGCCAGGGCGGTGAAGAGGATCAGGCCGGCGATCGTGTTGGACTTGAAGATCGTGAGGGCGAGGACCGGATCGCCGAGACGCAGGCGCCGGGCCTGCCAGGCGAGCTGCGCCCCGAACGCCAGGGCGCCCAGGGTGAACAGGGGCCCGAGGCCGGCCAGCCAACCGGCCGATAGCACCACGGCGAGGCTGGCGGCATAGAAGGCGGTCACCGCGCGCGGCGCCGCGACCCCGAGCCGCAAGGCGGACGACTTCACGCCGATGAGGGCGTCGTCCTCCATGTCCTGCAGGGCGTAGACCGTGTCGTAGCCGAGGGTCCACAGCACGCCGGACAGGTAGAGCAGGACCGGCGGCCAGGGCAGCGGCGCCGTGGTCGCCTGCACGTCGGCGCCTCGGAGACCGGCGCCGGCCAGCACCCGCAGGACGAAGATCACGGGCGGCCCGCCCATCGCCGCCGCATAGCCCATCAGGGCGCCCCAGTTGAACGTGAGGCCCAGCCACGCCTGCGGCCACCAGGTGATCCGCTTCATGAAAGGATAGGCCGCCACCAGCCCCAGAGAGGCGACGCCCAGGTAGAAGGCGAGGAGGTCGAGGCTGAGCAGAATCGCCAGTCCGCCGAGGGCGCAGGCGACGAGGAAGATCCAGGCCCCCCGCACGGTGATCTGGCCCGAAGGGATCGGACGGCCCGATGTGCGCGCCACCCTGGCGTCGAAGTCCCGATCGACGATGTCGTTGAAGGCGCAGCCGGCCGCGCGCATCAGCGCCGATCCCGCCGCGAAGAGGACCAGCAGGCGCAGGTCCGGCCCCTCCCCGCGGCTGGCGCCGGCCAGGGCGATTCCCTGCCATCCCGGCAACATCAGCAGCCAGACCCCGGTGGGCCGGTCGAGGCGGGCCAGCTTCAGCCATGGGCGCCATCCGGCCGGCGCGAGACGGTCGACCCAGTTGGTCGGCGCGGCGTCGGGGAGCGGCGTGGTCACGGGGCTCGAGGCTCTTCGGTCTGACGGCGTATGGCTTGTGGCTTTTGCACCATCGGCCTGGGAAATCTCGCCGCCCCCCTCTCCTCGTCCTGAAAACACGATTATGTGAACGCCCGATTTTCAGGCGCCCCCGCCATGGAACAGGACGAAGACGACGAGCGGAGCCGCCGGCGCGTGCTGAGCAACGGGCAGGTGCTGGCGTTCATCCTGGGCTACTGGCGGCGTCGACCGGCGCTGATTGCGGGAACCGTCCTCTTCACCCTCGCCGCCATCGGCGTCGAACTCCTGGTGCCCCGGGCCGCGCAGGCCCTGGTGGACGCCGCCGTCGCCGGACCGGCGCGCCCCGCCAACGCCTGGCGCGCGTGGGCCTTCTTCGTGGCGGTCTCCATCGCCCTCGCCGCCCTGCGCAACTTTTCGGGACGGTTCTGGAATCCCCTCGCGGCCCGGACCATGAAGGAGATGACCGACGAGGGCTTCAAACGGGTCCAGGCGTTTTCCGCCGACTGGCACGGCGACACCTTCGCCGGCGCGACGGTCAGGCGGCTCTCGCGGGCCATATGGGGCTATGACACCGTCGCCGACGCGATCGTCATCTGGATCGGGCCGGCCCTGCTGGTCCTGATCGGGCTGTCGGTGCAGATGATGCTGCGTTGGCCGCTGGTCGGCGGATTCTCGCTGGCCATGGTGGCGGTCTACATAGCCTCCAACATCGCCCTCTCGAACGTCTACGTGCGCCAGGCCCAGCGCCGGTCCGTGGCCATGGATTCGCGCATCGGCGGCGCCCTGGCCGATTCGATCGCCTCAAACCCGACGGTGAAGAGCTTCGGCGCGGAGGCGCGCGAGGAGGCCCGCATCGGGGCGATCACCACCGACTGGCGCCAGGCCGTGATCTCCACGTGGAACCGCTACCTCGACGTGTGGCTGGTGCAGAACCTGATGTTGACGGCCCTGCAGGCCGGCCTTACCGGCCTCATGATCCTGCGCTGGACCCGCGGCGAGGGCGCCGCGGGCGACGTCGCCTTCGTGATCACCTCTTTCCTGGTGATGAGCGGCTATCTGCGCAACATCGGCGACAACATCCGCATGGCCCAGCGCGGACTGGCGGACGTCGAGGACGTCGCGCGGTTCGCCCGCACCGAGCCGCAGGTGGCCGACAGGCCCGGCGCGACGGCCTTCGTCGCCGGGCGGGGCGAGGTGGTCTTCGAGGAGGTGACCTTCCGCTACAAGTCGGCGGGCGCCCCGATCTACGACCGGTTCTCGCTGAAAATCGCCCCCCGAGAGCGCTTGGCGCTGGTCGGTCCGACGGGGTCGGGCAAGTCGACCTTCGTCAAGCTCGTCCAGCGGCTCTACGATATTCAGGGCGGCCGCATCCTCATCGACGGCCAGGACGTCGCCCAGCTCACGCAGGGGAGCCTCAGGCGCGCGATCGCCGTGGTGCCGCAGGATCCGGCGCTGTTCCATCGGACGATCGTCGAGAACATCGCCTATGGACGCCCGGACGCCTCGATGGAGGAGATCGCCCTGGCCGCGCGGCGGGCGCGGGCCCACGACTTCATCACGGCCCTGCCCAGGGGCTACGAGACCCTGGTGGGCGAGCGCGGCGTGAAGCTCTCCGGCAGCGAGCGCCAGCGGGTGGCGCTGGCCCGCGCCTTCCTGGCGGACGCGCCGATCCTGGTGCTGGACGAAGCGACGTCGTCCCTCGATGTGGAGACCGAGGCGCAGGTGCAGGCGGCCAGCGAGGCGCTGATGGCGGGGCGCACGACGATCGTCATCGCCCATCGCCTGTCCACCATCTGGGGGGCGGACCGGATCCTGGTGTTCGAGGACGGCCAGGTGATCGAGCAGGGGCGGCACCGGGAGCTGCTCGCGATCGGCGGGGCGTATGCGCGGCTTCATGCGGTGGCGCTCGGCGCCTGACCGGCCGACGGATAAAACGGCCGCGCGGACGGCCGTCGTAAGTAACTCGTTCTAAACGGGTTTTCGAGCACCAGGCCGGGTCGGACACACCCCCCAACACCCGAAACCCTGTGGCTTTTGCGACACGCCGGCGCGCCGAGTTCGGCAAAACCTACGTCGGCTCTTGCTCATTGTGTCAGTTTCGAAAAAAGTGGCCCGGCGAGTTAGTCACTCCGCCGGGCCAGTTATGCCGCGAGAACGGGGGGGATACCCGCGGACAACGCAGATGTGTTGTCCGCGGGTCGTTGCGTCAATACGTCCCACGATTATTTTTCTGTAAGAGTCGCGCGAAGCCGTGCCACGACCCTTTGATCTGGCCGTCGTCGGCGCGGGAATCGTCGGCCTGGCCCACGCCTTTGCGGCCGCCCGCCTGGGGAAGCGGGTGGTGGTGATCGAGCGGGAGCCGCGCGCGACCGGGGCCTCTATCCGCAACTTCGGTTTCGTCACCGTCACCGGCCAGGAGCGCGGCGCGACCTGGCGCAGGGCCCGGCGCTCGCGGGACATCTGGGCCGCGGTCGCACCCCAGGCAGGGATCGCCATCGAGCAGACGGGCCTGCTGGTGAGCCTGCGCCATCCCCTCGCCCTTGCCGTCGTGCGGGCGTTCCTCGGCACCGAGATGGGGCAGGGCTGCCGGCTGCTGGAGCCGGACGAGCGGGCCGCCCTGCCCTTCCCCAACGACGGCCTCGCTGGCGTGCTCCACAGTCCCCATGACCTGAGGGTGGAATCGCGCCTGGCCATCCCGCGTCTCGCGGCCTGGCTTCAGGAGGCCTGGGGGGTAGCGTTCCAGTACGGCGCCGCCGTGCTCTCGGCCGAACCGCCCCGGCTCCAGACCTCGCGCGGACCGGTGGAGGCCGAGGCGGTCGTCGTCTGTCCGGGCGATGACCTGGCGACGCTTTGTCCCGACCGCATCGCCGCCCACCGGGTCAGCCGCTGCACGCTCAGCATGCTTCGCCTTGCCGATCCGGGTTTCCGCCTGCCCGGGGCGATCATGTCGGACCTCGGCCTGGTGCGCTACCTGGGCTACGCGGCCCTGCCGGAGGCGGCGGCGCTGCGGGCGGCGTTGGCGCGTAGCCATGCCGAAGCCCTCGCCCACGGCGTGCACCTGATCGTCACCCAGAGCGCCGACGGGACGCTCGTCGTGGGCGATTCCCACCACTATGGCCCGGCCGCCGAACCGTTCATGAGCGCGCGCGTGGAGGCCCTGATCCTGCAAGCGTTTCGCGAGGCCCTCGGCCTCGAGCCTCCGCCGGTGGTGGAGCGATGGAGCGGGACCTACGCCTCCGCCGAGGGGATGGCGATGTTCGTCGACGCGCCCGCACCGGCCATCCGCCTGGTGATGGTGACGAGCGGCACGGGGGCGTCGACAGCCTTCGCCATCGCCGAGGAGGTGATCGGGGCGCTCTACGGGAGCGAGACGGCCTCCGCGCCCCTGGCGGCTCCCCGCTCCAGCGACTAGCGCAAACACCATCCAGGTGGAATCACCTGGATGGCGATGGTTTGCGCTAGAGTCATACACTGGAGCGTTCGCCGATCGCCGAACCAGTTCCCATTTCGGCGGCGAACGCCCTAGCCTCCAGCTTCAGGAGGGCGAAGGAGCAACCATGACGGAACACATCGCCGAGATCGCCGCGGCCATGCGCTGCCTGGACGACTTCATGGCGGCGTTCAACGCCCGCGATGTCGAGGCCTTTGAGACGACCTTCAACTTCCCGAGCGTCCGCCTGGCTTCCAACACCCTTACCCTGATCGAGCGGGGCCATCACAAGCCGGCGATGTTCCAGACCGGGGCGCTGGCCGAGTGGGGCCATTCGGCCTGGGAGCGCCGCGAGGTGATCCACAGCGGCCCCGACAAGGTGCACTTCGACACCCGCTTCACGCGCTATCGCGCCGACGGCAGCGTGATCGGCGGGTTCGACTCCATCTATGTGGTGACGCGCGAGGGCGGCCACTGGGGGATCAAGGCGCGCAGCAGCTACGCCCCCTAGGCCGGCTCGCGCGCGCGTTTGTTCAGAAAACCGGTCTCCACTTTTCGGAACGCGCTCCACCTCTTCACGAATCTGTCAGACGCTGGCGACGGCGGTGGACCGATACCACCTCTGATGCGTTTGCGAAGTCACGGGTCCGCCGCACGGAGTTAGGTAGCGTATGTCCAAGTTCCTGGATTCCGATCTTCGCGCCATCCGCGCGAGTGTCGCCCTGATCGGCCGGCTCTCCGACGGGCTGGTCCGCGTTGGCCCTTTCAGCCTCGGGATCGAAGGTGTTCTCAGCTGGGTCCCCGGGGTCGGCGAGCTCTACGGCTCCGGCGCGGCGGCCTTTCTGCTCGTCCAGGGGGCCCGCGCCCGCGTGCCGGCCTCGACGCTGTTGCTGGCGGCGGGCTTGATGACCGGGCGGACGCTGATATCCGCCATCCCCATCGCCGGGGCCGCCGCCTCCGACCTGCTCACCGCCCACAAGTGGGCCGCCCGCCTTATCGTCGCGGCCATCGACAAGCGGATCGCCGCCGACGCCGACCGGGCTTCGCGCTCGAGGACGTGGACCCCGCCGCCGTCGCAAGTCTACGCCTGAAGGAGGCTCAGGTCCGGCGGCTGAGGGCGCGGATCAGGTTCTCGTTGAACCTCTGGAACGCCGGACTCACGAAGCCTTCCTTGCCCAAGCCCCACGCCCAGCGGACCGCGCCGGCGTTGAAGACCTGCGCGCCGGCGGGAGACCGGAAATAGGTCGCCTCGGCGACGCCGCGGCTGCCGTCTTCGGCCATCGCCTCGCCGTGGAAGAGCACGCTGATGGTCGCCGGGTCGATGGCCGGATCGAGGGAGCGGGCGGCGTCCCACAGCCGCTTGCCGTCGCCGTCGGGATCGTGGTTGTCCCACTCGTAGCCGACGACGTCGGCGGCCACGTCGCCCGTCTTCCAACCCGTGCCGGCGAAGAACGGCAGATCCGTGCGCGCCACCTTGTAGGAGGGTCGCTGCGGCCCGTCGGGCTGGAACCAGTTCTGATAGGCGCTGCCCATCAGCATGGTCTCGGGACGGCGCGCGTCGGCGCGGAAGTTGTTGGTGACCAGCCGGCGCGGATCGCCCTTGCCGGGGCGCAGGGCGATGGGGTCGGCGGCGGTCTTGTAGCAGACCAGCTGGCGGCCGAGTTCCGGCGCCCCCGGCCCCCGGTTGAGGTCGCCGTAGCGGATCTGGCAGTAGGCGGCGTCGGCGCCCAGGAAGGCGGTGTTCCGCCCCAGCGTGAAGATGCGCCGGTGGAATGCGTCGAGCTCCTCGCCGCTCCAGTATTCATCGTGAGCGCTGGTGACGACCAGGGGGTAGCGCTCGATGAGGGTCGGGTCGGCGTGGACATCGAAGTTGCTCGCATAGTCCACCCCGCCCAGGCTGGCGGCGAGGCCCTCCAGCCAGGAGACCAGGAACACGTCGTATTCGAAGAAGCTGGGCTCGGTCGGCCGGTCGAAGGAGACGATGAGGCCGCGGTTCTCGTCGTCGTCGTTGGGGTAGAGGCTGTGGCCGCCCCACGGATTGTAGGCCTGGTAGGTGTTGGTCCCCAGGCGGAGAAGGACGGCACCGGAGCGCCTTGGATTGGTGACCACCCAGAAGACGGCCTTCACGTCTCGGGTCGCGGTCGTCTGCTCGACGATATCGGCGTAGTAGCAGCCCGGGGCCCAGGCGGAGGTGTCGATGCCCGCGAAGGTCGGCGGCCAGCCCGGCCCGATGGCGGCGCCCGAGCGGGTAGCCCCGCGATAGCGCACCTCGGCGAATTCGCTGGTCCACACCGGGATTGGAGCCCCGGAAGAGATGCGGAACACCTCCAGACGCGCCCGGCGGACCGGCTGCCCCGGGCCGCCGGCGGCCATGATGTTCAGCGGCTCGCCCGGCCGCAGACTCTGGCGGTCGGCGTAGGCCCAGATCCGCTGGCCCTTGAAGAATTCCGTCCATATGGCTGATGGGACCGCGGGGGCGGGCGTGGGACTCCCGCCCTCCGAAGCGGCGAAGGCGGCGCGCGGAGCGGCCGAGAGGCCCACCCCGGCGCCGGCGAGAGCGAGCAGGAGGCGGCGGGGGATCGAGGGCCAGGAGGGCATGGCCGTGCCATATAGGTAGGCCAAGCTGAAAGGGAAATGAATGCCCCGCGGGACCCCGGTTCTGCTCTCGATCCAGGCGCTACGCGCCCTGGCCGCCGTGGTGGTGGTCGCCTACCACGCTCTGCAGTGGGACCGGGGCGGCTTCGATGTCGGGCGGGCGGGGGTCGACGTATTCTTCGTGATCAGCGGCGTCGTCATGTGGCATGTGACCACGGGCCGGGACGTCGCGCCGGGCGCCTTCCTGTGGCGGCGGTTCACCCGCGTGGCGCCGCTCTACTGGCTGGCGACGCTCGGCGTTCTCGCCCTCGCCCTGGTGTGGCCGGCCTTCCTGCCCGAGGTGCGGCCGGGATGGCGGCATCTCGCCCTCTCCCTGGCCTTCATCCCCCACCTCGACCCGCGCGGCCTGCCGTTCCCGACCCTGCCGCCGGGCTGGAGCCTCGATTACGAGGCGCTGTTCTATGGGATCTTCGCGGCAGTGCTGGCGGGGCCGCGGGCGTGGCGCGGGCGCCTGGTGGTCGGCGCCCTGATCGCGGTGACCGCCTTCGGCTTCCTGCTGCCCGACCCCTACTACTACCTCGGGGCCAATCCGATGCTGCTGCAGTTCGCGGCCGGCGTGTGCCTGGGGATCGCCGTCGAGAACGGCCTCGCGCCGCCGCGGTGGCTGGGCTGGGTGATGATCCTCGCCGCCCTGGCCTGGTGGACCGCGGTGCAGGCCGGCGGCCTCTTCACCGAGCTCTGGCGACCCCTGCTGTGGGGAGTCCCGGCCGTCCTGACCGTCGCCGGGGCGCTCGGCCTGGAGCTGAGCCCCGGCGCGGTTCGCGCGCCCGCCTGGGCGGCCCGGCCGGCGCTCGTGCTGGGCGACGCCTCCTACGCCATCTACATCCTGCACCTGCCGGCCACCGCCCTCGTCGCCCACACCCTGGGCTACGGCCGGCCCTGGCTGTTCCTGCCGGTCGCCATAGCCGCCTCGATCGCGGCGGGGCTCGCCGGCCGCGCCTGGGTTGAAAAGCCCCTGCTCGCCTGGTTTCGCGCCGCGCCGGCGCGCCGTCGCGAGGCGATCAGGGCCATTTGACCACGGGCGGCATGGACGAGAGGATCGACTCGATGTTGCCGCCGGTCTTCAGGCCGAACATGGTGCCGCGGTCATAGAGCAGGTTGAACTCGACGTAGCGGCCGCGGCGGACCAGCTGCTCCTCGCGTTCGGCGCCCGTCCAGGCCTCGCCCATGCGTTCCCGGGCGATCCGGGGATAGACCTCCAGCAGGGCCCGGCCGACGTCCTGGGTGAAGGCGAAGTCGCGCTCCCAGTCGCCGCTATCGTGGCGGTCGTAGAAGATGCCGCCGACGCCCCGCGGCTCGTTCCGGTGCGGCAGGAAGAAGTAGCGATCGCACTCCTCCTTGAATTTCGCATACCACGCCCCGTCGTGCGCATCGCAGGCCGCCCGCAGCGCCGCATGGAAGGCGACCGCGTCCGGGGCGTCCGGCCGCCGCTGTTCGCCGAGCAGCGGCGTCAGGTCCGCGCCGCCGCCGAACCAGCCGCTGGTGGTGGCGAGGTAGCGTGTGTTCATGTGAACGGCTGGCACGCGCGGGTTGACCAAGTGGGCGATCAGGCTGACGCCGGTGGCGACGAAGCGGGGGTCCTTCTTCGCGCCGGGCATGGCGGCGGCCATCTCGGGGGTGAAGGTCCCGTGCACCTCGCTGACGTGCAGGCCACACTTCTCGAAGAAGCGGCCGTGCAGGAAGCCCATCACCCCGCCGCCGCCGGCCTCGCGCACCCAGGGCTCGAGGGTGAAGCGGCCGGCCACGCCCGGATAGAGATCGGCCGGCGCCTCGTCCTCCAGCGCCTCGAAGGCCCCGACCAGGCTGTCGCGCAGGCTGTCGAACCAGGCCCTTGCGCGCTTGACCCGCGGATTGTCGGCGAGGTCGGCGCCGTGAAGGGACTCGACGGTCATGGAAGCGGTCCGGCGTCTCGAAAAGGGGGGTCCGGGGGAAAGGCGTTGTTCTGCCGCAGCGCCTCGCCGAGCGCCAGGGTGGCGGCGGTGACGACGTTGAGCGAGCGGGCGCCGGCGGCGAGCGGAATGCGCAGGCGGATCGCGGCGGCGGCGTGGACGTGGGCCGGCGCGCCGGCGCTCTCGGCGCCCATGAGCAGGATGTCGTCGGGCCGGAAGACGACGTCGGGAAAGAGCGTGTCGCCCCGTGTGGTCAGCAGCACCAGCCGCGCCGTCGCCGGCCGCGCGGCAAGGAAATCGCTCCACGAGGCATGCCGCGTCAGATGGGCGAGCGGGCCATAGTCCAGGGCCGCGCGCTTCAAAGACCGGTCGTCGAGCGGGAAGGCGCAGGGCTGGATGACGTCGAGCGCTACATTCAGGCATGCGGACAGCCGAATGGCCGCACCTACGTTTTGCGGAATGTCCGGTTGAAAAAGCGCGAGACGCATTCTAAGCGAACCCCCTATAGAGACACCGCCGTGGTGGTCCATGGTCGTCCGCTATCGTGCGGACCCTCAATCGATCGGGGATGAGTTTCAAGGTGGCAGACAGCCTAGCCCAAGCGGCGCCCGCAATGGACGGTCCCGACGATCCCGGCCGTCGGGATTTCATCCATATCGCCGCCGCGGCCGCCGCCGTCGGCGGCGTCGCCATGGTGGCCTGGCCGTTGATCGACCAGCTCAATCCGGCCGCCGACACCCTGGCGCTGGCCTCGCTCGAGTACGACATCAGCAAGATAGCCTTGGGCCAGGAAGTCACCATCTCCTGGCGCAAGCAGCCGGTGTTCATCCGTCACCGCACGCCCGCGGAGATCGCCCGCGCCAGGGCGGACGATAACGCTCCGATGAAGGATCCGGCCCCCGACTCCGCGCGGGTCAAGCCAGGACACGAGCAGTGGCTGATCGTCCTGGCCAGCTGCACCCACCTGGGCTGCGTGCCGACCTTCGGGGAAGGCGACTACGGCGGCTGGCTCTGCCCTTGCCACGGCTCGCAGTACGACACCGCCGCGAGGATCCGCAAAGGCCCCGCGCCGCTCAACCTGGTGCTGCCCGACTACACCTTCCTGAGCGACACCAAAGTGAAGATCGGGTAGACCGCAGATGAGCGAGCATCCAAGCACCTATCAACCGGGGACCGCCATCGAGCGCTGGCTCGATGCGCGCCTGCCGATCATCCGTTTCAGCGCCGACCTGCTGGACTACCCGACGCCGCGGAACCTGAACTACTGGTACACGTTCGGCGGCATCCTGTCGTTCTGCCTGGTGGTGCAGATCGTCACCGGCATCGTCCTGGCCATGCACTACGACCCCAGCGCCGCCGGGGCCTTCGTTTCCGTCCAGCGCAGCATCATGCGCGACGTCAACTACGGCTGGCTGATCCGCGGCCTGCACGCCAACGGCGCCGCGATGTTCTTCCTGGCCGTCTACATCCACATTCTGCGCGGCATGTACTACGGCTCGTACAAGTCGCCGCGCGAGGTACTGTGGCTGCTGGGCTGCGTCATCTATGTGCTGATGATGGCCACCGCCTTCATGGGCTATGTCCTCCCCTGGGGCCAGATGAGCTTCTGGGGGGCCAAGGTAATCACCAGCCTGTTCGGCGCCCTGCCGCTGGTCGGCAAGCCCCTGACCACCCTGCTCTGGGGGGGCTTTTCGGTGGACGACCCGACGCTCACCCGGTTCTTCTCGCTGCACTATCTGCTGCCGTTCGTGATCGCCGCCGTGGTCGCCCTGCACATCTGGGCGCTGCACGTGCCCGGCAACTCCAACCCGACCGGCGTCAACGTGAGGAGCGCGTCCGACACCGTGCCCTTCCACCCGTACTACACGGTGAAGGACCTGTTCGCGGTCTCGCTGTTCATGATCCTGTTCGCTCTGTTCGTGTTCTACTTGCCCGAAGCCATGGGGAAGGTAGACAACCAGGTCGCCGCCGATCCGCTGAAGACCCCGGCGCACATCGTGCCTGAGTGGTACCTCCTGCCCTTCTACGCCATCCTGCGGGCGATCCCGGACAAGCTGACCGGCGTGCTGGCCCTTGGCGGCGCGATCCTCATGCTGTTCGTCCTGCCGTGGCTGGACACCTCCAAGGTGCGTTCGATGCGCTACCGCCCGACCTATCGGATGTTCTTCTTCGTGTGGATCGTCGCCTCGCTGGCGCTCGGCTGGTGCGGCTCGCAGGAGCCCGACGGCGTGATCATCCCGGGCGCGGGACCCGGACCGATCTTCCTCGACTACGGCGTCAACACCGTGACGTGGCTCAGCCGGATCGCGGCGCTGTACTACTTCGCCTACTTCCTGGTCATCACGCCGATCCTGGGGCTGACGGAAACGCCGTTGCCGGTTCCCGACTCGCTCTACACGCCGGTGCTGTCACACCCCGCCGGCGTCCCGGCGGGCGCGGCGGCCGCTCCCGAAACGAAGGGCTGAGACACGATGCTGCGCAAACTCTTCGCCGCGGCGCAGGTCGCGGGCCTCTTTGGCGCGGGCCTTCTCGTCACGGCCTCGCCGGCCCTGTCCGCGACCACCCAGGCCCCGCTCAAGGAGGTCCACTGGTCGTTCGAGGGCCCCTTCGGGATGTACGATCAGGAGCAGCTCCAGCGTGGCTACAAGGTCTACCACGAGGTCTGTTCGTCCTGCCATTCGATGAAGATGGTGGCGTTCCGCAACCTCGCCGACCCGGGCGGTCCGTTCTGGAATCCCAAGTACCCCAACCCCAACGACAATCCGGTGGCGAAGGCGATCGCCAAGGAGGCCCAGATTGCCGACATCGACCCCGACAGCGGCGATGCGATCAAGCGCCCGGGGACCACGGCCGACTATCTCCCCTCGCCCTTCGCCAATGACGCTGCGGCGCGCGCCGCCAACGGCGGGGCCGTGCCGCCGGACATGTCGCTGCTGGCGGCCGCCCGCGAAGGGGGCCCGCAATACATCTACTCGGTAGTGACCGGCGACGGCACGCCACCACCCCCGGGCCTCGCCCTGCCGGCGGGCAAGTTCTACGATCCGTGGATGCCGGGCGACGTCAGTTCCTTCTACAAGGGCGATCCCCACAAGATTCCGACAGGCGGCGTCATCGCCATGCCCCCGCCGCTGACGGACAACCGCGTCACCTACGATGACGGCGTCAAGGCCACCACGGACCAGGAGGCCAAGGACGTGGCGGCCTTCCTGCAGTGGGCGGCCGATCCGAAGATGGAGCAGCGCAAGCAGACCGGCTTCGCGGTGATGATCTTCCTGGTCCTGTTCTCCGGCCTGCTCTACGGCAGCTATCGCCAGATCTGGCGCAAGGTTGCGCACTAGCCTAGCGGCTACGCCTCTCTTCCCCCTTTGGGGGAAGTACCGGCGAACCCCGCGTACGCGGGGGGAGGGGGCGGCGCGCTTGGCGAGGCCTCTGCTGCGGCGGCCCCCTCCACCGCTTCGCGGTCCCCCTGGGGGAGGAGAGGCGCCTCGCTATTTCCCATCGGCGGGCGCGAGCTCCAGCCAGCCCTCGCGCATGTCCAGGCGCAGGCGCCAGCGGGACCAGACGGCCATTCCGATCGCGCCCCGCGCCTCGCCGATCGCCTGGGGCTGGGTGGCGGCCGGGACCTGTTCGAACAGGCGGCCGGCGATCTCGAGGGCGCGCAGGCGTACGGGGGCCGGGGCGTCGGTGGTCTGCGGGCGCGAGAGACGGCCGTTCACCCGGGTCGCCCAGTCCGCGGTGCCAAGGGCGAAGAGACCCGAGCGGACCTTCAGCCCGTCGGTGACGCTAGCGGGGGCCAGGGGCCGTCCGTCCGCCTCGCGGATCGCCAGACGGACGCTCCCGGCCCAACGCGCGGGCCGGCGCCGCAGCAGCCGCAGCCGGCAGGGCGACGGATCTATCTCGACCACGAAGCGGCGCAGCAGGTCCGCGCCGATGACCCCGTTGATGGTGGTGTCGAACTTCGCCGTCCGGACGTCCAGATCGACGATCGCCAGGGTGACGCCGGCGAGGCGCCGGCCGGCGATCGAGAGGTCGCGCGTCGCCGCCTCCCCGTCCAGCCCGTCCTCCTGGGCGCGGGTGACGTGCAGGGCGCTGGCCGGCGCCGAGAGGTCGATCAGGAAATCGCCGGCGATGTCGCCGAACGCCACCGGCGCCACCAGGGCTCCCTTGTCGATCCAGCACCGCGTCTCGCCGGCCAGCGCGCCTCGCGCCAGCGCCAGCGCCGCCAGGAGGGCGACCGGGGTCACCGCGGCGCTCCGTCGCTTCGACTCGCGAGCCTTGCCGATCAATAGTCGAGCCTCCCCGCCCGCGCGGCGCCTGAGGGTACAATGGCCAAACGGCGCGATCCTCGCCATAAGGCGCCAGCACGGAGGTGGGTTGAATGGCGGCGTGGGTCCTGGGCGTGATCGGCGGCTCGGGGGTCTATGACATCGAGGGACTGGAGGGCGGGCGCTGGACCCGCATCGAAAGCCCGTTTGGCGAGCCCTCGGACGCCCTCCTGATCGGCGCCCTGGGTCCGGTGACGCTGGTGTTCCTGCCCCGGCACGGGCGGGGCCACGTCCTGCCGCCCACAGCCGTCAACGCCCGGGCCAATATCGACGTCCTCAAGCGGGCGGGCTGCACCGATGTCCTGTCCCTCTCTGCGGTCGGCTCGCTTCGCGAGGCCCTGAGCCCCGGCGACTTCGTGGTCGTCGACCAGTTCATCGACCGGACCTTCGCCCGGGAGAAGAGCTTCTTCGGCCCCGGCCTCGCCGCTCACGTGTCGATGGCCCACCCCGTCTGCCCCCGGCTGTCGGCCCTGGCGGCGGAAGCCGGGCGCGCCGCGGGGGCGCGGGTGGTGAAGGGCGGCTGCTATCTGGCCATGGAGGGCCCGCAGTTCTCCACCGAGGCCGAAAGCGCACTCTACCGGTCCTGGGGGTGCGACGTCATCGGCATGACCAACATGCCGGAGGCCAAGCTCGCGCGGGAGGCGGAACTGCCCTACGCCTCGGTGGCCATGGTGACCGACTACGACTGCTGGCGCGAGGAGGTCGCCCCCGTGGAAGTGCACCACATCCAGGCGGTGCTGAGCGCCAACGCCGGCAAGGCTCGCAGCCTGGTCGCCCACCTGGCGCGGCGCCTGCCGCCGGTGCGGGGCCCCTCGCCGATCGACACCTGTCTCGAGGGGGCCCTGATCACCACGGCCGCCGCGCGCGACCCGGCGATGGTCGAGCGGCTGTCGGCGGTGGCCGGTCGGGCGCTGGGCCTCGTGAAGCCCGATGCGCGCTGAAACCCTCTCGGTCCGGGGACGCCAGGTCCACCTCTGGCGGGGCGGGGAGGGGCCGCCCCTCGTCCTGCTGCATGGCGGCGGGGCCGACGCGCAGCGTCACTGGTCGCCGATCTGGGACCGCCTGGCGGAGCGCTACGGCGTCATCGCCCCCGACCTGCCGGGCTGCGGCGGATCGCAGGCCATGGCCCGATCGACCCTGCCCTCGCTGGTCGCCTGGCTCGACGGACTGGTCGGCGCCCTGGAGATCGGCGCGGTGAGGATCGCGGGTCATGAGTTCGGGGCCTGCCTGGCGCGGGCCTACGCCGCCAGCCATCCCCATCGCTGCGACGCCCTGGTGCTGATCAACGGCGGCGCCCTGCCCAGCACGCCCGAGCGGCTGCTGGCCCGCCTGGGCCTGGGTGGCCGGCTGGGGGCGTACCCGGCGCGGATGCTGAGCCGCGGCCGCACGCCCCAGCGGGAGCCGACGGCCCACACCTTGGTGTTCTGGACCCAGGGCGACCATCCGACCCCAGGCGCCGCCCGCCGGCTCGCCGCCCAGTTGCCTCGCGCCGCGTTTCGGATCATGCCGGGCAAGGGACGCCTTCCTCAGGTCGAGGCTCCACGGGAAACGGCCGACATCCTGCTGGCCTTCCTCGGCTGACCACGCCAAATCGCCCACAAGACTACTCCTCTCCGCGAGCATCAATGACCCTCCGCGATTCGATCCGCACGATTCCCGACTATCCCAAGGCCGGGATCCAGTTCCGCGACATCACCACCCTGCTGGCCGACGCCCGCGCTTTCCGCCGCGCCGTGGACGAGCTGGTGCAGCCCTTCGCCGGGCTGAAGCTCGACAAGGTGGCCGGCATCGAGGCGCGGGGCTTCATCCTCGGTGGCGCGGTCGCCCACCAGCTGTCGGCCGGCTTCGTGCCCCTGCGCAAGAAGGGCAAGCTGCCCCACCGCACCCGGGCCGTGGAGTATGCGCTGGAGTACGGGGCCGACGTGATGGAGATGCACCTGGACGCCGTGCATCAGGGCGAGCGCGTGATCCTGGTCGACGACCTGATCGCCACCGGCGGCACGGCCCTGGCGGCGATCGACCTGCTGGGCCAGGCCGGGGCCGAGATCGTCGCGGCCGCCTTCGTGGTCGACCTGCCTGAGTTGGGCGGCGCGGACAAACTGCGCGCGGCCGGTGTGCGGGTTTCAACCCTGGTGAGTTTCGAGGGGCATTAGGCCCCCTCAGGGAGTTGGCCTCTCTTCCCCCTCTGGAGGAAGTCCCGGCGAAGCCGGGGAAGGGGGCAGGCTTGGCGAGGTTTCGGCCGCGTCACCCCCTCCACCCCTTCGGGGTCCCCCTCCCCAGAAGGGGGAGGAGAGGCGATCACAAGGGCGGAAACGCCTTGCCTTGGCCCTTTTTTTCGCCGGGTCGGTGCGCCACCTTTTCCCCATGGCCCAACGATCGTCGTGGCGTATTTTTCGGCGGATGCAGGCGAGCGTGCTGGCGGTCGGGCTGCTTGTGTACGCCGGCGCCGCGCTGGACGCCTGGGAGGTGCTGCCGGGCGGCGACGACCTCAGGTGGAAGCTCACCATTGTGTTCCCCGGCGCCTATCTCGCCCTGACCCTGGTCGTCGCCCTGGCGATCCCGGCGGTCCGACGGGCGATCACCCGTCACCTGTGGCTCAGCTATCGTACGGGCTTCGGCCAGAGCGTGATCTCGGTGATCGTCGGCCTGGGCCTGCTGGTCGCGCTGGCCGGCCTGATCGTCTGGCAGGTCCATCGCCTCGCCCATGGCGGCGGATCGCCCGGCGGGGCATTCGCCGGCTTCGGCGCTGGCCTTGGCCTGCTGATCGCCCAGGTGGTGCTGGTGCGGGCGCTGGAAGCCGATCCGGCCGTGCGCGACCTGATCGGCCGCCGAGACGAGGCGTGATCCCCTCTAAAGCTCCCCCCGCCCGCCGCCGTTCAGGGCGAAGAGCTGCAGGGTGCGCAGGCGCGCCAGCCGCGCGGCGTCCGGTCGGTGGTCGACCCGGCGGTCGGAGACGAAGCCGTGGCCGGCCTCGTAGAGGTGGATCGGGATGTCAGGGTGGGCCGCGCCGATGGCCTCCACCGCGGCCGGCGGGATGGAGGTGTCGCTCTTGCCGAAGTGGAGGATGATCGGGACGCGCGGCGTCTCGCCGAGCAGCTCGGGAATGCGCCGGCCGTAGAAGCTGGAGGCGGCCGAGAGCCCCGTGCAGCGGCAGGCCGCCAGCCACGTCGCCGTGCCGCCCCAGCAGTAGCCAACCACGAACACCGGCCGGGCCAGGGCGTCGATCGCCGCCTGCAGGTCGGCGGCCACCTCGTCCCAGGGCGTCGCTTCCGAAAGCGCCCGTCCCTGCGCCACGCCCTGAGCGTCGTAGTCCGCCGCGAACCCGGGCTTGCGGCGATCGTAGAGGGACGGGGCGATCGTCTCGTAGCCGTCGGCGGCGAAGCCGTCGGCGAGGTCGCGGATGTGGCCGGTGAGGCCGAAAATCTCCTGGATCAACACCAGGCCGCCGCGCCGCGCGTCGCGCGGGGCGCTGCGCCAGGCCTGGAAGACGAAGCCGTCGCGGGGACTGGTCAGGCGGACGGTGTCGCCCATCTCAACCCCCGGACCCGATCCCTCCGAACACTTCCAAAGTCCGCTTTCGGGCCAGGTCGGCGCTGGCCGACGCATGCCTGGCCGGATCCTCGTTGTTGAAGCCGTGGCCGGCGTCCTCGTAGACGTAGACCGGGACGTCGGGGTTGGACGCCTGGACCGCGGCCTTGACCGCGTCGGCGGGTATCCCGGCATCCAGCCGGCCGAGGTGGACGATGGTCGGGCACTTCGGCTTCAGGCTGGCGTTCGCCTGGACCAGGCTGCCGTAGTAGCTGGAGGCGCCGGAGAGGCCGTCGAGCTTGCCGGCGGCGAGCCAGGCCAGCGAGCCGCCGTAGCAGTAGCCGACGATGAACACCTTGCCCCGCGGCGCCAGGCTGTCGCGCACGGCGGCGATATCGCCCAGGGCCTGGTCGAGCGGGGTGGCGCGGGCGTGGCCGATGCCGGCGGCCATGCCGTCCGGATCGTGGCCGGCGGTGAAGCCGGGCTGGCGGCGGTCGTACAACGAGGGCGCTGTGGCCTCGTAGCCGAGGGAGGCCCAGCGGTCGACGTCCCGGCGCACGTGCTCGTCAAGGCCGAAGATCTCCTGGACCACGATCACTCCGCCCTTGCGCTCACCGGTGGGCGCGGCGTGGTACGCATCGAAGGTGAAGCCGTCGTCGGCGGTGCTCTTGATCCTGATCATCTCGCCCATGGCGTCATTCTCCCTCGGTCCGTGGCCGTTCGCTATGTCGGGGGCCTGTCAGACGTTGAACCGGAAATTCATGACATCTCCGTCCTGGACGACATAGTCTTTTCCCTCGGCGCGCAGCTTTCCGGCGTCGCGGGCCCCCGCCTCGCCGTTGAGGCGGACGTAGTCGTGGAAGGCGATGGTCTCGGCGCGGATGAAGCCCTTTTCGAAGTCGGTGTGGATGACCCCCGCCGCCTGCGGCCCGGTGGCGCCCACCGGGATGGTCCAGGCCCGCGATTCCTTGGGGCCGGCGGTGAAATAGGTGCGAAGACCCAGGAGCGCGTAGGCCTCGCGGATCAAGCGGTTGAGGCCCGGCTCCTCCAGGCCCAGGGTCTCCAGGAATTCGGTCCGTTCGTCCGGATCGAGCATGGCGATCTCGCTCTCGATCTGGGCCGAGATCACCACCGTCTTGGCGCCGTCGCGCACCGCCCGCTCGGCCACCAGGGCGGAGTATTCGTTGCCGGTGGAAGCGGAGGCCTCGTCGACGTTGGCGACATAGAGGGCGGGCTTGGTGGTGAGCAGCTGGAGCATGCGCCAGGCCTTCTGGTCCTCCTCCGCCACCTTGACCGACCGCGCGGGCCGCCCGGCGCTCAAGGCTTCCAGCGCCAGCTTCGCCAGCCGCAGATTGGCCAGCGCCTCCTTGTCGCCGCCCTTGGCCCGCTTCTCCAGGGCCGGCACGCGCTTCTCGAGGCTGTCCAGGTCGGCGATCATCAGCTCTGTCTCGATGATGTCGAGGTCGGCCAGAGGGTCGATGCGGCCCTCGACGTGGGTGATCTCGGTGTCGACGAAGCAGCGCGCCACCAGGGCGATGGCGTCGCAGTCGCGGATGTTGGCCAGGAACTGGTTGCCGAGCCCCTCGCCCTGGGCCGCGCCGCGCACCAGGCCGGCGACGTCGACGAAGGTGATGCGGGCGGGGATGATCTCCTTCGACCCGGCGATCTTCGCCAGGGCGTCGAGCCGGGGCTCGGGCACCGCCACTTCGCCGACATTCGGCTCGATCGTGCAGAACGGATAGTTGGCGGCCTGGGCCGCCGCCGTCTGGGTGAGGGCGTTGAACAAGGTCGACTTGCCCACATTGGGCAGACCGACGATGGCGACTTTCAGGGCCATGAGACTTTCGGACTTGGGTTGGGAGCGGGCGCACCTAGCACGTTGGGCGAGGATGGCGAAGGGCGGGCGGAGAGCGCCTGAAGGTCATGGGCGTGAATGTCGCCAAGTGGCGAGAGCGTACAGGGTGACGTGTTCGCGCCGGTGGCCCCCTCCACCCCTTCGGGGTCCCCCTCCCCCAGAGGGGAGGCGAATCTACTTGCTCGCCGCGATCCTCTCCTCGCGCAGCTGGCTGCGCCGCACCTTGCCGGCGTCGTCGCGGATGTTTTCCTCGACGAACTCATAGCTGCGCGGCTGCTTGTAGGTGACCAGACGGCTGGCCAGGTGCTCGCGCAGGGCCGCCTCGGTAAGGCCGGGCCAGGGCTGGACGATGGCGTGGATGCGGTTGCCCAGGTCGTCGTCGGGCAGGCCGACCACCGCGCTCGACTGCACCAGGGGATGCTCGTCCAGGGCGGACTCGATCTCGGCCGGGTAGACGTTGGAGCCGCCCACCAGGATCATGTCGGTGCGCCGGTCGGCCAGGTAGAGGTAACCGTCGTCGTCGAACCAGCCGATGTCGCCGAGCGATTCCCAGCCCCCCTCCATCACCCGCGCCTCGGCGCCCCGGTAGGCGTAGGTCGGCGGCGTCTCCGGCGCCCGCCGCATGAAGATCTCGCCGATCTCGCCAGGCGGCAGCGTCGCGCCGTCGGGCCCGATGGCCTTCATCTCCCCCATGGCGACCTTGCCGACCGAGCCGCGGTGGGCCAGCCATTCGGCGCCGGTGATGATGGTCGCCGCCTGCCCCTCGGTGCCGCCGTAGAGCTCCATGACAACGTCGGGCCCCAGCCAGTCGATCCACGCCTCCTTCAGCCAGGGCGGGCAGGGCGCGGCCAGGTGCCAGGCGGTGCGCAGCGAGCCGACGTCGCAGGCGGCGCGGGTCTCGGCGGGCAGGCGCCAGATCCGGCTCATCATCGTCGGCACCAGGTAGATCCAGGTGGCCCTGTGGCGGTCGATCGCCTTCAGCGTCTCCTCGGCGTCGAAGCGCGGCATGATCACCAGGTGCGCGCCCTGGGTGACGGCGGCGACCGACGTGATGAAGGGCCCGTTGTGATAGAGCGGGCCGGGCACGATGGCGGTGTCGGCGGCGGTGATCTTCCAGGCGCCGAGGCCCTCGCCTTCGGGCGGCGTGTAGACGCCCGGCGACCCGGACAGGATCAGCTTCGGCCGCCCGGTCGAGCCGCCGGAAGTGGGGGCCTTCCACACCGGCGCGGTGCGGTCGAGGACCGGGGCGTCGTCGCCCGCGAGGGCGAGCAGGTCCGGGACATCCAGGCGCGGCCGCGTGCTCGCCATGCCGGCGCCCGCGATCAGGATCGGGGTCTCGGCGAGGTCCATCACCGCGGCGGCCTCGGCGGCCGGGAGCCGGTGCGAGATCGGCTGCGGCGTCGCGCCGACCTTCCAGATGCCGAAGGCCGCCTCGATGAAGCCGATCCCGTTGGGGAGGCCGATGGTGACCAGGTCGCCCTGGCGCACTCCCGATTTCTCCAGCCCCCGGGCGATCCGGTTGGTCCGCCGGTCGAGCTCGCGATAGCTCACGGTGCGCTCATGGTCGGAGATGGCCGGCTTGTCGGGATGCTCGGCGGCCAGGGCGCTGAGGCGCGCGCCGAGCGAAACCGGTTCAACCATGGACGTCTTCTCCCGGGCCTTGGCGGCGGTTGGGGCAGTCATAGGGGCGCGCCGCCGATGGGTCGAGGGGTTCGTTGGGCGCCGGGCTGGGGCGGATCGGCGAGTTCGAGGCGAAACAAACAAGCCTGTGGGCTGCGGTCCCGCAGCCCACAGGACAACAACTGTCCCGTGTTTAACCGTCTCACCTCAGGGGTGCGGTCCAAGCGGGAATCCACCGTTAATCACCGTAGATACGGTGGGCGGGGGGAGCGGGGGTGGAGGTGTCGTGCATGGGCGCCTCGGAGGACAGCGGTGAGGCGGGAAGAATGGCAGAATATTTGCAATTTGTCAAGTTTCTAGCGCAGGCGTGCGGCGCAGGCCCTCCGATCTCATTTGGAAACGAGTGCGGGAATCCCTACCCTTTCACCTTAATGCTGACCTGACGGTTCAAGGACGGACGAAAAGAGACAACCGATGCGCAAACCGGATGCAGTCCGCGCCTTCGCGGCGGCGGCTTTCATGATGCTTGCGCCCGCCGCCATGGCGCAGACGACCCTGGCGCCGCACGACGTGCCGGCGAGGCGCGTTCCTGTGCCCGACGACGTCAGTCCTCAGCTGCGGGCGGTTATCGCTCAGCCACTCCACAGCGGCTGGGACACGCCGCCGGTAACAGCCGAGGGTTGGCGGCGCCTGGCGGACTCCGAAGCCGCCGCAGCCGCGGCGGTGGTCGAACCGATGGCCAGGCGGTTGCACGTCACGATCGAGCAGAGCACGATCGACGGCGTAAAGGTCTATCGCGTCACGCCCGAGACCATCCCGACGCCCAACGCCAGGCGCCTGCTCATCCATCTCCATGGCGGCTGCTACGTGCTGAACCCCGGCGAGGCCGCGCTGCCCGAGGCGGTGCTGATGGCTGGCTTCAGCCACATGCCCGTCATTTCCGTCGACTACCGGATGCCGCCCACGGCCTATTTCCCCGCAGCGCTCGATGACGCGATGACCGTCTACACGGCGGCCCTGAAGATGACGAAGCCGCAGGATATCGGCGTGTTCGGCAGCTCCGCCGGCGGCGCGCTGACGCTGGAGATGATGCTGCGCGCAAAGCAGGAGCACCTGCCGCCGCCGGGCGCCATAGCGGTCGGCACGCCGATGGCGGATGAGACGGAGCACGGCGATTCCATGCAGACGAACGCATTGGTCGACAACGTCCTTGTGTCGCCGAGCGGGTTCTGCAACGCCGCGGCCCGCTTCTACGCCAACGGTCACGACATGGCTGACCCGATGATCTCGCCTCTCAACGGCGATTTCCAAGGTTTTCCACCGACCATCCTGACCACCGGTACGCGTGACCTGCTGCTGAGCGATACGGTCCGCACCCACCAGAAGCTGCTGCAGTCCGGCGTACAGGCCGACCTCCTGGTTTTCGAGGGGATGTCCCACGCCCAGTTCACTCTCGATGATCGCATTCCCGAGGACCGGCAGGCCTTCACGGAAATCAGTGCATTCCTGGACCGGTATCTGGGTCACTGATCCGGGGATCTGACTTTCAGCGTGATCCAACGGCGCGGCCACCGCCAGCCCAACGAGCGCACTTCGCCGGCCTTGAGCGCCAGAGCGTTCGTCGTCCGCGCCGCAAGCTCGCTGACCATGTGAACGGGCTCCAAACCTCCGACCGGACTGGTCGCCACCCTGCCGATAAGCAAGGCTCTATCGATCGCGCTCCACTCGGCCTTGGCGCGGTCTTCGTGACCGACGGCGAAGAAATGGCGCAGAGGAATGGGCTCGCCCGCCACCTCCACCATCACCCCGATCAGCCAACCTCTCGCCATTACCGACCTCCCTATCATGGCCGAGGCCTTCCCACGACTATCTGTCGGCGCGCGGGATTCCGGTCGGCCTGCGGACGCTGCGAACCATCTATTGGGAGGCCGGTCGCCGGCGGGCCCTGGAGCGTCGTGAGCCGCGGGTCACCTTGACGGCGATTCGAGACTCCTTGGGGCAGACCCTCGGGCGGCCGGTCCAAGGTTGAGTGCGTTGGCGCAGGCCGCCTTTATCAGAGCGCGCACCTCGGCCTCCGAACGGTTCCGTTCGAGCGACCGATAGGTGGCGTAGCCAGTGAGGGTGAAGATCAGGTCCACGGCGTCGCGGCGATGGTCCGCTTGTTCTGGGCTGCCGATGCGGGCGAGGAGGACCTGGATCGCCTGCCGGCGGCGTTCGTTGCGCGCATCGACCATCTCCGCGAATTCGGGATCCGAGGCGGCCAAGGCCTGTAGCCGTCCGACAGCCGGGTCGCCGCCCCAGAATGCGCAGAAGATCTCCACCAGCCGATCCAGCCCTTGGCGCGGGTCGTCGATCGCCATCGCCTCGGGGAGGCGGGAAAGTCCACCCTGGGCCGCGCGGTGATCGAAAACCGCCTCCAGCAGACCCCGGCGTGAGCCGAACTGCTTGTAGACGGTCAACCGGGTGACGCCCGCGGCCACGGCCACGGTCTCCATCGCCACCGCCGCGGCGTCGTCCGCCTCGCGCAGCAACCGCTCGGCCGCCTCGAGGACTCGGGCGCGCCTGACGGCGGCGGCGGCGTCGCGAGCCGGGCTGGAATAGGTGCGTCTTGCCATCGGGCTTCCATTGAATTAGGTAGACATATTGTATATCCAATATGCCGGGCCTCCGGGAGACCTACCATTGCCCATCGTCCTCATCTTCCCCCTGACCCTCCACGCGCTGTCGACGGCGCGCCATGTCTGAGCCGGACTTCAGCGGCCACATCGCCGTGGTCACCGGCGGCTCGCGTGGCATCGGCGCGGGGATCGCGATGGCCCTGGCGAGGCGCGGCGCTCAGGTCGTCGTCAACGGGCGCGACACCGCCGCCATTGCGCGCGTCACCGACGCCATTCGCGACCAAGGCGGTCGCTCGATCGGCGTGGCCGCGGATGTGACCGATGAGGACGATCTCGCCCAGCTACGCGCACAGGCCGAGGCCGCCTTCGGACCAGTCTCCCTTCTGGTCGCCAATGCCGGCGGCGGGGGCGCCCCGGAGCCCCTGACCCAGATGGGCGCCGAGCGATGGCGGGGGACACTGGAGGCAAATCTGACCTCCGCCTTCCTGACCCTGAAGACCTTTCTGCCGACCATGATGGAGGCGCGGCGCGGGGCGATCGTGACCGTGGCCTCAACGGCCGGGCGCCAGGCCTCCGGGGCGTCGGCCGCTTATGCCGCCGCCAAGTCGGGGCTCCTGTCGCTGACCCGCCAGGCGGCCACGGAGGCCGCGCCGTCCGGCGTGCGGGTCAACGCCATCGCACCATCGTCCATCCTCACCGATCGCATGGCGACGCAGCCGGAGACGGTCCGCCAGCAAATCGCCCAGGGGTTTCCGCTACGCCGCCTGGGCGAGGTCGAGGATGTGGCGGCGGCGGCCTTGTTCCTGCTCGGTCCAAGCTCGAGCTGGATCACTGGCGTCACTCTCGATGTCGCCGGGGGGCGGGTGATGCTCTGAGATCATTGGGCGCCGGCGCGCTCGCCGAAAGTGGCAGAA
Organism: Caulobacteraceae bacterium; assembly: GCA_028290905.1. Lineage (GTDB taxonomy): Bacteria > Pseudomonadota > Alphaproteobacteria > Caulobacterales > Caulobacteraceae > Acaudatibacter. Next base: position 18,291 of record JAQGIW010000028.1, on the reverse strand, counting down.
GCTGCGACCAGGACGACCTGAGAAGGATGACCCCATGACCGAGGTCTTCGCCGTCAGGCCCGCACCCGACGTCGGCACGGTTCTGATCGGCGCGCACTTCGTCGACGCCTATCGGGTGACCGTGGCGGCCGACGATCTGGACGCGGCGGACGCCGCGCGATCGATGCTGGCCCAGCCGCCGGCGTGGACCCGCGGGCTGATGGCGCTTCGCAACGCGCTGGTGACACCGTTCGGATTGAAGATCGACGCGGGGCCCGGCGATCGACGCGAGAGGATCGGGCTCTTCCCCATCGAGTCCGCGACCCGGAACCGCGTCGTGCTCGGCTTTGACGACAAACACCTGGACTTCCGCGTCGTGGTCGACGTGGTCGGCGCCGGCGTTGTCCGCGAGGTGACGGCGACCACCTTGGTGCGTCTGCATAACCTGCTGGGCCGGGCCTATCTGACCGCGATCCTGCCGTTCCACAAATTGATCGTCCGCTCCATGCTGAGCAAGGTCGGGACTTGATCGCCGACGATCCGGGCAGAGGCGTTACCGCCTCACTGCCGTGACAAAGCAGCCCCCCTACCTGTCGTCGGAGTCGCGGCCGGTGGAGGAAAGAACCGCGGGGAACACGCCCACCTTCTGTCCCGACATCACCCAGGCCTTTTGACTGGGGGCAAAGCGCGGCGCGAGCAGTCCATCATTGATCTCGCGCGTGATGGCGAAGCGGTTGAATTCGGTGGCCGGAATGAACAGCCGGCTGTTATCGGGAAATCCGCCCGACGCCGTGTCGACGTCGCCTTCCAGGGCCGAAATGACGCCGTCGCCGTCCTTGTCCACACGTGACACCTCGATCGCGTAGGCGTCGAATAGCCGCTTCTTGAAGTCGGTGACGGTCGGTTCGAACGACGTCAATCGCTGGTAGGCGTCGAGGAAGACTTCCCTCGCGAGACCGCTCGGAATGAAGCGCATGCGGAACTCGCGCTGCAAATCGTCTTTGGCGTCAAACTTGTCCGGGTCGCGGGGCCCCGAGGCCTGGATTACGCCTCGGTTGTTCGGGTTGTCCCCGTATCGCACCGGATCGTTCTTGATCCCCGATGGTCCCGAGCCCGGAATGATCGACTGTAGCGCACCGATTTTTCCCGCCTCGAACGTCCCGGGAATGCCGCCAGTAAAGGGAAGTTCATACAGCGGATAGATCCAGTTGGTGGTGTAGTTGAACTCCCAGTAGGCGTGGCCGTCGCTCTGTTGCAGCGTGTTCCACGCACCCATGCTCACCTGAAGGGGGACAAGATTGGTCTGTCGGTCCGGAAAATGGTCGGCTGGATTGGGCAAGTGTGGCTTGTTGCCGTCGGTGGTAAAGACGGCGCCGGGCACGTTATGGTGGTCGCCCATCGCCTGAAGCGCCGCCGCGTCGCCCTGCGTAATGGTCCCGAAGGATGGACGCCCAAGAGCCGACGAGACGGGTGCGACCTTCAAATCGTGAATCATCCACCCCTCGTACCAGCCGCTCTCGTTGTTGATGACGAAGAGGCCGGAAATATCGGTAAAGACGTCGATGAATGCGCGTATGTTGTTGGGATTGGTGGGCAAGTGAGGTTTCGGCTCAAGAACGACGCGCACTGCACCGATCGTCGCCAATCCGCAACTAGGTCCAGTGGCTGTTAACTGCGCCTTGTCGTTGATACCGGGGAACAGCTGTGTAAATGGATTGGGCTCGAAACCACTGGTATCGAGCAGGTAATACTGGAACAGCTGGCTCCGCTGATCGGCTTCCGAGTACGCTTGAGTGGGTAACTGACTGTGGGGGCGTTCCGCTTGCTCGGCGAGCCTCTCGCGCAAGGCTTTGGGTAACTGGCTGATGTCGCCGCGCTGCAGGACGACTTGCCGATCTTGCGCGGCATTCGGATTGGGGTGACACGGTGGCGGCGGTTGTGCTGCATCCGCGCCCTGAGAAGCCAAACTGGCGAGGCCGAGCGCAGAGGCGAGCGACGTTGCGATGAAACCCGTGGTGGTGTGGTTCATGGTCCTTTCCTCCTGGCCATCACGGCCTATTGAACGGGGATGTCCCGTTCTTTTGTTGAAGTGTTAGACGCGAGCGCTCCTGCGCTCCTGGGACGAGTATTTCGCGGCTTTGGATGTCCCCCTTAAGGGGGACATGGTCAGGCGCTTACGCATCGCGGGGATCCTTCCGGTTGGGGTCGCCCAGTTGCCGTCGGAATTCAGAGTCCGGCCAATGGTCGCCACCGGCATGAAGGTCCTCCCATGACCCTGCTCGCCCTGTGGGGGGCAATGGGTTGATGTCTTGGAACGGGAACAAGGTTCAAAGTTCTGTCGCCGATCGATGCGTGTCATCGGCAGGCGCGAGCGACAGTGGCAGGGGTGGAACGGTGGCGTGGAACGTTGGACGGACATTTTTGTCACTAGGCGCCGGGTATCCGTTCACGCCCTGCTATCCTCACCGCCGCATGAACGAAGCGGTTCGCAAGATCATCCATGTCGACATGGACGCCTTCTACGCGTCCGTCGAACAACGGGATAACCCGGCGCTGCGGGGCAAGCCGGTGGCCGTCGGACACGGGGCGCGCCGCGGCGTGGTCGCCGCCGCCAGCTCCGAGCCCTTGCGGAAGTCTATGCCAGTGACGACGCGCAAGAGGCGTTCGTGCGTGACTTCGTGGCGGCGTGGAGCAAGGTGATGAACCTGGACCGCTTCGATCTTGCCTGATCTCAGTTCAGGGACGTCGGAGGCCGCTAACTTCCCGCTGGGTTCGGCGGAGGACAGGGACAGTCGGGACGCGCTGCGCCGCGCCGGCCTTTCCAGCCACCGGACGCTGGCTCATCTGCTCGCGCTTTTGCGCACCGCGCCGGAGACGCATCTCGGGCTGGCGGAGGTGGCGCGCATGGCCGCGGAGAAAGGGCTCGCCGCGACGCCCGTCGGGCTCGCCCTCCAGCTGGAGACACTCGCTGACCATGGGCTGCTCGGCCGGCTGCCAACCACGGCGGCCGAACCTGTCTTCGACACCGACCCGAGCCGCATTCCCACCTGGTCTATGAGCAGACCAATCAGATCGTCGATCTCCACGTCCCGCCCGACACGCTGTTCGCGATCCTCCGTCAGGCGCTGGCCGAGTGGCCTGACGGGGTCGAGATCCTGGTCCGATTCCGGGCGAATCCGGCGCCGGGGTCGACAAGACCATCGAGCGGTTCGGGCGTCTTGATGTCGCCGTGAACAACGCCGCCACCGAGGGTGCGGTTGGCCCCATCACCGACCAGACCGCGGAAAGCTTTGCGGCGACGTTCGAAACCAACGTCCTAGGTGTGGTGCTGAGTATGAAGCACGAAGTGCGCGCGATGCAGGCTCAGGGCAGCGGCAACATCATCAACATCTCGTCGACCTATGGGCACGAGGGCGCGGCCTTCGCCTCGATCTACGTCGGCGCCAAGCACGCCGTCGAAGGCATCACCAAGTCGGTGGCGCTGGAGCTCGCCAAGTCGGGCATTCGCGTTAACGCCGTCGCGCCAGGCCCCACGGACACCGGCATGTTGACCCGCTTCACCGGTACGGCGGAGAACAAGGCGGCTTTGGCGTCTCAAGTTCCTCTGGGTCGACTCGGCCTCTCCAAAGAAGTCGCCGACGGCATTGTGCTCATCGCGTCAGACGAGGCCCGCTTCATCACCGGCCACGTCCTCAACGTCGACGGCGGACACAGCGCCAACTAAAATTCGGGGTCCCGACGATCGTTGTTCGTTCGAACGGCGATCTGGTCTGATCGGAGCTGCAGTAGCAGCTTCGATCAGGTTCCGCAGGTGAGCGGGGCATGTGAGGTCGAAAACGTCTGAAAACATAAACTGTTGTAATTATTAGACATTTGGCGTATCAGGAACAATATCAGAAATTGTCGTTGTCCATCACTAAGTTGCGGCGTGATCAGCCCTGGCGTTATCGGAAATGGGGCCAGTCGCTATCGCGCTGCTTCAGGTAGCTCCGGCTTTTTCGGGTTGGGTATCGATCGTCCGCCGCTTGTATTCGGCCCAGGTGGCTGGATTTGAGGGGTTTTCGACCTCACAACAGCCCATCGCCTGCGGCTAACGTTCTGGCGGGCGGAGCAACGACGCCGCATGCAATCGAGGCCGCTTCGCCTTCTGTCCAAGATTGTATCCCGTGAGGCGATTCATGACGCAGACCATCGAGCAACAGAACAAGGCGCTTGTGCTGAAGGCGTTCGACACGCTTTTCAACGAGAAGGACTACCAGGCCGCCGAGGCGTTCTGGTCCCCCGACTACATCCAGCACAGCGCACACATTCCGCCAGGCCGGGAAGGTCTGTTCAACCTGATCAAGAACGGTCCCAAGACACTACGCTACGAGAATGGCCTGATCTTTGCCGAGGGCGACAAGCTGATGCTGCACGGCCGTTTCACCGGTCTTGCGAGCCCCAAAGCGTGGATCGTGCTCGATGTTGTGCGCGTGGAGGCGGGTCGTCTCGCGGAGCACTGGGACGTCGTCGAGGATGAGGCTGACAAGGCGACCTCGGTCAGCGGCCGACCGATGTTCGGCGATAATTTCCCCGCCTGACCGCCTCGGACGCAGCGGAGCAGCGGCCGCCTCCGACGAAATCGCCACTCGCCGGCCGGGCGCCGTGCTGCCCCCAACTTAAGGACCCCGGGATGATGTCAATGCACGCGTCCGTCGCCGACCGCCACGTCGCGTATTCGATCCCCGAAGACGTGCTCGCGGGGTTGACCGCGTCTCAGAAGAGCATCCCCAGCAAATATTTCTACGACGCCGAAGGCTCGCGCCTGTTCGAAGCGATCTGTGAGCTGCCGGAATACTACGTCACCCGCACCGAGACGGCGTTGCTGGGGCAGGTCGCCGAGGACATCGCCGCCTTTGTTCCTCAGGATGCGACGCTGGTCGAGTTCGGCAGCGGATCCAGCACCAAGACCCGCCTGTTGCTGGATGCGGCGCCGCAAATCCGCCGCTACGTACCGATCGACAATTGCCGTGACGCCGTGGAGCACGCCGCCCAGATGCTGCGCGAACGCTACCCACGCCTCGCAGTATCCCCCCTGGTCCACGACTTCACTCAGCCCGTGCGGTTGCCTGCGGCCGCGGCGCGTTCACCGGTCGTCGGCTTCATTCCAGGCTCGACGATCGGCAACTTCTCGCCCGACGAGGCTGTAGAGTTCCTGCGCAACGCCCGCGCCGTGCTGGGGCCGGGGTCGAAATTTGCCGTGGGTGCGGACCTGGCCAAGCCAGCCGAGGTTCTCATCCCCGCGTATGCGGACGACCAGGGCGTGACCGCAGCATTCAATAAGAACGTCCTGACGCGCCTCAACCGCGAGTTCGGCGCCGATTTTGATCTGGAGAGTTTTGAGCACCTTTCGGTGTGGAACTCCGTCGCCAGCCGCATCGAAATGCATCTGGTGAGCCGGCGACAGCAGCGCGTCGAGATCGGCGGCTGGGTCTTGGAGTTCGAGCCAGGCGAGACCATTCACACCGAAAACTCCTACAAGCACGACCCGGCCGCCTTCGCCGACTTGGCGGAGCGCGCGCGTTGGCGGGTGGCGGCCAGCTATTTGAATCCTTCGCCGGCGTTCGGAATTTTCTTGCTGGCGTCCTGAGGTCGCTGGAGGACGGTTGGGTGCTTGACGATCGAACATCTTCCCGAATCGGAGCGCCGTCACATTCGCCTCTGGCGCCAAGCACCGATCGCAGGGGCAATTCGCTTGTAGACCAATACCGAGCGGTGAGGGCGCGCACCGAACGCCTGGCTTGGCCGCTTTCGCCTGAAGACCAGGCCGTGCAGTCGATGCCCGACGCCAGTCCCACGAAGTGGCACCGCGCGCGCAAGCGCGACGTTCAAAACGGCCTTCGATTCGCCGGCTTAGGTGGTCGCTTCCAGGGGGCGCAAGCTTGTGGCGGCCCGGATCCGCGCGGCCCGGCGCACGGCTTGAGGAGGCTGGCCGAAGGAGCGCAGGAAAGCGCGACGCATGCGCTCAGGGTCGGCGAAGCCGGTTTCCATCGCGACGAACTCGGCGGGATGCCGGGTTTGCTCCATCATCAGCCGCGCCGCCTCGAGCCGAAGGTTTTCGATCGCCTTGGCCGGCGTCAGGCCCGTCTCTTCTCGGAACGCGCGGCTGAATTGGCGCGGACTGAGACATGCGGCGTCGGCGAGTTGGTCCACCGTCAGCTTTTGCTGGAGATTGGCCCTTGCATATTCCAGAGCCCGCCCGACCCGGTCAGTCTTTGGATCCATCTCGAGCAAGGCTGAATGCTGGGACTGTCCGCCTCCCCGCCGGTGATAGAGGACGAGCATCTGGGCGGTGGACCGCGCCACCTCCGCGCCGAAGTCCATCTCGATCATCCCGAGGATCAGGTCGACGCCGGCGGTCATGCCCGCGGACGTCCAGATCGGACCATCGGTGATGTAGATGAGATCCTCCTCGACCGAGATTTTAGGGTAGCGAGCGCGTAGTTCCGGCGCGTATCGCCAGTGGGTCGTGGCGCGACGCCCATCAAGCACTCCAGCCTCGGCCAGCATGAAGGCACCGGTGCAAATTGAGCCGACCCGACGGCATGACACGGAACATCTGCGGATGAACTGAAGCAGGCCTTCCGGATTTGGTGGCGCTACGTCGATTAGGCCGCCTAAGATAAGGGTGTCGAAGTCCGATCTCTCGAATCCCGCGGTCTTGATCGGCATTCCAAGCGAACTACGGATTTCGCCTCCCTGCTCGGAAAGGACATGGATTTCGTAAAGGGGTTCACCGGTGCAAACGTTGGCGACCTCGAACACCGAGAGGGCGGCGAAGATCATCATCTGAAAGCCGGGCGAAACAGCGAGCGCTATCTCGATCATCGCGGGCCTCCCCGTCGGGACTCAGAAGGCATCGATCGGTCGGCTTCTAGTATTGAGCAGCCGCGGACCGACTGGCAACTGCCATCCGCTGCCCGTCGCCCGAGACGCGCGCGGCATTTGGGCCGTCCAGACGTCAACCCACCGTGGCTGCCCTCCTACCAAGCCGCCATTCCGAGGGCCATTTTCACAACTCTTAACGCGCGTCGTGGTTCCGCCGCAGAGCGATGACGACTTCGGCGTCTCAAAAAGAGGTAAAAACGACGTTCGCGCCCGCGCGTCGGCGGCTTAGCAAGATGGCCGGCTCAACGACCACTCAGGGTGAAGTTGGGGGTGACGTCTGAGAAGGGACTGGGTCGCCTTCCGGGCGGGCTCGCAAGGCCGTTGCGCCGCGGCTGAACCACTGCAGTCTAAGGAGGTGTCGCCGTGAGCGATCTACTGGAGTTGGCCGTCGCCGCGCATGGCGGCCTGGAGCGGTGGAACGCACAACGTAGTGTCTCGCTCGAATTATCGGTGGGCGGTGTGCTCTGGGACCTGAAGGGTCAAACCGGCCTTTTTGAGAACAGCACATACGAAGCGAACACCCGCCTCCAGCAGGCGACCCTCGGCCGCTTCGGAGGCTCCGACCGGCGGGTTCGCTTCACCCCAACCCGGCTCGTGGTCGAGGACGCGGCAGGGCAGGTGATCGAAGTTCGTGATAATCCGCGCGAAGCCTTCGCCGGCCACGTCGGCGAAACACCCTGGGATGCTCTACATGCCGCCTACTTCGATGGCTACGCGCTCTGGACCTACCTGACTCAACCGTTTCTCTACACCTATGCCGGATTTGAAACGGCGGAGATCGAGCCGTGGGAGGAGGCAGGCGAAACCTGGCGACGGCTGAGGGTTATCTTTCCGGACCATATCGCGAGCCACACCCGCGAGCAGGTGACCTACTTCGGACCGGACGGGCTCATGCGGCGCCACGATTACACCGTCGATGTCCTCGGGGGAGCCCAGGCCGCTCAGTACATCGGCGACTATTACGACCATGGTGGCCTGTTTGCGCCGCATCGACGGCGGGTTCATCCGCGCGGAGCCGACAATCGGAAGATCGATGCGCCGATCTTGGTCTCGATCGACATCAGGCGCCTCTGGTATGTCGCCGCTTAAGGACCTCGGCGATGAAAGTCGCGATACTCGATGATTATCAGAATGCAGCGTTGGAATCGGCGGACTGGGCGCCCGTCACGGCAAAGGCCGAGATTACGGTCTTCACGGACCACCTGGAGGAAACCGGCCCGCTAATTGAGCGGCTCGCGCCCTTCGATGTCGTCTGCGTGCGACGCCCGACGTCTCAATTCGAGGCCTTTCGACCTCGTCCATCGCACCCTCGTGCGCTTTAGTCTGGTCTCTCCCGAAAAGAGGAGGTGCTGTCTATGACGCACACCCACGTCAACGCGCCGACCAGGTTCGTCGAGGCGAATGGCGTCGTGTTCGCCCATCGCCGGTTCGGGGAGGGTTCCGGGCCACCATTGTTGCTAATGCAGCACTTTCGCGCCGGCATGGACAGCTGGGATCCTGCCGTGACCGACGGATTGGCCGCCGCCCGCCAGGTGATCCTGTTCGACAACGCCGGTGTGGCCAACTCCAGCGGAGAGACTCCAGACACTATCGAAGCGATGGCGGATCATGCCGCCGCCTTCATTCACGCCCTTGGCCTGCCGCAGACCGATTTTCTCGGCTTCTCGATCGGCGGCTATATCGCCCAGGCGCTGGTGCTGCGGCATCGAGCCCTTGTGCGGCGCCTCATACTGGTCGGCACCGCGCCCCGCGGCGGCGAACCCTCGCAGGACCCAAAGTATCTGGAGTTGGGCGCGTCGACCGACCCCAACACGGGTGAGAGCGGCCTGGACGCCTTCCTCTATCTCTTTTTTCGCCCATCGGCGGCCAGCCAAGCCGCAGGTCGGGCCTTCTGGCAGCGTCGTCACCTACGCAAGGTTGACGCAGACCGGCCCACATCCCCCAAGACGATGGCGGCTCAGAGGGCCGCGATAGCCGACTGGCGCAAGGTTCATGGAGAGCGGTTCGCCCAGCTGAGGGACATCACGCAGCCGACCTTAGTGGTGAACGGCAGTCACGATGTGATGGTCCCGACAGTCAACTCGTTCACTCTGTCTCAAGGCATTCCCAATGCCCAGCTGATCATCTATCCGGATTCCGGCCACGGCTCCTTGTTTCAGTATCCTGACCTATTTGTCGCCCACTGCCAGATGTTCCTTGACGCGTCTCCATAGGGCCAAGCCCGCGATGGATGGCGAAGCCACAGCTCCGCAGCCGGTGTCAGGTAGGTGAGGATCCTGGCGCCAAGCGTCAGTGGCGAGGGTCGCGACCGCGCAGCTCTTGTCGATGTAGTCGCGGTACGCCGACGTCAGGCAATACCTGACCTGCCGCGCGAAGAGGTTGACTAAGGCGCAGGTCGAAAAACTCGTGCCGGGCTATTCGCCACGGCGTCAGCCCGACCGAATAGGAGGGAATTTCGACCTCCCACGAGACCCGACCCCTCGCCTAGTTTTGATCACGCGGCCCACGAAGACGGCGCCGCGAGAATTGGGTGCTCGAAACGGTGGGTATGACCGACTACGACGTAGTGGTGATCGGCAGCGGCGTTGGCGGCTACACGGCCGCCATCCGGGCGAGCCAGCTGGGACTGAAGACAGCTTGCGTCGAGGGCAACTCGGTGTTGGGCGGCACATGTCTCAACAACGGCTGCATACCATCGAAGAGCCTCTTGCACGCCACCGGGCTTTTCGATTTCGCCCGCACCAAGTTCGCCGAGTTTGGTATCAGGGTAAGCCCCAAATTCGACCTGTCCATCATGATGAGTCAGAAGCAGGCGAGCGTTGACGCGCTCGGCCGCAGCATCGAAGACCTCTTCGACAAGAATGGGGTCGATCGGATCGAAGGCTGGGCGCGCCTGAACTGTTCCGGGCGGATCTCCGTACGCAGGGCGGAACAGACCAAAGTCACTCTCTCCGCGCGGCACGTTGTGATTGCGACCGGGTCGATTCCATCCTCACTACCGGGCGTGGTGGTCGACCAAAATCGCATTGTCGACTCGACCGGGGCGCTCGCGCTCCGCGAACCTCCACGGCGACTCCTGATTATCGGCGCGGGTTGCATCGGCCTTGAGTTGGGATCGGTCTGGCGCCGCCTGGGCTCCGACGTCGAGGTTGTGGAGGCCCACGATCGCATCATCCCGGGCGCCGATGAGGAGATTTCGCGCGCGCTTCGGGGGATCCTCGAGAAGCAGAATCTCCGCTTCCGCCTCCTCACCATGGCGCTGGACGCGCTCGCCGGCGAGGATGAGGTGGTTGTCAGAGTCCGGAACCTGGCCGACGGCACAATCCGGAGCCTCAAGGCGGACGTGGTCCTGAGCGCGGTCGGCCGTCAGCCCTTCGTCGGCGACCTTGGCCTGGAAGCGATCGGCCTTTCCCTCGACAAGCAAGGCTTTATCCCGACGGAACCATTCGCGACGGCCGTCCCTGGGATCTGGGCGGTCGGCGACGTCACCCGTGGACCGATGCTCGCGCACAAAGCGGAGGACGAGGCCATCGCCTGTATTGAGCTCCTGGCCGGCCGGCCTGGCAGGATGGACTACGACGTTATTCCGAATGTCATCTACACCAGCCCAGAGGTCGCCTGGGTCGGCGAAACCGAGGCCGAGGTCCGGACGTCCGGCAGAGGTTACAGGGTCGGCAGGTTTCCGTTCTCCGCCAACAGCCGCGCCAGACTTGCTCATGAGAGCGAGGGCTTTGTGAAGGTTATCTCCAGCCGCGAGGACTACCGGATTCTCGGTGTGCACATGATCGGTCCACAAGCCAGCGAGATTATCGGCGAGGCATGTGTGGCGATGGCGTTTCAGGCTGACGGCGAGGATGTCGCACGCACCTGTCACCCACACCCCACGAGGTCGGAAGCGCTCCGGCAAGCAGCCATGGGCGCCGAAGGGTGGATGACACAAGCTTGAGCGGTAGTAGGCCGGCGACACATCACAGGGCAGGCTCACTTTCGTTCGGCGACCAGACCACCACGCTCCGGATCAACGTGTCGCCGCAGCGTCAAGCCGGGCGCCCGGTCGCTCATGCCGAAGGTTCTCAGCAGCCTGCCCACCGGACTATTGGCTCGGTGGCGGCGCAGCCGGATCTTCGCGAGTGATGGGGCCGGTCAATCCAAGAGGCCCTGGCGACCCAACGCTCGTCCCCATTCGAGGATTTTTCGACCTCACGAGCGCCAAGGCTCTTGCGTGGGGTGAACCTCGGCGATGGCGAGGAGCGTTGCGATGCTGGGAAGGCCCCTGAGACTCGTTCTGATGTTGCTGGCCCTGCTCGGAGGCCTGATTATGCTGCAGCAAGGTGCGGCGGCAGCACAGCCGGCGGCCCAGAGTGAGACGCAGGTCCCGGGATTCTACCGGGTGAAGGTCGGCGCCTTTGAGGTGACGGCCCTCTGCGACGGCGCCGGGGTCTTCAGTCCGAACTACCTCCACGGTCCACCGCCGAAATTGCAACGCATTATCGAGCGTCCTCACGCAGACCCCCACCTGTCCGCCGGCGACGTCGTGGTCCAGCAGGCGACGCGACACGGCTGGCGCAATCGTGGCGATCGGCCTGCTACCATCCTCTTCGTGACGCTTGGCACAACACGCTGAGTGGCAGCCTGGCGTTCATCGAGAGACGACTTCTCAGAGCCGGTCGACCCGCACATCGGTGTAGTCGAGAGCAAATGAAGTCGGGCCTGAGAGGATCGGACCCTCGGGCGTGCGTCTTACCACCCGGCGAAGCGTCGGAATTATGAGACCGTCGAAGGTCTTGGGGTCATAGCAATAGTGGGCTGCGACACCGCCCAGGACATCGGTTTCGTAGTCCAGCCGCTTCAGCAGACCGGCCTCGTCGAAGTACAGCTTCTGCACCTTGGTGTGCGCCGGAAAGCCGTCTGGATAGGTGACCTGCAAGACCCGCCACACGTCGCGGGTTTCGGTGTGATTTTCGAGCTCCCGCGTTGAAAACCCGGGTCGAGTGAAGAGGAACGGAGCTGCAAGGTAATTCCAAATCGCATAGCCCAAGAAATAGGTGAGGTGGAGTCGATCCCATGGCGTGGTCCGGACGTGGCCAGCAAACGCCCCGCGCGGATTCGATCGCTCCTGCTCGATCCAGCCGTCCGGTTTCTCGATCCAAACGCGATCGGGGGTGAATATCCACCGATCATCACCCTCCTCGAGATGCTGGATTACCGTCCGGGGATTTCGCGCATCAATCGACACCGTCGGGCGTCGGTGGCCCGGAAAGCCCTTTAGTTCGAGGAGGGCGCCATAGAAGTTGAGCGAGACGACGATGGACCGGACCGTTGCCCAGCGGGCCTCGCCACCGTGCGCTTCAATCGCAAACTGAAGCAGATCGGTCATCTCCAGTATTCCTTCTCCCGGCCTGCCACCTGGGCAAGGGCCAACGCGCTGACGCGGCCGATGCCGTGGGGGCTCAAGTGACGAGGGCCGTTTTCCCAGCCAGACCGATCACGATTGAGGTTCCGTCTGCGTCAGGCGGCGTCCGAGACTGTGGACGATGCCGAGCTTGTCCAGGAGGGCCTGGGGCTCGAAGTAGGCGACCCAGAGCGCCGTGACCCTTCCATCCTTAACCGTCCAGTGGTCGGCGATCTTGATCATCGCGTCGGCGCCAGTTACGCCCATGTTGGCCAACACGGCGACCCGACCGGCCTCCGCGGTCACGCTGTCGTAGCTGAACCGCGAGAAATCTAGTTCCTTCGGCAGATTGGGAAGGATTTCGTCGTTGAAGAATGCGGCCAGGTGCGTGCCGCCCCAGGGCAAATAATTGGGTGCGGTGACTCTGAAGTCTGGATGCACGTACGACGCAAAGTCCGTAAGGCGGCCTTCCGCGCCCAGTCTGTAAAAAGCGTCCACTGTGGACTTGTCTCGGTCAATGTCGGGCTGCGCGGTCATCATGCCGCCTCCTCGATCTTTGGGGTCCGCAACTCGCTCAGCCCGCCGTCTTGCCGCCATCAACGGTGACGATCTGGCCGGTCAGGAACGACGCCGCCTCCGATCCAAGAAAGACGATCATGCGGGCGATCTCGTCGGGAGTCCCGATCCGGCCGAGCGGCACGCCTGACGCCAGCGCCGCCTTGTTCTCCTCGGTGCCGGTGAAACGGTCGAGCAAGCCGGTTTGGATCGGCCCCGGCGCGACCGCGTTGACTCGGACGCCAGCCCCTGCGGCCTCGAGCGCCGCCGACCGGGTCAGCCCTTCGACAGCGTGCTTGCTGCTGGCGTAGACTGGCGCGCGGGCGGCGCCCTGGTGGCCGTAGGTCGAGGAGATGTTGACAATGCTGCCTTTGCCCTGCGCCTTCATCACGCGCAATTCGTGCTTCATGCTGAGCATGGTCCCCAGGACGTTGGTGTCGAAGGTCGCGGCGTAACTCTCCGCAGTCTGCTCGGTGAGTAGACCGGGCTTGCCCTCGGTGCCTGCGGCGTTTACGGCCACGTCCAGGCGGCCGAACCTTGAGACGGTCCGGTCGACAAGGTTGCGCACGTCTTCTTCGTGGCGAACGTCCGCCGGTAGAAACTCGGCCTCGACGTTCTTGGCGCGCAGTTCCGAAACCAGCGCTTCACCGGCGTCCTGGTGGCGCCCAGCGATCACGATTCGATCACCTTGGTCGGCGAAGGCGAATGCGGTTGCGCGGCCAATGCCGGTCAACGCGCCCGTAATTAGAACGACGTGCTCGTTCATGGCTTTAGTCCTCCGAGATGTATCCTCCAGCCTCCCGCGGAGCGCGGAGACCAGACCGCTGGGTTGGAGGGCGCTTTGGAAACCCTTTCGAAGCTCGCCGGGCCTGCCAGCGCCGCCGAAGAGGACCATGTAGGCTGGTCGGCAAACCCAACGAGCATCGGTAGAACCTCAATACAGTCGCTTACCCACACGAATTTTATGCGAGCAGCCAGCTGCCTCGTGAGGTCAAAAATCCCTCCAATTGGGACAGGCCCGCCGCCCGGCGCCCTCCACGCTGGGGTGGAAGCCGTCGGGCTCGGTCTGACGCGGTTGCTCACATGGCTTCCAAAACGCCTGTTGGGGCGACTGTTGCGGCCTCTCTGAATTCATCTCAATAATCTGCAGTGTATTCAAAGAAGTGGCCAGGCGAGACCAACGTTGGCCTCGGCGGCGAGCGATCCCACTGCTCGATGCCCGGATGCAGCCTTTCCCGTCGGCCGAGGGTTGGCGACCCCGAGAGGGAAGGTGGGTGCGAGGTCTGAGCCGATGCGCCGTTAAGGCGCCTCGGGTGTCCGATCTTTAGGGATTCCGGCCTCACAGCGCCCTTTGGGCGGCCTAGCCTACCGCAGGCCGTCGATCGGAGGCGAGGATCTCTAAGGTGATTTCGTCGACGCGGTCCGGGTAGAAGGCGACGTAATCCTTGATCTGCGCCATCGCTTCCAACGGGGTCTCATAAGTCCACACCGCATTGACGGAACGATCCCCGCCAGCTGGGATGCTGTAGTAGGAAGCGTCGCCCTTGTAGGGGCAATGGGTCGTGTGTTCGCTGCGCGTTAGCGCGGTCATTTCAACATCCCGACGGGGGATATACTGAACGGGCGGATAGGAAGCCTCGCGAAGCGTCAACGCATTGCGGGTGTCGGCGATAACCTTTCCGCCGACGGTGACCACGACGTGAGATGGGTTCGCTTCGATCGTAATGGGGTGGTCGGGCCCGGGACTCTTCATCGCCTTATTAGCCATGATCTTAATCCTTCTGTATTTGAAACGGGACTTCAGCGTCCAGAAACCGCGCCACGTCAGCGACAAACAGAGTGGGATATTGGTATTGTGACCCGTGATTGGAATCCGGATAGAGGATGAGCTCTGCATTGGGCAGGTTTTGCTGCAGAATGAATGAATTCATGGTATAGACGAGCACGTCATTGCTACCGTTGATCACCAGCGTCGGCTGGGTAATCTCTCGGAGATAATCGAGGGCGCCCGCGCGCGGCGCGCCCCACTTCGCGAGCGCCTCGAGCTGGGCTGGCGCGACCTGTTCGCTGACTTCGGGGTCGCGGCCTTCCGTTCGCAGGCGAAACCGCTTCAGAAATGCGCGACCAGCGGCCTGGCTTGCCTCGGACGGCGTGAAGAAGGCGCCCAGCCACACCTCGTCCGGGTTCGCATAGGTCGCGCCGAACACGGCCTGGGCCTCAGGCGTCAGGCTCGCCATGCCCTCTCCGCCCCGCGGACCGGTGCCCACCAAAATCAAGCGGCGAACCAGACCAGGTTCGGCGACCGTCAGCGCCTGAGCGACCGTCCCGCCAATGGAGAAGCCGAGGACGTCCACCTTCGCCAGACCCAGGGCCTTGATGAACGCCGCCGCGTTGGCCGCCATCTCTTCGACCGAGGCCGGCGTCTCGCCGCTCGTGCTGGAGACGCCCGCATTGTCGAACAGGATCACCTCTCGCGTCGCCGCGAGGCCGTCGGTCACCAGCGGATCCCAGTGATCCATCGTGCCGGTGAAATGCATATTGAAGACGAGCGGCTCGCCACCCGGTTTGCCGAAGCGCCGGTAAGCGAAGCGGATGCCCTTGGCCTCGACGAACTGCGTCGGCGTAGTCTGGTGAGTGTGGATCGTCACGGTAGCCTCCTAGGCCCCTGCATCGGTGATTTTCATGAGCTGCTTTCCGAAGTTCTCGCCGGAAAACAGGCGGAGTAACGCTTTCGGCGCATTCTCGAGGCCATACGCAACGTCCTCCTTGTGCACGAGGCGGCCGTCCCGCCGCCAACGGCTCAGCGCCTCGAGGGCCTCGGGAAGCCGCGCGGGATAATCAAGCGCGGTAAAGCCCTTCATGCGCGCGCGCCTGGCCACCAGTCCGGTCAACTTGCCCGCGGGGCGAGCGTTCAAGATCCACTGGCGGTTCTTGCTCTCAGTCATGGGATGCCTCTGGACAGGATCAGTTGGCGCTGTGACCACCGTCGACGTTGAGGACGTGGCCGGTGATGAAGCGGGCCTCGTCTGACGCGATGAACACAATGCCGTCGGCGACTTCTTCGGAGAGGCCGAGTCGACCCAGAGGAACTTGAGACGCCAAAGCGGCCTTGTTCTCCGCCGTGCCGGTGAAGCGGGTCAGCATGCCGGTGTCCGTAGGACCGGGCGCCACGGCGTTCACCCGAATGCCCGACTTGGCGGTCTCGAGCGCCACCGACTTGGTGATGCCTTCGACGGCGTGCTTGGCGCCCACATAGATCGAGGCGCCGGCCGCGCCCTCGTGCCCGTAGGTCGAGGAGATGTTGATGATGTTGCCGCTGCCCTGGGCTTGCATGGCGCGCACTTCGTGCTTCATGCTCAGCACCACGCCCAGAACATTGGTGTCGAACGTCGCGGCGAAGCTTTCCGGGGTCTGGTCGGTGATCGGGCCGACGGCGCCCTCGCTAGCGGCGTTGTTCACCGCGACATCGAGACGGCCGAACCGCGCGACGGTCTTGTCGACCAGGTCGCGGAGATCGTCTTCCTTCAGGACGTCGGCGTGGATGAACTCGGCCTCCGAACCCAGCGCCTGCAGCTCCTTGACGAGCGCCTGGCCGGCTTCGTCGCGACGACCGGAAACCACGACCTTGGCCCCCTTCTTCGCGAAGGCGATGGCGGCGGCGCGGCCGATGCCGGTCAGCGCGCCGGTGATCAAGACAACTTGAGTACTCATTCTGCGTTCCTTCGTCTGGCTGCTACCAGTTTCTGTGCTGGTCCAGTAGAAATGCCGTGCGTCTTCGACGCGCTAGCCGTTGGACTCCGCCAGTTGATAGGGTTTGCGCGTTGATCTGGTCTAACGTCCATCACCGTCCGTGAGTCGCCGAAGAACGACTTGCGTGATCTCAACGCCCACCATTAGACGGCATCGGGCGACGGCGCCGTTAGGTCGAAATTCCCTCCAATTGGGACAACTCAGCGGAGCCCTCTTGCCGCCGCCTTCAGGGAGCGCCTGCCGGTTGGAACAACCTCCACTCTGAATTGATGAGAAGGTTCCAACTCTGGTCGACCGTGGTGATGGTTGGTCCAACTCGGCGCGCCGCCGAGCATTCGCTTCACTGGTGTGAGGCGTGCTCACCCCGGCGAGCACTCACCGCCCTGTTCACCGAGAAACAACGACGCATGCCGCACAAACAGCTCGGGGTACTGGTGGTGCCCACCGTGATTGGAGTCGGGGTAGATGATCAGCTGCGCATACGGCATTTTCTGCTGCATGATGAAAGAATTGACCGTGGGTATGTCCACGTCGTTACTGCCGTTCACGATGAGCGTTGGCTGCTTTATCGTCTTCAGGTAGTCGTCGGACCCGTTTTTCTTGACGGCCCAATTGCGGATCGCTTCGACCTGCGCTGGCGACACCTTGTCGTTCACTTCGGGATCGCGATCCGTCTGCCTCAGATGCGTGCGTTTCAGGTACGCCCGTCCCGCCGCCTGGCCTGCCGCGGACGGACTGAATTTGACCGCGAGCCAGACACTCTCGGGCGGATCTTTGGGGTGGACGCCAAAGAGCCGATCCGTCGCCTCGGCGATCAGCTCCATGCCCTGACCGCCGCGCGGACCTGCGCCGTCGATGATCATCCTGCGAACGAGATCGGGCGCCTGCAACGTGATCTCCTGCACGACGAGGCCGCCGATCGAGAAGCCAAAAACGTCGACCTGCTTCAGGCCCAACGCCTTGATGAAGGCGATGGCGTTGGCGGCCATCTCTTCAAATGTGGTCGGGACCTCGCCGGAGCTGCTGGAGACGCCCGCATTGTCGAACAGGATCACCTCGCGGTCGCGAGCCAAGCCATCGGTCACCGCCGGGTCCCAGTAATCCATGGTGCCGAGGTAGTGCTGATTGAAAACGAGCGGCACGCCGCCAGCCTTGCCGAACCGGCGATAGGCGAAGCGGATCCCGTTGGCCTCGACGAATTGGGTCGCTGCGGTCTGGTGAGTTAGCTGAGTCATTGAAGTAAGCTGGGTCATTGAGATGTCCTCTGACAGTGGCGCTCGTGAGCGCCCGCTAGCCGGGAGGCGAAGACGCCCGGCGTCTCAATGCCGATTGGACGGCAACGGGCGAAGCACCGTTAGGTCGAAATTCCCTCAGATTGGGACAACTGAGCAGGCTCCCCCAGCCTGCCGCCCGGCAGGCGAGCGCGCCCCGGATGCGCCGCGGAGCGGCGCTTCTCGGTCCTCGTCAATTCGGCGGACTTTCCGGAGGGAGATGGGCCAGATGCTGGCGAAAGCCGTGGAAAGCCTTCGCCTTGAGATAGCGCGTCTGATGGTGGAGCAGAGCCTGCATCCCGCAGAGTTCATCGCGTTCGGAGACTGGCTTCGCCGACACCGAGCGCTTCGCCGCGCTTTGATCCTAATCTGACCTCTCCGCGCGTGTGTCGGCTAGCTGAAATAGGTTGTCAAAAT
>JAQGIW010000268.1 GCA_028290905.1 Caulobacteraceae bacterium | reverse complement strand
GGTGTTTCCGTCGGGCCCGGCGACAGGACGTTGACCCGGATACCGGTCCCCTTGAGGTCGACCGCCCAGCTGCGCGCGAAATTCCGGATCGCCGCCTTTGTGGCGCTGTAGACGCTGAAGGCCGCAGTTCCCGTCGTGCCGGTGGTCGAGCCGGTGAGGATGATCGAACCGCCGGCCTTCATCAGCGGCAGGGCCTTCTGTACGGTGAACAGCGTGCCTTTGACGTTGATGTCGAAGACCTTGTCGAAGCTCTCCTCCGAGATCCTGCCCAGGGGCTCCAGCGCGCCCACACCGGCGTTCGCGAGGAGCACGTCGATGCGGCCCTTGGCCGACTTCACGGTGTCGAACAGCCGGTCGAGATCGTCCAGGTTGGAGATATCGCCCTGAACGGCGAGGACGTCGCCGCCGATGGCTTGGACCGCGTCGTCCAGCTCCGCCTGCCGCCGACCGGTGATGACGACCTCCGCGCCTTCGGCCGCGAAACGCTTCGCGCTCGCCAGGCCTATGCCGCTGTTGGCGCCTGTGACGACCGCCACCTTGCCTTCAAGTCTGCCCATGGCCTGTTCCTTTCGATTGGTCGAGGCAGAGGTAGGCAGTTGCTTTCACATTCACCAGCACCTACCTTTTGGTGAGTGTCAAAAAATAGGGAAATCGCGCCATGGTTAACCCGCCGATCACCTGCGGTCTGGACGCGGCCCTCCGCGTTGTCGGCGGCAAGTGGAAGCCGCTGATCCTGTTCCACCTCGCGCCCGGGAAGCGCCGCTTCGGCGAACTGCGCCGGCTGGTCGCGGGGGTGAGCGAGAAGATGCTGATCCAGCAACTACGCGAGTTGCAGGCCGACGGCGTCATCGAGCGCGTCGATTTCAGGGAGATCCCCCCGAGGGTCGAGTACTCCGTCACGCCGCTCGGACGCAGCCTGGCCGCGGCGCTCCTGCCGCTCTGCGAATGGGGAAGCGCGCACGCGGAGCACGTCGAAGCGATCATGGCTCGCCGGGACGCGTCCGCGGGAGCGGAGAGCCAGGAGGCTTCGGCCTAGCAGCGAAAGCTCGTCAGCCCTTCCGGATGGTGCTGACGTCGATCAGGCCGGGAACTATGGAATCAGTCGTTTGTACACCCGGTCATAGTAGCTGATGTCCTCGACGACGACCTTGCAGATAGTCGAGTTCACCGCTGATGCGGTGGCATTCGACGATCGTGCCTGGGCCGAGCCGATTTGAAAGCATACGGACGCTATGCAGAGGTTGACGCAAAGCTCGATGCGCCCCTGGCTTTCGCGGACACTTCGTCCTGCACGGGAAATTATGGGCGCGGCTATCGAGCGCGGCCTTGGCGCGGCTGTCCGAGTGAGGCATCGTTGGCTTTTTCCCACGGCTGCAATCGATCCCGCCATGAGCAAAAAGCCTGAGACCGACGAGGAGATGGCGGCGATCCGCGTCGGCGGCGCGGTGACTCCGCACAATTCGAAGATCGATCTCGCGCCCTACGATCCGATCTGGCCGGCCCAGTACGAGGCCGAGGCCGCCAGGATCCGTTCGGCCCTGGGGGACGGAGCCCTCGTCCTCGAACACGTGGGCTCGACGTCCATTGCAGGCGTCAGCGCCAAGCCGATTATCGACATTCTGCTGGCCGTCGCGGACTCGTCGGAAGAGGACTCCTATGTGCCGGCCCTCACGGCCCAGGGCTACCGCCTCCACGTGCGCGAGCCCGACTGGGAACAGCATCGGGTGATGAAAGGCGAGCGACCCGACGTGAATCTTCACGTCTTCACGGTCGGATCGCGTGAGATCGGGCGAATGCTCGGATTTCGCGACCGGTGCCGCAGCGTTCCCGAGGAGCGGCGGCTCTACGAAGACACGAAGCGTCGCCTGGCCGACCAGGTCTGGCGCCACGTCCAGCACTACGCCAACGCCAAGGGCGAGGTCGTGGAAGCCATCATCGCCCGCGCGCTCGGTCCTGTCCGAGGCTAGGCTGTCGGACCCGCGCCTACGTCCATTCCAGGCCAAGCCGAGAACCTGGACTGAACTTCATCCACCCGACGGGCGGAACCTACCTGTTCCACATCGAGGAAGGCTATGAACAGTCATCCGTGAGCGTCGCCGTCGGCGCCTTCGCCGATCCGAATTTCCCGCCGCCCCGGGTTTCCGTCTGTGACAGCCGCCGACACTCCTGGGTCCGGACGCCACCAGGGATCACGCTCGATGGCCCGCGAGCCGAATGCGCGGCGTGTCGGCGGCGCGATGGCGGGGCGGTCGCTATCGATCCAGTGAAGCGACCACGCCGCCTCGGGCGGCCTGAAACAATCCCGGAAGCTGTGTCGTGGGCCGTACAGACCAGGTTCGCGCTCCATGCAATGATATCCGTCAGCGCCGCGTATTGACGCTGTTAACCTTGGGTGTGGGGCCGTGCCTGTCTATTACTTCGATCTTCACCATGCCGGTGAGATTGCGGAGGATTCTGAAGGGCAGGAGCTTCCGGATCTCCATTCCGCCGAGCACGTCGCGCGACAAGGCGTGATCGAACTCATCTACGAAAATCTTCGCCGGGGCGTTTCGCCGCTGGGGTGGAGTTTCGGCGTCCGGGACCGGGACGGGCGGATGGCGCTCATGCTGCGATTCGAGGACGTGCTCAAACAGCCTCGGGCGTCGCCGGTTGTGCGGCAGGCTGGGACTTGCCGCGATTAGACAACGTTGCTTGCCTCACGGCCGGCTCCACCTACGCAGAAGGCGCCTTGGCCATGCCCCTTACGCGAGACCTGGACCAAATCCTCCTAACCCATCCGTGTCCGCACTGCGGCCATGGCCTGGAGAAGACGGGGCGGTGGTTCACCACGGCCGCTGGTTTTCGCTGCGGCGGCTGCGGCGTGCCCAGCCGGATCACTTACGACATCAAGTTGAGGCTGTGGGCGGTCAATGCGCACTTGGCGCCATAGACCCTTGGGCTAATCTGTCAGCCATGCCGAGTTACGATCTCAAGCTCTACAATCAGGTTGATCCCCGGGCGCCCTACCGGAAGGCGCGTGGCGAATTCCAGTTCGACGCGCCCGACGATCTTGCCGCCATCACACGGGCGAAGACGCGGTACGTCGAGCGCCTGATCGAGTACGACTATGCCGTCCTGTCCGATGTGAGAGGCCGCTTCGTCTGGGAGCAAGGGGTCGCCTCTCCCGCCAACGGAAACCACGGCTGAGCCCACTGGTAGGGGCGGCATCGCCCTACCCCAGCAGCGCGCGCAGCCTCGGCACGACCTCATCGTTGTCCAATTCGACGAGCGTGTCGCCGACGTAGAGCTCGCTCACGCTCCAGCCGGGGACCTCGGCGGGCTTGGCGCTGCCGATGACCCAGACGCCGTCGCGCTCGGCGATGGCGTCGCGCCGCTCCAGGACCGCGTCGGCGGGCGCGTCGAAATAGAGATGCATCATGTTGGTCTGCGGCGTGGCCGGATTGACCCTCAGGCCCGGTGCGCCCGCAAGCCCCGCGGCCAGGTCGAGGGCCCGCGCGTAGCAGGCGTCCATCTGGGCGAGGCGCGCGTCCAGGCGCATGGCCGTCGAGGCGATCATCGGGCTTTGGTGGATCAGTGTCCCGCCCATGCGCCGCCGCCAGAGCCGCGCCTCGCCGATGAAGTCCTCGTCGCCGGCCAGGATCGCGCCCGCGATCCCGCCCAGGCCCTTGTAGGCGGAGACATAGACCGAGGCGAAACCCTCGGCGATCTCGGCATAGGACCGCTGGTAAAAGGCCCGGCATTCCCACAGCCGCGCGCCGTCCATGTGCAGGGGGATGTTCCTCTCCCGCGCCAGCGTCTTGAGGGCCTCCAGCTGGTTCCAGTCCGGCAGCTGGCCGCCGGCCTCGCGGATCGGCAGCTCCACGACCAGGCAGGCGAGCGGCTGGTGCTGGGCCTCCAGGTCAGCCGCCGTGATCGGTCGCAGGCGATCGCCCACCACCGCGCCCTGATAGCCGAACAGGGCCTGGTAGGCCTCGGCCTCGTGCAGGATGAGGTGCGAGGTCGCGTGCACGCCGAAGCGCGGCAGGCCGGCGCGCTGCGCCCAGATGCGGATGGCGGCCAGCTGGGCCATGACCCCGCTGGGCATGAAGGCGGCGGCGGGCTTGCCGGTCAGGCCGGCGATCCGGCGCTCGAAATCCTCGATCAGCCGGCCCTCGCCGTAGACATCGTGGGTAACGTCGTTGGCCGCGCACCACGCGGCGAGCAGGCGAAATTCCTCCGCCGGCGCCGGCGTGCGGAAACCGGGCAGGACCACCGGACAGCGCTCCCGCAGTTTCTGTCGGTCTTCGGGGGGAAGGGGCATGCCGGGCTCGCGATCGGGAAGGGGCGCGACCTTCCCACGGTTCGCCGGCGGGGCGAAAGTCTTGACGATGAGGGCCCGGCGCCGACACACGCCGCCGCTCGGATTGTCCAAAAACGGTGGACGATCGGACAAGCCTTTCGCGCCCGCCGGCGTCACGCTCGTGATTCCGAGCGCAACCCGAGGAGATCACGCCATGGCGACCATCACGACCCGCGACGGAGTGGAGATCTTCTACAAGGACTGGGGCAGGGGCCAGCCCATCGTGTTCAGCCACGGGTGGCCCCTGTCGGCGGACGATTGGGACGCGCAAATGATGTTCTTCCTGCTGCACGGCTATCGCGTCATCGCCCACGACCGGCGCGGCCACGGACGGTCCAGCCAGACGTCCGATGGCCACGACATGGATCACTACGCCGACGATCTGGCCGCCCTGACGGCCCACCTCGATCTCAAGGACGCCATCCATGTCGGCCATTCGACCGGGGGCGGGGAAGTGACCCGCTATCTGGGCCGCCACGGCGAGAGCCGGGTGCAGAAGGCTGCGCTGATCAGTGCGGTGCCGCCGCTGATGGTCCAGACGGCGGCCAACCCCGGGGGCTTGCCCAAGGCGGCATTCGACGACCTCCAGGCGCAGCTCGCGGCCAACCGCGCGAAATTCTATCGGGAGGTCGCGGCGGGGCCCTTCTACGGCTACAACCGCCCCGGCGCGAAAGCGTCGGAGGCGACCATCGACAACTGGTGGCGCCAGGGCATGATGGGCGGCGCCAAGGCGCACTACGATGGCATCGTCGCGTTCTCGCAGACCGACTTCACGGAAGACCTGAAGAAGATCACCGTCCCGGTGCTGGTGTTGCATGGCGACGACGACCAGATCGTTCCCTACGCCGATGCCGGCCCGCTGTCGGCCAAGCTCCTGAAGAACGCGCAGCTGAAGATCTACAAGGGTTTTCCGCACGGCATGCCGACGACCAACGCTGAGACGATCAATGCCGATCTGCTCGCCTTCATCAGGTCCCAGCCGGCCCAGGCCGCCGCCTAGTCCCGGCGCTGCCTGCGCCAGGCGCCGGGACTGACCTGGAAAGCTCTGGAGAACACGCGGGTCAGATGGCTCTGATCGGCGAAGCCGCATTCCAGAGCGATCTGGCTGAGGGGTGTCTCCGTGCGCTCCAGGAGGTCCCTGGCCCGTTTCGCCCGGTTCAGCAGCAGCCAGCGGTGCGGGGGCAATCCGGTCGTCTGGCGAAAGGCGCGCGCGAAGGCGCTGCGCGACATCGCGCAGTGCGAGGCCAGTTCGGAGAGGCTCAGCTCGTTGACCTCCTCACCGCGCAGCAGCTCCACGACGCGGCTGAGTTGTCGCGGGCTCAGCCGTCCGGCCCGTTCGCCGCCACCCGCGCTGGGGGAAGGGCCGCCCGCCAGGCGACCATAGGTCGAGGCGAGATGGATGGTCATGGCCGAAAAGACGTGATCGGCGAAGAGTCGGTTGGCCTCCTGCGGCCTCGCCAGGGCGGGATCCAGCGCCTGGACCAGATGCAGCATCGTCTCGTCGTGGACAGCGGCGGTCGCGGGACAATGCAGTCGTTCGAGGGGAGGCAGCCGGTTCTCCAGGGCGATGTCGTCGAACGCCGCCAGGGGGATGTAGACATGGCATGAATCGAAGGGTTCCGAGAGATCCATGGTCCATGACTCGCGCAGGTCGAGGCACGCCAGGACGCCCCTCCCCAGGGCGGGCACGTCAAGGGCGCGCCCGTCGCGCCAGCCCGCGTGCGGCGGTCGCGGCCGCAATATGACGACGGCCATGAGAGAGGGGGACGGAGGATTGGGCGTGCTCAAACCCAGACCCGGCCGGTCCCGCCGGTAGCGTCCGATGGAGAGATCGCCGTGGGCAAAGGTCGCGGACGACATCGACTGGGCGTCGTCCATGTTCTCCCGGGTCACGAAGAATGGCTGCTCCGCGCCAAGCAGGGTCTGCGTCCCGGAAGGCGTCTCCATCGGGGATTCCCATGGGTTCCAGGCGCCGAGCGAACAGGGAAAACCACGGTGCGGTCAAGATGCGTCGGAGCCCCCGGCGGGCTCACCCCCGTGGGGAAGGAGGCTCGCCGGATCCCGCCACTGGGTTCTGGGCGGCGACAAGAGCGCAGACGCACAGGAGAAACCCCAGCGCCGACGCCGCGCCCATCCCGTAGCGTTCGGCTGCGGTGTGGGACGCGAGGTTGGCCGCGGTATTGAGCCCGAGTTGGACGGCCAACAATCCGTTGAACCAACGAAAGGGCGCCTGAGGCAGACCGCGGCCCCAGTCGCCGGATCTCACCAGCATCGTGGCGGCGGCGAGGGCGAGGTACACGGCGGCCCCGGCGCTGGCGGCGCGCATGCCGGTCGAAAGGATCGCGGTGGAACCACCCCACGTCATCTGTCCGAACGGGGCGCCCGCGGCGAGCGCGATCTGAAACGCCGCAAAGGCGACGCAGAAAGCCGCCGCTCCCCGCGCCGCAAAACGCCCGATCCGATGAGTCCTGGTCTGCATGCAGGCCCCCGCCGCCAAGCTGTCCCGCGACAGCTGGCGAAACGCGCAAGGCTGATGCGATCCAACCGCTTGCGCAAGGCGCGAACGACGGCTTTCCGCAGCCGATCAGCGCGATGGGGGCGGGACCGGCGCCTGGACCAAGGGCAGCAGTCGTGAGTCCGCGACCGCCGCGGTCCGGTGCCCGAGGCCGGCGAGATAGGCGTCGTGAGCGGCGAAGGCCATGAAGGCCTCCACGGAGCGCTGCCGCACGAGCATGGCGCGATCCCACCTCTCGCCCTCGGGACCGATCAGGAACGGTCCGCCGTCCCCCAGGAACAGGACCTCCCCGCCGCTCTCGGCAAGGTAGGGGAGGGTATGGGCGATGTAGCGGTCGTAGGCCTCGGCGCCGCTGATCGGCTGCCCGGGCGCCAGCTCGGGGCTGGCGGAATAGTCGGCGACCTCGCGCAGGCGCAGCAGGTTCAGCATCACCACCTCGCCGGGTATGCCGCGCATGAAGAGAGCCCGCCCCGACTCCTGGGTCGGCTCGAGATAGGTCTGCATCGATCGAGGGCCTCGCAACGGGATGGGTGCGTAGAATGCGCCATCAGCATACCTGTAGAAGCGATCTCGACGAATCGTCCGGAGCTGGCCCATGAACCGTGTTCTGAGCCTCGTCGTTCTGGCGGCCGCGCTCTGTGGCCTCGCCCCCGCGTCGCCCGCGGGTCCGGTGGGCGAACGCCACATGGTGACCGCCGACGCGACCGCGACCCTGCGCGACGCTGAGCACCGGTCCCAGGTGCGCGTGACGGTCTGGTATCCGGCGGCCCCGGACGCCGTCGAACAGCGGATCGACCTCGGCCCTCCCGGCCGTCCCCTGTTCCGGGTCGGCGCCGTCGCCCCGGACGCACCCTTCGCCGACGACCGGCGCCGGCCGGTGATCCTGTTCTCCCATGGCTTCGGCGGCACGGCCCGGATGATGGGCTGGTTCGGGACGGCACTGGCGCGGGCCGGCTATGTCGTGGTGGCCGTCGACCATCCCGGCAACAATGCCATGGACAAGATGACCGTGGCCGGCGCGCTCATGCCGTGGGACAGGGCTCAGGACCTGCGCGCGGCGCTCGACGCGGTGAAGGCCGACCCGGCGATCCGGCCGCACCTCGACCTCGGGCGCATCGGCGTCTCCGGCTTCTCGGCCGGCGGCTTCACGTCCCTGGTCAGCGTCGGGGCCAAGGTGGACATGAACCGCTTCCAGGCCTTCTGCGCCAGCCATCCCGCCGACGGGGTGTGCGCGCCGCAGAAGGAGTTCACCTTCACCGAGGACGACAAGCGACGCGCGTTCGCCTCGCCGGACATCCTGGCCGAGGCCGCCCGGGCCGGCGACGACCACGCCATCCCCGGCGTCCGCGCCGCCTTCGCCATCGCCCCGGCCATCGTGCAGGGGCTGCCGCCGGAGGGCCTGGCGCGGCTCCAGGCGCCCGTGGCCATAATCCTGGGCGCGGCCGATCCGGTGGCGCCGCCCGATACCAATGGCCTGGTCGCCGCGAAGGCAATCCCCCACGCCGAGCTGAAGGTGCTGCCCGGCGTCGGCCACTATGACTTCCTTGGCGCCTGCACCCCGGCGGGCGTGGCCGCCGTGCCCCTCTGCGCGGCCATCAAGGTCCCGCAGGACCCCACCCACCAGGCTGCCATCGACATGGCCCTGGCGTTCTTCGGGCGGACGCTGGGCGCGCCGTGATGGTGAGTTTCTGGCCCGCGCTGCTAGTCCGCCGCCATCCACGCGGCGGCCGCGTCCAGTATGGCGGCAAGCACTTCCGCGTCCGTTCGGCCGGTCTTCGCCGGGACGTGGAATGAGTGATCCGCATCGGGGAAGAGCTTCAGCGTCGCGCGGCCCCCGAGCCCGGCCGCCGTGCGCCGGAGGAGGTCGAGTTCCGCGAGTGCGTCCTTCGTCCCCTGCAGGAACAGCATGGGCACAGTGATCTGCGCGAGATGCGCGGCGCGCTCGTCCGACGGCTTACCCGCGGTGTGAAGAGGGAAGGCGAAGAACACCAGGCCGCGCACGGCCTCGAGCGGCTCCAGGGCCTGCGCCTGCGAGGTCATGCGGCCGCCGAACGACCTGCCGCCGGCGAACAGCGGCGCCGACCCGGCCCGCCGCCGGGCCTCGGCCACGGCCTTCCTCACCACGGCATGGGCGACGGCCGGCGGATCGACCCGCCTGCCGCCCCGCTCCATGTACGGGAACTGATAGCGCAGCGTGGCGACGCCGCGCGCTTCCAGGCCGTCGGCGATCGCCGCCATCGACCTGTGCGTCATGCCCGCGCCGGCGCCATGGGCCAGCGCGAGGCAGGCCTTGGGCTGAGGGGGCGACTGCCAGAGCCCGGAGACGGACTCCCCTTCGGCGATCCTGAGCGTGACGGGCTGCGGCGCCATAAGGCCCACGTAACATCTCCTTCCCCTCTGGGGGAGGGGGCCCCGAAGGGGTGGAGGGGGCGGCCGCCGCGAACAACTCGCGCGGTCAGCCCCCTTCCCCGGCTTCGCCGGTACTTCCCCCAGAGGGGGAAGAGAGGGCGTGCGGCCCGGCGGGATGGACGATGTCGCCCCGCTTGGGCATGCTGCCGCCATGCCCACCGGCATTGACACCTATCGAGCCAAGCGGCGTTTCCGCGAGACGCCGGAACCCGAGGGCGGGGCGCCGGGTCAGGACGAGGCGATCTTCGTCGTTCAGAAGCATCACGCCCGGCGGATGCACTACGACCTGCGGCTGCAGATCGGCGACGCGCTCAAGAGCTGGGCCGTGCCGGAAGGGCCGTGCCTCGATCCGAAGGTGCGTCGCTTCGCCAAGCAGGTCGAGGATCACCCGCTCGACTACGCCGGCTTCGAGGGGCGCATCCCGGCCGGCAACTATGGGGCAGGCACGGTGATCGTCTGGGACCGCGGCACCTGGGTGACGCTCGCTGATCCGCAGGAGGCCTTGGCCGCCGGCGAGATCAAGTTCCGGTTGCTGGGGGAGAAGCTGGCGGGCGGCTGGATGCTCAAGCGCCTGCCCGACGATCCGACCAACTGGCTCCTGATCAAGGAGCGCGACATCGCGGTGCGCCCGATCGCCGAGTACGACGTCCTGGTCGAGGCCCCCAACAGCGTCATCACCGGCCTCCCGGTCGACGAGGCGCCCCCACCGGCCAGGAAACCCGCGCCGCGCCGCAAGGCGGCCAGCATCCCCGGCGCGGTCGCGGCCCCCATGCCCGCGCGCTGGCGGCCGCAGCTCGCCACGCCCGCCGACGCGCCCCCCAGGACCGCGGGCTGGCTGCACGAGATCAAGTACGACGGCTATCGCACGCTCGTCTTCGTCGAGGCGGGGACGGTCCGCCTCGTCACCCGCAACGGACACGATTGGACCGCCCGCTACGGCGCGCTCGCCAGGGCGTTCCAGAAGCTGCCGTGCAAGAGCGCCATCCTGGACGGCGAGGTGGTGGTCCAGGATCCGCGCGGCGTCACCTCGCTCGACCTGCTCGAGCGGGCCCTGGCGGAGCGCGAGACGCACGCGATGACCTACATCGCCTTCGATCTCGTCCACCTCGACGGCTACGACCTCAGCGCCGCGCGGCTGATCGATCGCAAGAAGGCCCTGGAAGGCCTGGTAAGTCCGCTGATCGACCACCGGTCGCCGGTGCAGCTCAGCGAACACATCGAGGGTGACGGCGAGGCGCTGTTCGCCCAGGCGAGCCGGATGGGGCTCGAGGGCATCGTCTCGAAGAGGACCGACGCCCGCTACGTCCAGATGCGATCGGAGAACTGGCTGAAGGTCAAGCGCGTCGAGATCGGGACCTTCGTCGTCCTCGGCTTCCTCTCCAACATGCCCAGGGCCGCGTCGTCGCTCCTTCTCGGCGAGGAACGCGACGGTGAGGTGGTCTACCTCGGCCGCGTCGGCTCGGGGATCGGCGACGAGCGGGCGCGGGAGCTCTTCGCTGCGCTGTCGAAGTCGGAGCGCACATCACCGGCGGCGCCCGTTCCCAAGACGCCCGGCGCCCGTTGGGTCGAGCCTGAATGGACCGCCGAGATCGGCTATCGCAGTCGCGGGGCGCAAGGCGCCCCCCGCGCCCCGGTGTTCATGGGCCTCGCCCCGCGCGAGCGAGCCCGTTCAGCCAGGTCGATCAAGCCGAAACTGGTGGGAGACCGCGACCTTGCCGCCGTGCAGCTGACCAATCCCGACCGCGAGATCTTCGCCGGCAGCGGCGTCACCAAGCTCGATCTGGCGCTCTACTATGCGCGGGTCGGCGACTGGCTGCTGCCCGAGGTGCTGCGTCGCCCGGTGACGGTGTTTCGCTGCCCCACCGGCGACATCAACGATTGCTTCTATCAGCGCCACGCCTTCGCCGGCCTGCCCGCGGGTATCGAGACCGTCGAGCTCGCCGACGAGGAAGGGCGCGCGGCGTTCATCGCCGTCACCGAGCCGAGGGGTTATCTCGCCCTGGCCCAGTTCGGCGCCGTCGAGTTCCACCTGTGGGGCTGCCACATCGACGATCCCGAGCACCCGGACCGGCTGATCATCGATCTCGACCCTGATGAGGCCCTCCCGTGGGCGCGCGTCTGCGACGCCGCGGAGATCCTGAAGGATCGGCTGGAGGCGATGGGATTCCGCGTCTTCTTGCGAACGACCGGCGGCAAAGGCCTTCATCTTGTGATGGCTATGGCGGGCGGTCAGGATTGGCGCCTGGTGAAGGGGTTCGCCGAGGCCTTTTCCCGGTCAATGGCGTCGGACGCGCCGGGTCTCTTCACCGCCGTCTCAGGCAAGGAGCGGCGCAAGGGGAGGATCTTTCTCGACTATCTGCGGAACGGACGCGGCGCGAGCGCGGTGGCGTCCTACTCGCTTCGCGCCCGTCCGGGCTTCCCGGTGGCGACGCCGATCGCCTGGAACGAGCTTCGCAAGCTTGCCGGCGGCGCCGCCTTCAACCGCCTCAATATTCACGCGCGACTGGAGGGACTGGCCCAGGACCCCTGGAATGAGTTAGGATCAAGCCTCGCCAGGATCACGCCGGCGATGCGGCGTGAGATCGGGATGAAGACCTAAGGGGAGTCGGCATGGCTGGACGCGCGTCCTGGAAAGGTTACCTCAAGCTGTCGCTGGTCTCGTGTCCGGTGAAGCTCTATCCGGCGACGTCTTCGACCGCCGGCAAGATCTCGTTCAACATGCTCCACAAGGACACGCTCAACCGTGTCCAGCAGAAGTACCATGATCCGGAATTGGGTGAGATCGACCGCGCCGATCTGGTCAAGGGCTACCAGTTCGAGAAGGACAAATACGTCGTCGTCACCGCCGAAGAGCTGGACGAGATCGAGATCGAGTCCAGCAAGACCATCGATATCGACGGCTTCGTCGACGACAGCCAGATCGACCGCATCTATCTGGACTCCACCTACTACCTGGCCCCGGACGGTCCGATCGCCGAGGAGACCTTCGCCGTCATCCTCCAGGCGATGACGCGCGCCGGCAAGGTCGCCATCGCCCGCATTGTGCTCTCCGGCCGCGAACGTCTGGTGGCCATCGAGCCGATCACCGACGGCTTCCGGCTTGTGACCCTGCGTTCCGCCAAGGAAGTGCGGGAGCCGTCGAGCGCCCTCGACAAGCTCAACGTGAAGTTCTCCGACGACATGCTCGGCATGGCCGCCATGATCATCGAGCAGAAGCAGATGACGTTCGCGCCCGAAGCCTTCGAGGATCGCTATGAAGAGGCGCTGCTGACGCTGGTGAAGTCCAAGATCTCCGGCGGCCAGCCGGTCATCGCCAAGGCGCCCGAGCGCGGCAATGTGGTGAACCTGATGGACGCGCTGAAGCGAAGCATCCAGGAGGAGCGTCGCCCGCCCGCCCCGAGCCTGGGCAAGGCGACCTTGGCCAAGGCCGCCGGCGCCGCCCCCAAGGGCGCGAAGAAGGCGACGGTGGTGAACGCCGAACCGGCCAAGCCCGCGGCCAGGAAAAAGTCCGGCGCCGCCTGAAACGATGCCTCTTGAGGCCATGGACCTGCGGGATCGCGCGGTAGCGCTCTACGGCCGGTTTTCCCCCGGCGTGCGTGACCGCCTGGTCGCCCGGATCGTGCGCGGCGGCGGCCAGGTGGCGAGGGATCTCACGCGCCGCAGCCACGTCCTCGTCGTCGGCGCCCTGGCGACCACCCTGGTCGACAGCGGCGCCTTGAGTGCGCGCCTGCGGTCGGCCGCCGGCCGAAGCGTTCCCGTCAAGGGTGAGCGCGCGTTCGCGGCCGGCCTCTCCGGCGAAGGATCAGGCGCGGCCCCGACGCTTCCGCTGTCGACTGCCCTGGCCCAGACCCCGCTCACGCGCGACGACGCCGACATCCTGGCGGCGTTCGACCTCATCGTTGTCGAGGGAGACAGCTGCCGGTTCGGTGACGCCGCCACTCTTCGCACGGCGGGCGAACTCATCGAAGGCGGCCGATCCCGCGCCGATGCCGTGCGCATCCTGACGCGGGCGCGCGATCTCTCGCCGCTGGGCCGCCACAAGATCGTCCTGACGGCGTCCGGGGAAGCCGCCCTGCAGTGGCAGGATGGGCTCACCACTCTCGAAGGGCAGGGCTATTTCCCGCTCGACGAGGACCACGCGACCCTCGACGACCTCTTCGAAGGCGCGGCGCTGGCCGAGGCGAACGGCAATCTCGATGACGCCGCCCGGCTCTACGACATGTGCGGCCGAGCCGACCGCGGCGACGCCATCGCCCCCTACAACCTGGGCAACATCCGCCTGGCGCAAGGCGCATCCGACCAGGCCGTGCTCGCCTACCAGCAGGCGCTCGCCCGCGACGCGAGGTTCGTCGAGGCTCGCTACAACCTCGCCCAGGCGCTGGAGGCGGCCGGCAAGGCGGACGCCGCGGGAACGGAGCTGGACCGCGTGCTCGACGCCGATCCGAACCATGCCGATGCGCTGTTCAACCTGGCGCAGCTGCGGATGAAAGCCGGCGAGATGCGATCCGCGAAGGCGCTGTACGAGCGATACCTCACCCTCGACCCGCCCGACGCCTGGGCCGCCACGGCGCGCAAGGCGATCCTCTATTGCGCGGCGAGCCCGCCGGCCTAGCGGCGTGCTCCAATTCAGAGGACCGGTTCCCATGGACATCGTCGTCGGCCGAGTCTTGGCCCAACTCGAACCAGTCGACCTGGAGCACGAAGGCGAGAATTGGCAAAAGCGTAAGAGCGCGCAGACCCGCGTCGTGATCCTGGAGGCGGCCATCGACTGCCTGGAAAAGCATGGCTATGCGCACACGACCACGCAGCTGATAGCTGAAATCGCAGGAGTTTCGCGAGGGGCCATGCTCCATCACTACCCCACCAGGCATGAGTTGATAGACTCTGTGATTGGCTATACCGTCTTCAGGCGCATGGAAGTGTTGATCACCCGACTTCGCGCGCTTTCTGATGTTGATCGGATCGAGAACATGGTGGGGCTTGAGCTTTACTGGGAGAGTCTCCTTACCCGTGAATTCTCCGCATATCTTGAATTACTGATAGCTTCGCGAACCGATGCCGAACTCGCCGAGACATTTCTGCCCACCGCGCGCCGGTTTAATCGCATTGAATTGGACGAAGTCATCCATGTGTTTCCCGAGTGGGAAGCTGAGCCAATCGCGTATAGTGTGGCGGTGAATTATCTTGTATCGTCCATGCAAGGCTTGCTGATTAATAAGCCGCTCTTTGACGACAGTCAGATCACTCGGATTCGGCAAATTATCGCGAGAAATATTGCCGATTTGCTGCCTCCGGCGAAGAACCAATCTTGACGCGGATGGGCTCGCTGGTCCAGGCAGCCTTACATCGAGGCGCCGTCGCCGTGGAACACCGGGATGGCGGCGAGCACCTCGGGGGGCATCAGCCGCGCGTTGACGCCCATGCGACCGTGGGCCCGGTCAACGGGAGACCAGTGGGTGACGCAGCCGCAGGCGCGGCAGCGGTGGAACTCCAGCATCCGGTCGCCCCACATGTAAATATCGGTAGGCCCGCTCTCGGCCGCGAACCGCACCTGCCGCGGCTGGTAGTACGCCCAAAGCGTGCCGTAGCGCCGGCAGATCGAGCAGTTGCAGTCGTTCACCTCGCCGGGCGCGGTCTCGACCGCAAACCGGACGGCGCCGCAGTGGCAGGACGCTTCGATCATCGGGATTCTCCATCGCACTTGATACCGATCGCGCCTGACACGCTTCCACCCGTCAAGCCCGACCGGCCTGGTGGAGGATGCGCTCACCGTGGGCACGGCGCGGCTGGGTGGCGTCGGGGCGCCGGGCCTGATCGCGACCCGGTCAGGCGGCGGCGCGGGTGACTTCGGCGAGCGGCTGTCGGATCAGGTGGTCGAAGGCCGATAGCGCCGCCTTGGAGCCTTCGCCCATGGCGATGACGATCTGCTTGAACGGCGTCGTCGTGGCGTCGCCCGCCGCGAAGACTCCAGGGACGGAGGTCTCGCCCCGGAAATCCACCTCGATCTCGCCGCGCGGGGTCAGGGCGATCGTCTCCCTCAGCCACTCGGTGTTGGGGGCCAGGCCGATCTGGACGAACACACCCTCCAGCTCGACCTCATGGACGGCGTCGCGGTTGCGGTCCCTGTAGATCAGGCTCGTCACCCGGGCCCCGTCGCCCCGCACTTCGGTGGTCAGGGCCGAAGTGACGATGCGGACGTTGGGCAGGCTCGCCAGTTTGAGCTGCAGGACGGCGTCCGCCCTCAGGCGGCTGTCGAACTCCAGCAGGGTGACGTGGGCCACGACGCCGGCCAGGTCGATTGCCGCCTCGACGCCGCTGTTGCCGCCACCGATGACGGCCACGCGCTTGCCTTTGTAGAGAGGGCCGTCGCAGTGGGGACAATAGGCTACGCCCCTGTTGCGATAGGTCTCTTCGCCGGGAACGTTCATCTGACGCCACCGGGCGCCGGTGGCAAGCACGACACTGCGCGAGCGAACACTGGCGCCGCTTTCGAGCCGCACCTCGATCAGGCCGCCGGGATCTTTCGCCGGGATCAGCTCGACCGCCTTCTGCAGATTCATGACGTCGACCTGGTAGTCCTTCACATGCTGTTCCAGGCCGGCCGCCATCCGCGGGCCATCGGTGTGGCTGACGGAGATGAAGTTCTCGATCGCCATCGTGTCCAGGACCTGGCCGCCGAAACGTTCCGCCACCACGCCCGTACTGATGCCCTTGCGCGCCGCATAGATCGCGGCGGCCGCGCCAGCCGGGCCGCCGCCCACGACCAGAACGTCGAAGGGTTCGCGACCGGCGATCTTGTCCGCCTGGCGGGCCATGGCGCCGGTATCGAGCTTCGCCAGCACCTGTTCCAGGGTCATGCGGCCCTGGGCAAACAGTTGACCGTCGAGCAACACCGTTGGAACGGCCATGATCTTTTCGGCCTCGACCTCGTCCTGGAAGAGGGCGCCGTCGATCGCGACGTGGCGGATTCTGGGATTGACGACGCTCATCAGCGTCAGGGCCTGCACGACGTCGGGGCAGTTCTGGCACGACTGCGAGAAATAGGTCTCGAACTGATAGTCGCCATCCAGAGCGCGGATCTGTTCGATCACCTCGGCCTCCACCTTCGGCGGATGGCCCCCGACCCAGAGCAAGGCCAGGACCAGGGACGTGAATTCGTGTCCCAGCGGCAGGCCGGCGAAGCCGACGCTGATATCGGTCCCCGGCCGCGTGATGGCGAATGACGGCTTGCGCGCATCGGCGCCGTCGCGCGTCACACTGACGTTGTCCGATTGGGCCGCGATCTCCCGCAGCATGTCGAAGAGCTCGGCGGATTTGGCGCCGTCATCGAGCGAAGCGACCAGCGCCACCGGTTCGGTGACCTTGGCCAGATAGGTCTTCAACTGAGCCTTCAAGCCGGCGTCCAACATCGCTTCGCTCCGTGAATGGGAGAATTGAGGAGAGGTCGGCCCCGCCGCGCGCGGCGGGGCCGGTTGATCTCTGGTGTGGCGATCCAGAAATTCGCCGCTGTTTGTGGCATCTCAGGAGCGAATTTCACACACCGGCGAACTTCAAATCCAGCACACTAGCGTGGCTTCAGATCTTGCCGACGAGGTCGAGCGAGGGGGCCAGTGTCTTCTCGCCCTCCTGCCACTTGGCCGGGCAGACCTCGCCGGGGTGCGCGGCGACGTACTGGGCCGCCTTGATCTTGCGCAGCAGCTCGAGCGCGTCGCGGCCCACGCCGCCGGCCGTGATCTCGATGATCTGGATGCGGCCCTCGGGATCGACGACGAAGGTCCCGCGGTCCGCGAGACCTTCGTCTTCGATCATGACCTCGAAATTGCGGCAGATCGTTCCGGTGGGATCGCCGATCATGGTGTAGCGGATCTTGCCGACCGCGTCGGAAGTGTCGTGCCAGGCCTTGTGAGCGAAATGGGTGTCGGTCGAGACGCTGTAGATCTCCACGCCGAGCGCCTCGAATTCCGCGTAGTTGTCGGCCAGGTCTTCCAGCTCGGTCGGGCAGACAAAGGTGAAGTCGGCCGGATAGAAGAACATCACCGACCATTGGCCCTTCATATGGGCGTCCGAGACCGTGATGAATTTCCCGTCCTTATAGGCCTCGGCCTTGAACGGTTTGATCTGTGTGTTGATCAGAGACATGTCGTGCTCCTGGGTGGAAAATGGATGGAGCGCCGCACTTAGGGATCTCGGACGCATAAACCAAATCGATTGTTTTTCGCAATGCGATAGACGATATCTATGATCGTGGGATTTGGCGCCATGCCCGCAACGCCGGAAGAGCGCCGCGCTTGAGGCGCGGAGGTCGTTGGTTCAACCCCAGCCATCCCGACTATGGCTTGTAGCTCAACGGTAGAGCGCGCGGCCCTGTAACTGCAGGATTCGTGTTCGACTCACGACAGGCCGACCGGGTGGCTTGCTCACCCACCAAGGCCTCTCAGCCCGGCAAGGCCCAGCCACGCCGCCAGCGCGGCGAAGCGGTAGTCCTCGTTCCATGGCGGACCGAGGCCCGCCGCCAGATCGGTCAGCCGCGCCGCCAGGGCCGCCGGCTCGATGTCCAGGATCGCCGCCGCCGCTTCGGGGAGGTCACGTTCGAGCGTGCGGACGACCTCCAGCCCAAGCTCGCGGCACGCCTCGGCGACCACGTCGCGATAGAAGACGCCCTCCGCCGCGTGCATCAGGGCGTGGACCTGCACGATCTCCGCCACCGTCGCCGGCAGCCTGGGCCTCGCTTCGGGCACGACGGCCATGTCGACCGTGACCCCGTCCCGCCGCAGGTCGGCGAGGAGGGCGGCGATCTCCTCCGCCGCGTTCTTCCGCGTGGCCATGCGCACGCCGTCGATCAGGGCCTGCGCCCCTTCCGCCCCGATCTCGGCGGCCTGATGATAGGCCATCCGCTCCCGCCCCGTGGCGAACACGATCCGCCGCCGCGCGATCAGGCGCGGGCCCGTCGCCGGGCCGGCCAGCACGGCCGCGGGTGTCCAGTAGGTGTGGGGGCGCAAACCCAGCGTCGCTGCAATCGCCATCGTCTCCCCCGAAAGCTTGGTTCGGGTCGGGGCCCTTGTGGGCCTGGGCTCTATCGGAGAAGGTGGCCCACGCCGGGAGAAGCTGAAGATGACGCGCGTCCTGTTCGTGGGTCAAGAACCGGAGACGGTGGACTTCAGCGACCCCGCGCTGCCGTCCGGCATGACCGCCGGGAAGATCCACGCCGGCATAGACGTAGCTTTGAAGCAGATGGCCGAACGCGGATGGCGCGCCGACCTCTGCCTGATCAAGCCCGACAAGACCGCGGGACCGGACGTGGACCGCAGGCTCGCGGCGGAGTCCTACGACTGTGTGGTGATCGGCGCCGGCCTCCGCCTGCCGCCCCAAAGCCTCCTGATGTTCGAGGCGGTGGTCAACGCCGTGCACAAAGCCGCTCCGGGCGCCGCCATAGCCTTCAACACCCACCCCGAGGACAGCGCCGACGCCGCCGCCCGCGTGCTGCCGGCCGGCTGAACGTCCAGGCGCCTGGATGGGGGGAGAATCACGCGATAGGTCTCCTGGCTACATGCGTCACACACGCCGCCTCGAGCTGGTCGCGATACTCATCCTGGCGATCGGCCTGCTCGCGGGCGGCCTCGCCAGGGCCGGCGACACCTTGCGCCGGGTCCAGGCGCGGGGTGTGCTCATCGTCGCCACCAACGCCGGCTGGGAGCCCCAGGGCTATATCGACGACCAGGGTCATCTGGCCGGCTTCGACATCGACGTCGCCCGCGAGATTGCCCGGCGTCTTGGCGTGAGGGCGCGGTTCGAGACCCCCGACTGGGCCCTGATGACCGGCGGTCACTGGTACGGGCGCTGGGACATGATGGTGGGCTCGGCCACCCCGACCAAGGCCCGGGCCCAGGTGGTCGATTTCGCCGGGGTCTACTACTACAGCCCCTATGTCTTCGTGGTGAACGCGGCCAGTCCGATCCGCCGGCGCGCCGACCTCGACGGCAGGAAGATCGGCGTCGAGACCGGCACCACCTCGGAGGACTACATCCGCCGCCGGCTGGAGATCGACGATCCCGGCGCCCCGCCGGTCAGCTATTCGGTGTTCCCCGGCAAGGTGCGCACCTACGCCAACTCGATGATGCCTTTCGACGACCTGCGGCTGAAGGCGGGAGTGCGGCTCGACGCGGTGCTGGCGCCGGAACAGACCGTCCTCCACGCCATCCGCGCCGGATATCCGCTCCGGGTGCTGCCGGACGGCTACGCCTTCCGCGAACCGCTGACCGTGGTCACCGACAAGGGCGATCCGGGCTGGACGGCCAGGATCCGGGCGATCATCGCCGCCATGCGGGCCGACGGAACCCTGCGCGCCATCACCCTGAAGTGGTACGGCAAGGACTACAGCCGGTGACCCCATGACCGGCTCGTATGTCGAGACCTGGTACCGGGAGCGGCTAGCCGATCCCGGGCCGCGGCCGCCGCTAGCCGCGGAGGTCGAGGCGGACGTCTGCGTGATCGGCGGCGGCCTCGCCGGCCTGACCACCGCCCTGGAGCTGGCCCGGGCCGGGCGCGGCGTCTGCCTGGTGGAAGGCCGGCGGATAGGGTGGGGCGCCTCTGGCCGCAACGGCGGCTTCGTCAGCCCGGGGTTCTCCGCCGGCCACGCTGCGCTGGTGCGCGCCGTCGGCGAGGACCACGCCCGCGCCCTGCACCGGCTCTCCATCGAGGGCATGCGCGCGGTCGCCGACGCCATCGATGGCCTGGCCATCGCCGGCGCCGACCCGGTCTTCGGCTACCTCTCCGCCTCGCGCCACGAGGCCGGTGACGCCCTGAAGACTTGGCGCGACCAGATGGCCCGGGACTTCGACTACCCCATCGAATTCTGGCCGCGGGAGCAGGTCCAGGCGGCGCTCCTCTCCCCGCGCTACTTCCAGGGCCTCTATCAACCCCAGGCCTTCCACATCGATCCGCTCGCCTACAGCCGCTCCCTGGCCGGCGAGATCGAGCGCCTGGGCGGGCGGGTGTTCGAGGAATCGCCGGTGACCTCGCTCGGCTCGCGGAGCGCGGCCCATCGCGTGACCGCGGGGGAGGGCGCCGTCATCGCCAAGGACGTCGTGATCGCCACCGGCGGCTACAGCGGACGCCTGTGCCGGCGCCTGCACGCCGCCTACCTGCCGATCGCCACCTATGTGATGCTCACAAAGGCCGAGCCGGAGCTGATCGCCACGGCCATCCGCACCCCCGCGGCGATCGGCGACCGCCGGCGCGCCGGGGACTATTACCGGCTGGTGGACGGCGGGCGGCGGATCCTGTGGGGCGGCAAGATCACCACCCGGACCGACGAGCCCCGGCGGCTGGCCGACCTGCTGCGCGCGTCCATGACCTCCACCTATCCGCAGCTTCGCGACCTCGAGGTCGACATCGCCTGGTCCGGCCTGATGGCCTACGCCCGCCACCTGATGCCGCAGATCGGTTCCCTGGGGCCAGGCCTGTGGAGCTGCACGGCCTTCGGCGGCCACGGGCTCAACACCACCGCGATCGGCGGGCGGCTCGTGGCCGAGGCGATCACCGGCCAGAGCGACCGCTATCGCCTGTTCGCCCCCTTCGGCCTCGCCTGGAACGGCGGGCCGGCCGGCCGGATGGCGGCGCAGGCCACCTACTGGGCGCTACAGACGCAGGACTGGCTCAATGAACTTCGCCGATAACATCGACTATCCGCCGCTGCTGCGGCGCCCGGTCGTCCTGCTGCCGATCCTGGCGCTGGTGTATCTGGCCTTGTTGCGCGGCGACGCCGCACACTGGCCGGTGCTGCTGAAAGCGCTGGGCGGCCTCGGCCTTGCGGCGCCGCGGGGCGACGCCGCCGGCGCGGTCGTCGCGGCGGCGCTCACCGCGCTGATCGGGGCCAACGCCTGGGTCGTCCTGGGCCTGAAGACCCGCTGGCAGGTCTGGGCCGTGTGGCTGGAGCTGGCCCTGCTGCTGTTGGTCTTCTTCTACTCCTTCGACCTCAGCTATGCGTTCATCCGGCGCAAGATCTGGATCCTGCTGTCGATCGGCCTGGTCAACACCCTGCTGATCTCGGCCTGCGCCATCGTCTTCGCGTCCGTCCTGGCCCTGGCCGGGGCGATCGCCAAGCTGTCGGGCAACGGCGTCGCCGTCGGCATCGCCAACTTCTACACCTCCCTGTTCCGCGGCATCCC
The DNA here is from genome assembly GCA_028290905.1 of Caulobacteraceae bacterium. Classification (GTDB taxonomy): domain Bacteria; phylum Pseudomonadota; class Alphaproteobacteria; order Caulobacterales; family Caulobacteraceae; genus Acaudatibacter. The sequence continues at coordinate 519 of JAQGIW010000268.1, read as the reverse complement.
CCTCCTGATGCAGATCTACCTGATCTACCTGGGCTTGCCGCAGGTGGGGATCGTGGTCGACGCCATTCCCGCCGGGATCGCCGCGCTCGCCCTCTGCTACGGCGCCTACATGACCGAGATCTTCCGGGCCGGCATCCAGAGCATCCCGATCGGCCAGTGGGAGGCGGCCCGCGCCCTGGGCCTGAAGCCGGCCGACACCCTGCTGCGCGTGATCCTGCCCCAGGCCATGCGGGTGATCATCCCGCCCACCGGCAACCAGTTCATCGCCATGCTCAAGGACAGCTCGCTGGTCTCGGTGGTCGGGGTGTGGGAGCTGATGTACCTGGCGCGCACCCAGGGCCAGTCCGAGTTCCGCCACATGGAGATGATGCTCACCGCCTCGCTGATCTACTGGGTGTTCTCGATCATGCTGGAAATGGTCCAGGCCCGCATCGAGCGCCACTTCGGCCGCGCCCATGGCCGCTGATCCTCTCCGGCTCGGGGAGCCCCCCTCCCGGCCTTCGGCCGTACTCCCCCCAA
>JAQGIW010000003.1 GCA_028290905.1 Caulobacteraceae bacterium | reverse complement strand
AAGCACACGCACAGGACTTCCCCAATAGCGTCTAAGATCCTGGGTTTGGGGCTTTCGATTTCTTCCACTGGTACTTCTGACACGGCTTCCCCCGACCAGTGCGTCTGATTTATCACCCCGAGCCCTCATTACAGGGGCATCGGTTTGATTGCCCGAGGGCGATGCAACAATGCATCAAACCCTTGCGCGGCGCAAATTTGAGTTCCAACGGTAAGACCCGCAACGCCCGCCACTACCCGCCCCCTGCTCGGTGCCCTCTACCGCCGTCCCCCCTTCCGCCACCGCGCCGCCTTCTCCGCCCGCGCGTCGGCCTTCGCCTTCGTCACCACCCCGCGATCCACCGCTTCCCCCGCCGGGGTCAGGGCTTCGTTGGCGAACTCCAGGTCCAGCAGCTTCAGGCGCTTGATCTCGTCGCGGAGGCGGGCGGCTTCCTCGAACTCCAGGTTGCCGGCGGCTTCGCGCATCTTGGCTTCCAGGTCGCGCAGGGTGGCCTGGAAGTTGGAGCCCAGGAAGGGCCTGGCGTCCTCGGCGACGCCGACGTCCACCGTCACCCGGTCGCCGCGCTCGTAGGGGCTGGCGAGGATGTCCTTGATCTGGCTCTTGATGCTCTCGGGCGTGATGCCGTGGTCGAGGTTCCAGACGGCCTGCTTCTCGCGCCGGCGGCTGGTCTCGCTCATCGCCCGCTCCATCGAGCCGGTGACGGTGTCGGCGTAGAGGATCACCCGGCCGTCGATGTTGCGCGCCGCCCGGCCGATGGTCTGGATCAGCGAGGTCTCCGAGCGGAGGAAGCCCTCCTTGTCGGCGTCGAGGATCGCCACCAGGCCGCACTCGGGAATGTCCAGGCCCTCGCGCAGCAGGTTGATGCCGACCAGCACGTCGAAGGCGCCCAGGCGCAGGTCGCGGATGATCTCGTTGCGCTCGAGGGTGTCGACGTCGCTGTGCATGTAGCGCACGCGCAGGCCCTGCTCGTGCATGTATTCGCTGAGGTCCTCGGCCATCTTCTTGGTGAGCACGGTGACCAGGCTGTGGTAGCCGCGCTTGGCGAACTCCCGGCACTCGGCGATGACGTCGTCGACCTGGGAGAAGCCGTCCTTGGCCACCGGGCGCACCTCGACCGGCGGGTCGATCAGGCCGGTGGGGCGGATCACCTGCTCGACGAAGACGCCGCCGGCCTTCTCCAGCTCCCATTTGGCGGGGGTGGCGGAGACGAACAGGCTGTCCGGCCGCATGGCCTCCCACTCCTCGAACTTGAGCGGGCGGTTGTCCAGGCAGGAGGGCAGGCGGAAGCCGTACTCGGCCAGGTTGAACTTTCGGCTGTAGTCGCCGCGGTACATGGCCCCGAGCTGCGGGATCGTCTGGTGGCTCTCGTCGACGAACAGCAGGGCGTTGTCGGGGATGTATTCGAAAAAGGTCGGCGGCGGCTCGCCCGGCCGGCGGCCGGTGAGGTAGCGGGAGTAGTTCTCGATGCCGGCGCAGCTGCCGGTGGCCTCGATCATCTCGATGTCGAAGGTGGTGCGCTGCTCCAGCCGCTGCGCCTCCAGCAGCTTGCCGTTGGCGACCAGCCAGTCGAGGCGCTGCTTCAACTCGTCCTTGATCGCGTTCACCGCCTGGCGCAGCGTCGGGCGCGGGGTGACGTAGTGGCTGTTGGCGTAGACCTTCACGCTTTCCAGGTCGGCCGTCTTCTTGCCGGTCAGGGGGTCGAACTCGGCGATCGCCTCCATCTGGTCGCCGAACATCGTGATCCGCCAGGCGCGGTCCTCGTAGTGGGCCGGGAAGATCTCCAGGGTGTCGCCGCGGCGGCGAAAACTCCCGCGCTCAAAGGCCTGGTCGTTGCGCTTGTACTGCTGGGCGACCAGGTCGGCCATCAGCCGCTTGTCGTCGATGACATCGCCGACGCTGACCGTGAAGGTCATCGCCGTATAGGTCTCCACCGAGCCGATGCCGTAGATGCAGGAGACCGAGGCCACCACGATCACGTCGTCGCGCTCCAGGATGGCCCGGGTGGCGGAGTGGCGCATGCGGTCGATCTGCTCGTTCCGCGACGAATCCTTCTCGATATAGGTGTCGGTGCGGGCGACGTACGCTTCCGGCTGGTAGTAGTCGTAGTAAGAAACGAAGTATTCGACCGCGTTGTTGGGGAAGTAACTCTTGAACTCGCTGTAGAGCTGCGCCGCCAGGGTCTTGTTGTGGGCCAGGATCAGGGCCGGGCGCTGGGTGGCCTCGATGATCTTGGCCATGGTGAAGGTCTTGCCGGAGCCGGTGACGCCCAGCAGCACCTGGTCGCGCTCGCGCTCCTCGATGCCGGCGACGAGTTCGTCGATGGCCCCCGGCTGGTCGCCGGCCGGCTCGTAGTCGCTGACCAGCTGGAACCGCCGCCCGCCCTCGCTCTTCTGAGGGCGAGCGGGCCGGTGCGGCGTCCACAGCATCGGCATGGCGGACGGCGCGAGATCGTGGACGAAGGCGCCCGACACGTCGGAGACGCCGGGACTCGCGGCGCGAGGACTCACGACACGAGGACTCACGACACGAGGACTCTGGGCGGAACGAGGCATGAACATAAGGTAGGCGCGAGCGCGGTCGCTGGCTAGGGGCCGGATATGGTCAAAGCCATCCTGCTCAGCGCCTTGAATTGCCAGACTTGGGGGACCAAATCTTGACCGCAAGGAGGCGGCATGACCGACGCCCTGACCCTGGCCCGCGGCCAATTCGCCTTCACCATGGCGTTCCACATCATATTTCCGTCTGTCACCATCGGCCTGGCGAGCTATCTCGCCGTGCTGGAGGCGTTGTGGCTGCGGACGGGGAGCGCGGTCTATCTCAACCTCTTCCGCTACTGGCTGAAGATCTTCGCCGTGGTGTTCGGGTCGGGCGTCGTCTCGGGCCTGGTGATGTCCTACCAGTTCGGCTCCAACTGGTCGGTGTTCTCCGACAAGGCGGGCGCGGTGGTCGGCCCGCTCATGGCCTACGAAGTCATGGCCGCGTTCTTCCTGGAGGCAGGGTTTCTGGGCGTGATGCTGTTCGGCCTGGAGCGGGTGGGCAAGACGCTTCACTTCGTGGCCACCCTCGCCGTGGCGCTCGGCACGCTGCTTTCGGCCTTCTGGATCGTGGCGGCGAACAGCTGGATGCAGACCCCGGCCGGGTTCGCCATCAACGCCCAGGGCCAGTTCGTCCCCGTCGACTGGCTGAAGGTGATCTTCAACCCGTCGTTCCCGCTGCGCGAGACCCACATGGTGCTGGCGGCCTACCTGACCACCTCGCTGGTGGTGGGGGCGGTGGGCGCCTTCCATCTGCTCAGGGCCCGGAAGCTGCGGGATACGCCCAACGCCGAGGCGCGGACCATGTTCTCGATGGCCATGTGGATGGCGACCCTGGTCGCGCCGATCCAGATCACGGTCGGCGACACCCTGGGGCTCAACAGCCAGGACCACCAGCCGGCGAAGATCATGGCCGTCGAGGGCCACTTCAAAAGCTACCCCCACGGCGCGCCGCTGGTGCTCTTCGGCCTGCCCGACCAGGAGCACGCGGTGGTGAAGGACTCCATCGCCATCCCCAAGCTGTCGTCGCTGGTCCTGAAGCACGACTTGAACGCCCCCTTGCCCGGGCTCGAAACGATCCCCCGCGCCGACTGGCCCCCCGTGGCCATCGTCTTCTGGACGTTCCGGATCATGGTCGGCCTCGGGTTCGCGATGGCCCTGCTGGGCCTCACGGCGTTGATCGCCCGGCTGCGGCGGCGGTTCTACGACTGGCCGTGGCTCCATCGGTTCGCCTTGGCCATGGGGCCGGCGGGATTGGTGAGCGTCATCGCCGGCTGGGTGACCACCGAGGTCGGCCGGCAACCGTACACGGTCTATGGCCTGCTGCGCACCAGCCAGTCGGCGTCGCCGCTCGAGGCGCCGGCCGTCGCCGCCTCGCTGGCCGCCTTCGCCGTCGTCTATTTCATCGTGTTCGGATCGGGCGTGTTCTACCTGCTGCGGCTGATGAGCCAGCCGCCGTCGTCGCACGAGGCGGACCTGGACACCCACGGGCCCATTCGCGCCGCCGGCATCACCCCCGCGCCCGGGATCGATCCCGATCGCCTGCTGCACAGCCCGTGAGCCGCGCGCCATGACCTACAGCACCGAACTCACTCTGATCTGGGCCGGGCTGATCGCCTTCGCGGTGTTCGCCTACGTCGTACTGGATGGCTTCGACCTGGGCATCGGCATCCTCTTTCCGCTGCTCGGCGCCGAGCGGGCGCGGGAGACGGCGATGAATTCGGTGGCCCCGGTATGGGACGGCAACGAGACCTGGCTGGTGCTCGGCGGCGGCGGCCTGATGGCGGCGTTTCCGCTCGCCTATTCGATCCTGCTGCCGGCGGTCTACGCGCCCCGGCTCGCCAGGCTTGTGGGCCTGATCTTCCGCGGCGTGGCCTTCGAATACCGCTGGCGGACGCAGCGGGCGCGCTGGGCCTGGGACGTCGCCTTCTTCGGCGGCTCGACCCTCGCCGCCTTCAGCCAGGGTGTGATCCTGGGCGCGATCCTGCAGGGCGTCAGCCTGTCGGGACGCGGCTACGCCGGCGGCTGGTGGGACTGGCTGACGCCGTTCAGCGTCCTCACCGGGGCCTCGGTGGTCGCCGGCTACGCCATGCT
>JAQGIW010000016.1 GCA_028290905.1 Caulobacteraceae bacterium | reverse complement strand
TACCGTCGCTGCGCTCGGGGGTGTGTGCACACGGTGGGGCGCGGCGTGGGTGTGATTTGATGGTTTGGAGAGCATGGGTCGCCGAGCCGGTAATCTCGTGCAAGCGTGGTGATGAACGGCCCCTTTTCGACTTCCACACGTTCGCGAACATACTGGACCACAATCAGCCCTATCAGGGTAAGTCCAGCGGCCCAGGTGATGGCATAAGGTACGTCATAGTATGTCTTGAGGAACGGGCCAAAATAGGCACCGCGCATCAGTTCAAAACAGTGAACGAAAGGGAGCATCATCACGTAATGACGGTAAGTTGGCGGCAACGCGGAGATCATGAAAAATGCACCAGACAGCGGAATCAATATGTAGGTGAGGACCTGCACGAAACGCTCTACAAACTCAAACATTTCTGCCAGCGCGCCCATAATGAGGGCCACACCGAAAGCCAACCACGCGAGCAAAGCCCAACCACCCATCAGCACTAAGAGATCTTTGGGCAAAGGCATTAGACCAAAGAAATTTAAGAAAACAACGATAAGCATGTAGGCAAATGTTATGCCTATTACCTCTATTGAGAACCTACTAAAAAAGAGGTGTAGCGGCGTAATATGCCGATGGTACAGCAGCGGCTGATTTGCTTTGACAGAATTAACGACGAAACTCGCCGTCTGCCGGACGAGTATCAACGGCAGGTAGCCGGTGATGGTGAAAGGTATTACACGAATTCCATATTCAAACGGTGGTCGGATCACCGACCAGAGGGCGGCAACCGCACTCGCGAAAACCAGAGGCTCGGCCAAAACCCATAGGAAACCCAGATCGTCCCGCCCATAGCGCGTGCTCATCTCCCGCATCAGCAGGGCCCAGATGATGCGCCGGTGTTTGTCCAACTCATCGATGAGACGATGGGCAGCGGCCGGGAATCCCGCCATCAGGGAGTGTCGCGGCCGCGACCGGCCGCCTCCAGGTTGATCAGAGGCTGGGACATGTTCCGGAGTGGTCTACAACAGCCGCCCGGAAACGCAATCGCTTTACGCTGCGACCGATTAGGTCTAGGAACGGCCACGCGCGAGCGCTCAGCTATCGCTGTGGAAAATATGGACTTGAGCTGAGGGCGAACAGCATTGGCCGCGCGAACGATCGGTATCGATGGGTTCAACCTCAGTATGCCCAAAGGGTCCGGGATCGCGACCTATGCGCATAACCTGAATACATCTGTCCGCAAGATCGGCTTCCAGACGGCTCTGCTGTACGGCCCGGAGCAGGCGCCGGGCCGGGACGGCCTGCTCAACGAGGTCACCCTGTTCGATGCGCCGCCACCCCCGTCGCCGTTGCGCCTGGTGTCGGGGTTCCTGCGCGAGCTTTCCAGCTTCACGGCGCCCTTCGGGCGCACGGCCCGCAAGGTCGCTTCATCGGGGACGGTGATCACACGGCAGATCGCGCGCAACGCCCCGCCCAGCGACGCCGTGTGGTCGAGCAAAGACGTGTTCCATGGCGCCAACCGGGCCTACGGCGCGCTCGGGAGGTTCACCCCCCTGCGGTTCGACGGGGGCGGGGAGGGCGCGCCCGACGTGATGCACTGGACGGCGGCCTTGCCTCTGCGGGCCGTGGGCCGCCCCAATCTCTATACGCTCCACGACCTTGTGCCGCTTCGGCTGCCGTTCGCCACCCTGGACAACAAGCGGCGGTTCCTGAACCTGTGCCGGGAGATCTGCGCCACCGCCGACAAGGTGGTCACGGTGTCGGAGCATTCGGCGGACGACATGGTGAAGATCCTGGGGGTCGATCGCGCGCGGATCGCCGTGACCTACCAGGCCGTGGACCTTCCGGAGGCGCTCACCGCGCGTCCGGCCGACGACGTGGCGCGCGAGATCGAGGGCGTCTTCGGGCTTGATTGGCGCGGCTACTACATCTTCTTCGGCGCCATCGAGCCGAAGAAGAACCTGGGCCGTGTGATCGAGGCCTACCTGGCCTCGGGCGCCAAAGCCCCGCTGGTGATCATCGGCGGCAAGGCCTGGCTGGACGACGACCAGATCGAGCTGATGTACGAGGACATCGTCGAACTCAGCGCCCTCCAGGACGGATTGATCCGTCGCGCCGACCGCATCCGGCTGTACGACTACATGCCCTTCAGCCTGCTGGTGAGCCTCATCCGCGGCGCGAAGGCGACCCTGCTGCCGTCGCTTTACGAAGGCTTCGGATTGCCGGTGCTGGAGTCCATGCAACTGGGCACCCCCGTCCTCACCTCCACCGAGGGATCGCTGCCCGAAATCGCCGGCGACGCGGCGCTGCTGGTGGACCCCTACGACAGCCAGGCGATTCGCCGTGCCATCGTGGCCCTGGACTCCGACGCCGACCTGCGCGCCGATCTCACCGCCCGGGGCGCCCGCCAGGCGGAGAAGTTCAACCCGGAGGCGTATCGTGGGCGGCTGGCCGAGCTCTATCGGCCCTTTGTCTGACGCGGCCCATGGTCACGATCCTGTTCGACGTCACACGGCTGTTCATGCGCGCTTCCCGCACATCCCCCACCGGGATCGACCGGGTGACGCAGGCCTATGGCCGATGGCTGCTCTCTTGCCCGGACATCGACACCATTCCCGTCTGTTCGCTGGGCGGCGTGATCACCAGCCTGTCGTCCGCCTCTTTCCGGCGGGTCGTGGAAGACAGGCCGCCCGAGCGGGAAGCGGCGGCGGATGACTGGCGCAGGCTGGTCGAGGCCCTGACCGCGCCGGCCGGCGGCGCTCCTGGCCACGACGGCCTGGCCCTGCGCCTCACCGCCGCCAGGACCTCCAGGGAGACGCGGCCGGCGCGCTACCTGCGCTTCGCCCTGGGGCTGGCGGCGAACTGGCGACCCCGGCGGCACCGCCCCGGCGCGGTCTATCTGAACGTCAGCCACTTCGGCCTCGAACAACCGCGCCTCCTCGACCGGCTGTCGGCAAAGGGCGTGCGGACGGTGGCGATGATCCACGACCTCATCCCGATCCTCCACCCCGAGTACTGTTCACCCTCGGCCCTCGGCTGGCATCTGCGGCGGGTGGAGGCTTTGCTCGAGCACGCCGCCCTGGTGATCGCCAATTCCACGTCCACCGCGGACGAGCTCACCGCCTACGCCGATGGCGCCGGCCATCGGACGCCGCCGATCTGCGTGGCGCCGCTCGGCCTGGAGGCGTCCTTTCACGTTCGGCCCGAACATGGCCTCGGCCAGCGGCCCTATTTCGTCTGCGTGGGCACGATCGAGCCTCGAAAGAACGTCATCCTGCTGCTCACCCTGTGGCGGCGCCTGGCCGAGCGGATGGGCGACGCCACGCCGCCACTGGTGGTGGCGGGACAGCGGGGCTGGGAATCCGAGGCGATCGCCGATCACCTGGATCGGTCGCCGCCTGTCCGCCGCTTCGTCCATGAAATCAACGGCCTTGGCGACGCCCAGCTGGCCAGGCTCATCGCCGGAGGCAGGGCCCTGCTGTCGCCGTCCTTCATGGAAGGCTTCAACCTGCCGATCGCCGAGGCCCTGTCGATGGGCACGCCGGTGATCGCTTCCGACATCGCCGTACACCGGGAGCTGGCGCCCGGCGCCCGGCTGATCGATCCGCTAGACGGTCCTGCCTGGCTGGAAGCCATCGAGGACGCCATACGCGGCGGGCCGGACTGGAATTCCTCCGCGGCGCGGGTCAGTCCCCCGGCGGGTTGGCCCGAACACTTCGCGATCGTGGCTCGGGCTCTCGGACTTCAGGAGCTCAGGGGCGGTGGCCTCGCATGAGAGCAGGCGGCGCGTCATATCAGGCACGGCCCGCTCG
>JAQGIW010000165.1 GCA_028290905.1 Caulobacteraceae bacterium | reverse complement strand
GCAGCAGGACCAGAGCGGCCCTACAGCGGGGCCGCCGACTGCCGTCTCGGACCGGCGCAGCAACGGCTACGAGTACAATATCGACGAGGGCGAGGGCTTCCGGTTCGACCAGAAGCTGTGGCGCCCGGGCGAGCTGCTCAGCCTCTCCTACCAGAGGAGCGTCTATCGCGAGCGTGAGCGCTACGCCTACGTCAACGACTTCTTCACGCCCGTGGGGCCGCCGACGCAGGATCGGCTGCGGCTGAGCAACGACCTGATCAAGCAGGAGGCCAGCGCCGACTACGCCCTGCCGATGAGCCGCGGGCGCACCCTCAAGCTCGGCTACGACTTCGAGGACGACAGCAACCGCTTCGACAACGTCGGCGATAACGTCGACCCGGTGACCGGAGCGCTGATCGACAACCCCAACATCACCAACCACTTCCGCTATCACCAGCAGGTCATGGCCGGCTACGGCCAGTACGAGGCGCCCATCGGTCCCTGGACCCTGCAGGCTGGCGTCCGTCTCGAGCAGACCGACGTGAACTTCCTGCAGATCACCGGCAACCTCCCCGGATCGCAGTCCTACTTCCGCGCCTACCCGAGCCTGAACCTCGAGCGGAAGCTCGGCGACGACGCCAAGCTTACCCTGAGCGTCAGCCGCCGGGTGACCAGGCCCGATCCCGAGGCCCTCAATCCGTTCACCGACTATCAGGACACCCACAACCTACGGGCCGGCAACGCCAACCTTCTGCCGCAGGACACCTGGGCGTACGAGTTCGGCTATGCGGGTTCCAACAAGTCCGTGAACTATGGGGCGACCGCCTACTACCAGTTCAACCGCGACAGCTTCACCAGCGTCACCGAGATCGTCAGCGCCGACGTGACGCTGACGAGGCAGGAGAACCTGCCCAAGAGCAAGGCGGCCGGGCTCGACTTCAACGCCAATGGCAAGATCCTGTCTCGCCTCTCCTATGCGCTGAGCGGAAACCTCTTCTACAGCCAGATCAACGCCACATCCCTCGGCGTCGCGTCTTTGGGGACGAGCGGGCTGCGCGACACTCTCGGCCTCAACGCCAAGGCCAGCCTGGACTGGCGGCCCACCTCGGCCGACACCGCGCAGATCTCCTTCAGCCGCACCGACAAGCGGCTGACGCCGCAGGGGTCCATCGGCGCCATCAACCTGGTGAACCTCGGCTACCGGCGGAAGCTGTGGGGCAATCTCTCGGCGGTGATCACCGTCACCGACCTCTTCGACGGCCAGCGCTTCCAGCGCATCGTGACCACGCCGACCCTGCAGGACAACTACAGCCGGCACGTGTTCGGCCGCGTGGGCTACTTCGGCCTCAGCTACACCTTCGGCCTCACCAAGAAAGCCAAGCCCAACACCTTCGAATACGACCAGGGGGGTTAGGTATCAATACCGCTCATCCCCGCGAAGCGGGGACCCAGCGTTGTCCAGCGAGGCGTGTTCTACCCCGCGACCAAACTACCCCATGCGTATCCCTGGAAAGCACTGGGTCCCCGCTTTGGCGGGGATGAGCGGAGTGGGGCCCTAGAAATTCACCCGCCGGCTCGCTGCCCCGTCCACCACCAGGTTCACCCCCGTGGTGTAGCAGGAGGCCGGGCTGGCGAGGAACACCGTCGCCCTGGCGATGTCGTCGGGGGTTCCCATGCGGCCCATGACCATGCGGTCCATCATCGCCTTGAAGCGGTCGGGCATGTGGGTCTCGACCATGTTCCACACCCCGTCCTTGAAGTAGATCGCGCCGGGCGAGACCACGTTGGCGCGGACGTGTTGCGGCGCATACTGCCGCGCCAGCCCCTTGGCCTGATGGATCAGCGCCGCCTTCATCGGCCCATAGGCGCCGGCGCTGTCGCTCTCGGCCGCCGACACCGTCGAGATGATCGTGAACGAGGCGTCGCCGTGGGTCTCGGCCGCCTTGAGGAGGTGCGGCTTGGCCGCCTCGAAGGCGTTCACCATGCCCATGACGTCCAGCTTGAAGTTCTGCTCCCACGACGCCGCGTCGTTGCCCACGGCCATGGCGCCGGCGTTGGAGACCAGGATGTCGATGCCGCCCAGCTCGGCGGCGGCCGCCTCGATCCAGGCGGTCAGGGCCGGCCCGTCCATGATGTCCACCGCCGCGCCGGTCGCCTTGACGCCCATCTTCTTCAGGTCCGCCACCGCCTCGGCCACCTGGTCGGCCTTGCGCGCGCAGATCGCCACATTGGCCCCCTCGGCCGCCAGGGTGTCGGCGATCGCCCGGCCGATGCCGCGTGTGCCGCCCAGAATGACGGCGTTCTTGCCCTTGAGACCCAGATCCATGACGTCCGCCTTTGCTGTGAGGAGCAAGGTCAATGGCCTGGGAGCATGGGGGATGGCAAGGTGCGTCGATGTTCGCCAGCGCCCTCAACGGCCAGAGGTATGTCTTCGACGACCTGAAGACCCTGCTGGCGCGGGCGACGCCGGCGCGCTCGGGGGACGAGCTGGCCGGGGTGGCCGCGGCCAGCCAGGCCGAGCGCGTCGCCGCCCGCTGGGCCCTGGCCGATGTTCCCCTGAGCGCGTTCCTGAACGAGGCGGTGGTTCCGTACGAGGACGACGAGGTCACCCGCCTGATCCTCGACACCCATGACGCGTCCGCCTTCGCGCCCGCCGCCGCCCTCACCGTGGGAGGGTTCCGCGACTGGCTGCTGTCGGAGGCGGCCACCGCCGAGACTCTGGCGGCGCTTGGCCCGGGGCTCACACCCGAGATGGCCGCCGCCGTCAGCAAGCTGATGCGCAACCAGGACCTGATCGCCGTCGCCGCGCGCCGTCGCGTGAGGACGCGCTTCCGCACGACGATCGGCCTGCCGGGGCGCCTGTCGGTGAGGCTGCAGCCCAACCACCCCACCGACGATCCTTCCGGCGTCGCCGCCTCCATCCTCGACGGCCTGATGTTCGGCTGCGGCGACGCGGTGATCGGGATCAACCCCGCCGGCGACAGCCTCGCCGGAGCGATCGCCCTGCTGCGCCTGGTCGACGACGTCCGCCGGCGCTACGCCATCCCCACCCAGAGCTGCGTCCTCGCCCACCTGACCACCTCCATCGCGGCGGTGGAGCGCGGGGCGCCGGTGGACCTAGTCTTCCAGTCGATCGCGGGGACACAGGGGGCCAACCAAGGCTTCGGAGTGGATCTCGCCCTCCTGGCCGAGGGGCGGGACGCCGCCCTCTCCCTGCGCCGCGGTGGCGAACAGGTGTGCTACTTCGAGACCGGCCAGGGCTCGGCGCTATCGGCCGGCGCCCATCACGGCGTCGACCAGCAGACGCTCGAGGCCCGCGCCTATGGCGTGGCGCGGGCGTTCGATCCCTTCCTGGTCAATAGCGTGGTGGGGTTCATCGGTCCGGAATACCTCTACGACGGCAAGCAGATCGTGCGCGCGGGCCTCGAGGACCACTTCTGCGGCAAGCTGCTGGGCCTGCCCATGGGCGTGGACGTCTGCCACACCAATCATGCCGAAGCCGACCAGGACGACATGGACACCCTCCTGACACTGCTCGCCGTGGCCGGGGTCAACTTCGTCATGGGCGTGCCGGGGGCGGACGATGTGATGCTGAATTACCAGAGCACAAGCTTCCACGACGCCCTCTATGTGCGCGGCGTGCTCGGGCTGCGGCCGGCGCCGGAGTTCGAGGCGTGGCTCGCCTCGATGGGCATGATCGACGCCGCCGGCGCCCTGGCCGCACCCCCGCGCGGCGCTCCGCTGCTGGATTATTCGCCGTGAGCGATCCGCTCGCCCGGCTCCGGCTCATGACCTCGGCGCGGGTGGCGCTCGGCAGGAGCGGGGCGGGGCTGCCCACCGCGCCGCTGCTGGCGTTCCAGCGGGACCACGCCCTGGCGCGGGACGCCGTGCATGCGCCTTTCGACCCGGCGGACATCGCCGCCGCGCTGAAGCCCTGGCCCGTGGTCACGGCGGCCAGCCAGGCTCCCGATCGGTCGGCCTACCTGCGCCGGCCGGACCTCGGACGGCGGCTGGACGCGGAGAGCGCGTCCCGGCTCGCGCCGGGCGACTGGGACCTCGCCATCGTCATCGGCGACGGTCTCTCCGCCCCCGCCGTCCACGCCCACGCGGCGCCGGTCGCCTCGCGCCTGATCGAGCGACTGGCCGACTGGCGTGTGGCCCCCGTCGTCGTGGCCCACCTGGCGCGGGTGGCCCTCGGCGACGAGATCGGCGCCCGGCTCGGCGCGCGGATGGTGGTGGTGCTGATCGGCGAGCGGCCGGGGCTCAGCGCCGCCGACAGCCTGGGCGCCTACCTCACCTCGGGTCCGGCGCCGGGCCGCCGCGACTCCGAGCGCAACTGCGTCTCCAACATCCGCCCGCCCCACGGCCTCGGCTATGAGGCGGCGGCCGACACCCTCGCCTGGCTGATCCGCGCCGCCGGGCGGCTGAGGCTCACCGGCGTCGGTCTCAAGGACGAACGGCTCGATCAAGCCCGGCCGTTGAAACCGCCGCCATCAGCCCCCAACATAGGCGTGGGTGGCGAATAGGAACTCCAACGGATGATCTGCCGGTTGAGGCTCACCGGCGTCGCGCGCGAAGCGGACGTCGAGGCCGACACGCCGCTGCTCCGGGCGCCTGCGACGGCTGCCGATCGACCCCTCGCTGCTGAAGTGGGCCTAGTGGATCTTCCCGCCGGCGCCGGCGGGCTCTGCGGTCGTGTTGAAGACGGCGCGGACCTGCGCGCCGTCGCGCGCGACCACGACGAGGCTGTCGCCGGCCCCGATGCGCAGATCGCCCGGGGGGCGAGCGATCGCCTCGCCGCCTGTGCGGTTCAGCTGGATGACGAAGAAGGCGCCCTTGCCGTGCGCCTCCAGTTCCTCCACCGTGCGGTCCACGACCGCGGCGCTTTCGCTCACGGTGACCACATCCACCTCCAGGCCGAGGTCACGCAGGCTCTTCTCCAGCTCCCGCATGCGCGGCGAGCCGCGGATGAAGCGGGCCGTCTCCGGAAACAACACCATCTCGGCGATACGCTCCGCGCCGATGTGGGCAGGCAGGACAACCTGGTTGGCGCCCGCCTGCAGCAGCTTGCTCTCCGTCGAGGGCGCCTCGCCCCGCGCGATGATCTGGAGCGCCGGATTCAGGCTGCGGGCGCTCAGGGTGATGAACACATTGGCGGCGTCGGAGGGGAGCACGGTCGCCAGCACGCGTGCTCTCTCGACGCCGACCGCGCGCAGCGTGTCCTCGTCGGTGGCGTCTCCCGCCCAGCACAGATAGCCGCTGTCGCGAGCTTCGGTGAGGCGGCCCTCGTCCTGGTCGATGATCACGAAGGGGACACCGCCGGTGGCCAGGTCCCTTGCCAGCATCAGCCCAATGCGGCCGAAGCCGCAGATGATCACATGGTCGTGGAGTTTGTGGATCTCGCTCTTCACGCGGTTTCCGCCCAGCATGCGTTGGACTTGGGAGAAGGTCAGAAACTGCACCAATGAACCGGTGACGGCGATCATTCCGGTGCAGCCGAGGATGATCGTGGCGATGGTGACGAGGTGCAGATAGGGCGTGTCGACCGACCGCACCTCGCGGTAGCCCACCGTATAGACCGTCAGCAGCACCATGTAGAGGGCGTCGCCGAACGGCCAACCGGCGGCCATGTAGGCGAGGGTCGCGGCCATCACCACCACCATCACGAAGGCGACGATGGCGATCAGTCCACGCAGGGGCGAGCCGTCGGCCCCGTTCATGGTCGGACCTGCTTCTCGAGCACCACGAAGTCGAGGTCCTCCCGGTTGGGAACGCCGAACCGCTGGTCCTCGTAGGGAAACGGTTCCCGCTCGCCGGTGGCCCGGTAGCCGCGCCGCTCGTACCAGGCGATCAGGGCGTCGCGGATGGCGATCACGGTCATGCGGATGCGCCGCGCGCCTCGCGCGATGGCGAACGCTTCGGCGTTCTCCAGGAGCTGGCGGCCGAGCTTGCGGTCCTGGAGGTCGGGGCTGACGGTGAGCATGCCCAGGTACCAGGCGTCGGCGCCAGCCGGCTCGAGCCAGACGACGCCTAGCAGAGGCCCTCCGGGCTCGTCGCGAAGGGTCAGGAGCGCCGCTTGGGGCGAGGCGGCCAGGTCGGCGCGGAGGGTCGCCCCGCTGGTCCGCTCGCCGGCCAGGTAGGAGGCCTCGTTGGTCCAGCCCTCGTCGGCGCGATAGGCGCGGTTCACCAGGGCGGCGACCGCCTCCAGATCACGATCTTCGGCTGGAGTCAGATCCACTGGCGGCGGAGCGCCGGTGTCCCGCCGGCCCTTGTCTTGTTGAACTCTCCAACAGGCCAGAAAGAGCCGGCCTGACGCCGGCGCTGCGGGGCTATCAGACCCAGACCTTGTCGAGGGCCGCGCAGAAGGCGGTCATGTCGTCCATCGAGCCGACGGTGACCCGCGAGATGGTCGGCCAGACCGGCCAGGAGCGGCCGATCTCGACGCTCTGGGTGCGGAAGGCGGCCTGCATCTTCCACGCCGGCTGGCTCTTCCAGTCGATCATGAACATGTTGGCGTTGGTCGGCATTACCGCCAGCCCGCGCTTCTTCAGGTGGTCCAGGGCCATGCCCCTGGCCTCGCGCATCTCCGCTCGCCGCGCGGCGATCAGGTCGGCGGCGGTGAGGCTGGCGGTGGCGCAGGCGAGGGACGGCAGGGGCAGGGCCCCCGACTGCATGCCGCCGTCGTAGCGCATCATCTTCGCGATCAGGTCGGGCCTCGCCATGACGTAGCCCATCCGCATGCCGGCCATCCCGAAGATCTTCGAGAAGGTGCGCATGACGATGACGTCCTTGCCGGCCGCCGCCATGTAGGAGGTGGTCGGGACGCCGGCGAAATGGGTGTAGGCCTCGTCGATCAGCACGATCGAGCCGGCAGGCTTGTTGGCGACCAGCCATTCGATGTCGGCGACCGGGGTGATCGTGCCCGTCGGGTTGTTGGGTGTGCAGATGTAGTAGAGCCCGGCGTCGGGCGTCGCGGCCACCATCGCCTTGACGTCGTGGGCGTAGTCGGCGGTGAGCGGTATCGCCTTCACCGGCGCGCCCAGCCAGCCGGCGGTGCGGCCGGCGAGCTCGAAGGTGGGGTCGGCGGTGACCAGCGCCTTGGTCGGCGAGCAGAAGGTGACCACGGCGCGCGACAGCGGGTCGCTGGACCCCGGCCAGGGCGCCACGTGGTCGTAGGCCACGCCCTCGACCTGCATCACCGCCTTGATGAAATCCCCGCGCTCGTCGTGCGGAGAATAGCGGTTGCCCATGGCGATGATGCCGGCCGCCGCCGCCTGCCCGGGGGCCAGCGGACCGGTCCAGCACTCGTTGGCGCCGATGCGCACCTTGGCGGTCGGGGCCGGGTCCGGAACGCCGGCAGACGCCCAGGCCGGGCGCCCCATGGTCGCCGCCGCGGCCGCGCCCATGCCGAACACGGTCGCGATCCTGCCCAGCTGGCGGCGGGAATAGCCCCGGCCCAGCAGGTCGTCCTGGGCCTCTTCGCTCACCGCTCGAACCGACATCGACCTCTCCCCTGCTCACATCTTCGTCGTCTTCCAGATCGTCCAGGCGCCGATGGCGATGAGGTAGACGCCGAAGATACGCTTGAGCGGACTGGAGGGCAAATTGTGGGCGGCCGCCACGCCCAGCGGCGCGGTGAGCACGGACATCGACGAAACAGCCACCGCGGCGGGCAGATTTACATAGCCGAGCGAGCCCCACGGCAGGCCTTTGTGGCCCATGCCGAACACCAGGTAGCTGAGGGCGCTCGGTACGGCGATCAGGGTGCCGACGCCGGCGGCTGTGGCGATGGCCCGGTGGATCGTCCGGCCGCAAAGCGTCATCGTCGTGATCGCGATCGTGCCGCCGCCGATGCCGAGCAGCGAGGAGAACAGGCCCAATCCGCCGGCGATCCCCGCGCGCAGCAGGCCGCGCGGCATCTGGTCGGTCAGCACCCGCTCCGAGAGGCGGCGGAAGATGAAGAACACCGACATGGCCAGGACGCCGCAGCCGAAGATGATGGTAAGGACCTTGCCGTTGGTGTGGCTGGCCAGGAGGCCGCCCAGGAACGAGCCCCCGATCAGCCAGGGACCCCAGGTCCTCAGCACCTCGAACTCCACCGCCCCGCGCCTGGCGTGCGACATCGTCGAGCGTATCGAGGTGACGATGATCGTCGCCGCCGACGTGGCGATGGCGACATGGGTGTATTCCGACCTGTCGCCCCCCAGCAGGGGCATGACGATCACCAGCGCCGGGACCACGATGAACCCGCCGCCGATGCCGAAGATGCCCGCCGCGAAACCCGCCACCAGGCCGGCGGCCAGGAGGGCGACGAGCGGGAGCAACCAGGGCGCGGCATGCAGAACATCCGTCATCGAACCCCTCGCGCCGTAGCCCACGCGCCGTCCGCCCAAGACGTGACACCGGCATGTGGCGAAGTCCAGGACGGCGCGGCGAAGCCGGGACGAGGGGCGGCCTCGTTCAGCCGACGGTCGCGGCCGCGCGCTCGACGCCGGCGCGCCGGTCCGCGAACGCCGCGGCCATCCTCGCCTGGACCGCCTTCAGCACCGCGGGCGGGGCGGTTTCCGGGCGTCCCGCATCGAAGGGCGGGGCGGGGGCGTATTCCAGGCTGAGCTGGATGCCTTGGGCGTACTCCGGCCCGGCGATCTCAGCCGCCAGGGTGAGGGCGAAGTCGATGCCCGCCGTGACGCCGCCGCCGGTGAAGATGTTGCCGTCCCGCACCACGCGGGCCGGATCGGGGATGGCTCCGAACGGGGCCAGCTGGTCGCGCCAGGCCCAGTGGCACGCCGCGCGGCGGCCCTTCAGCAGGCCGGCGGCGGCCAGGATGAGCGAGCCGGTGCAGACCGAGGTCACGTAGCGGGCGCTCCCCGCGAGGCGTTTGACCTCGCCCATGAACACGGGATCGACCATGGCGTCCGTGCAGCCGAAGCCGCCCGGCACGCAGATCACGTCGCAGGCGGGGATGTCGGCCAGCCGGCTCAGGTTGGCGAAGGTCAGGCCGTCGGCCTCGACCGGCTCGCCCGTGGCGCTGGCGGCGATGGTGCGGGCGCCGGGGAGCCGGCACAGCACCTGCTGCGGTCCGGTGAAGTCGAGATGCGTGACCCCCGGATAGAGGGCGAAGACGATGGTGAGCGGTTCGGCCATGGAGTCGGTCCCTTGGGAAGCGGCGGTTGACCAGGCCAGGATGGACGCGTTACGACTTGGCGGATAGGACAAGCTTCCCTTAAATTCCGCCATGCCCCGCGCCCTCGCCCTGGTCATCTTCCCGAACTTCCAGATCATCGACGCCGCGGGTCCGCTCGGGGCCTTCGAGATCGCGGCGCGGTACTGTCCCGGCGCCTATGACATCAGTGTTCGGGCGGCGACGCCCGGCGAGGTCGCCAGTTCCTCCGGCGCCCGGATGACGGCCGCACCGCTGGGCGACCCCTCGCGCCTCGACACGCTGGTGGTGGCGGGCGGCGAGGGTTCACGCGACGCCATGCGCGACCCGTCGCTGCTGGCGTTCACGCGATCGGCCGCCGCGGCGGCGCGACGGGTGAGCAGCGTCTGCTCGGGGGCCTATGTCCTGGCCGCCGCAGGCCTGCTGGATGGACGGCGGGCGACGACGCATTGGTCGCTGTCGGAGGACTTCACCCGCCGGTTTCCCGCCGTTCGCCTTGAGCCTGACAGGATCTGGATCCGCGATGGTGAGGTGTGGACCTCGGCGGGGATCACGGCGGGGATAGACCTGGCCCTGGCGATGATCGAGGCGGATCTCGGCGAGACCGTCGCCCGGCGTACGGCCCAGCAGCTGGTGGTCTATCACCGCCGTCCCAGCGGCCAGTCGCAGTTCTCCGCCCTCCTCGAGCTGGACGCCGGCGGGGGCCGGTTCGCGCCCCTGCTGGCCTGGATGCGCGAGAATCTCGCCGAGCGCCTGTCGGTCGATCGCCTGGCCGAGCGGGCGGCGATGAGCGAGCGCAACTTCGCGCGCGCCTTCCTCGCCGAGACCCGGCTGACCCCGGCCAGGGCGGTCGAGCGCCTGCGTCTGGAGGCGGCGCGCGCGGCGGTGGAGGATGGGGCGCGGCCGATCGACGTGATCGCGCGCACCGCCGGCTTCGGCGATCCCGAGCGCATGCGGCGGGCCTTCGTCCGCGCCTTCGGTCAGCCCCCGCAGGTGCTCCGGCGCGCGGCGCGCGGCGCGGCAGCCTGAGCTTTCGCGGCTTCACATGTCCGGCTCCCGCGTCTAGGGCGTCTCGGGCAACCGCGACGAGACGGTGATCCCGGAACGGAAAAGTTCATCATCGACCGCCCGCGCGCCCGCCATCACCTGTCGTTCGGCTTCGGCATTCACCGCTGCATGGGCAACCGCGTCGCCGAGATGCAGCTTCGCATTCTCTGGGAAGAGATCATGGCCCGCTTCGACCACATCGAGGTGGTCGGCGAACCGGTCCGCGTGATGTCCAACTTCGTCCAGGGCTGCGAGAGCCTGCCGGTGCGCATCGCGGCCTGAGGAGCGCCGGCGTCCCGCCGGCCGTTTCTCTTCACCGGGATCTTCACCACCCGCGGGGCGGGACTCGCGGCCTATGTGCGGCGAAAAACGTCGCTGGATCGTCGCGTGATCCCCCTTAAGGTGGCGCTCGCCATGGCCGCCTCTCTTTCCTCTGTTCTCGAACGTCCGATCTCCGCCCTCGCCGAGCCGGGCGTGCGGGCGAGGCTCGCCCTGCGCCGGGTCGGCGTGCCTCGCCTGGCGGTGACCATCGTCTTCGTGGTGCTGGGCACGGTCGCCGCCGCCTTCAGCTGGCAGCTGCCGCTGTTCGGCGCCGCGGAACGGGCGCTCTACGACCTGCGGGTGGTGCTGACCGCGCCGGCGGTGGACCAGGATCATCGGGTGGTGATGGTGGTGTTCAACGACGACACGCTCATGCACACCCAGCGCCGCTCGCCCCTGGACCGCGGTCTCCTCGCCAAGGCCCTGACCCAGATCGACGCCCTCGGGCCCAAAGCCATCGGCATCGACATTCTGATCGACGAGCCGCAGCCCGACGACGAGCAGCTGGTGGCCGCCCTGCGCGGAATGAAGACGCCCACGCATCTGGCCTTCGCCAGCAACGCCACCAACACTGATGAGATCCAGACCTGGCAGGAGGCCTTCCTGCGCAAGTTTCAGGCCGGGTTGGCGGGCAGCCGCAGCACCCCGGCCAGCATCCGGGTGGAGAAGGAAGACGATGTGGTGCGCAGATGGCCGTCGCATGCGCGCGGCGAGCCGCCGCTCCTGGCGGTCAGCATGGCGCCGCACAACCCCGCGTTCGACGGCTATCGGGGGAGCCTGAGGTTTCGCAGCCCCAAGTTCGTGAACCGGCCGCTCTACGCCGAATTCCCCATCGACCTCTTTAGCCAGCCGTTCACCGCCTCCTTGTTCAAGCGGTTCGTCGCCGGCCGTTATGTGCTGGTGGGCGGCGACATCTCCGACATCGACCGGGTGGCGAACCCGGCCACGTTCCTCAACGGCGAACGCCCCCCCGGACTGAAGGTCCACGCCGACATGCTGTCGCAGATCCTGGACGGCCGCACCGAAATCCGCATTCCGAACTGGTTCCTGGCGCTGACCGCGCTGGCTGCCGTGGCGGGCGGCGTGCTCACCGGCGTGCTGAGCAGCCGTCGGGGCTGGGATCAGGCCTTCCTGGCGACGCAGGTGCTCATCGTCATGATCGGACCGCTGGTGCTCCAGGCTTTGGGCTTCGACACCTGGCGTGTCCCGCAGTTCGGCTGGGTGGTGGGCTGGCTGGCGGCCTACACCGCCACCGCGGCGGCGGCCCGCTCGGTAGGCGCCGAGCAGCGGGCCTACGCCCAGTCCGCGCTCGGCAAGTATCTGCCCCGGGACGTGGCGGCCCAGATCCTGCGCGATCCCAGCCAGATGGCCCTGCACGGCGAGCGGCGCGAGATCTACGCCCTGTTCACCGACCTCCAGGGCTTCACCGAGCTGACGCATGGGCTGGAGCCGGAGATGGTGGCGAACCTGCTCAACGCCTACCTCGACCTGCTCAGCCAGGCGGTGCTGGAGCACGGCGGCACCATAGACAAATTCGTGGGCGACGCGGTGGTGGCCTTCTGGGGCGCTCCGATCGCCCGGCCCGACGACGGCGAACGCGCGGCGCGGGCGGCGATCGCCATGTGGCGGGTGGGCGAAGCCTTCCGAACCACGCCGATGGGGGACCATCCGCCGCTGGGGCGCACGCGGGTCGGGCTGCACCGGGGAGACGCCATCGTCGGCAACTTCGGCGGCGAGGGGCGGATCACCTACACGGCGCTGGGCGATGTCATGAACACGGCCTCGCGCCTGGAATCGGCCAACAAGACGCTGAACACCAGGATCCTGGTCAGCCGCGAAGCCATACCCCCGTCGATGGCCGGGTCCTTCCGCGTCATGGGAAGGATCGGACTTCGCGGACGCTCCACGCCGGTGGAGATCTTCGAGGCGGCGCTCGACTTTCCTTCCGAGGCGCGGGAGCGCCTCAATGCGGCCTACGCCCGTTTCGACGCGGGGGAGGTGGCCGCCCTCGACGAGATCGCGGCGCTGTCGGCCGAGTTTCCGGACGACGTC
Organism: Caulobacteraceae bacterium; assembly: GCA_028290905.1. Classification (GTDB taxonomy): domain Bacteria; phylum Pseudomonadota; class Alphaproteobacteria; order Caulobacterales; family Caulobacteraceae; genus Acaudatibacter. The sequence goes on along the minus strand of JAQGIW010000165.1, from coordinate 50,507 downwards.
GCCCTAAGGGGCCTGGTGACTCGGCTAGAGGGTGTGGGGCCGGGGGGCGTCTTCCGTCTGGGCTGAACCCCACCGCGCCGGGGGTCTCACGTCCCCGCCGTCTCGGCCTTGAGGGTGTCCAGCTGATCGTAGCAGCCGTTGTCGAGGAGGGTGCGGGCGAGATCCACCAGCGACCCGGCGTTCGGCGGGATGACCCGCCACCGCACCACCGTCGCCCCCGCGGCGTTCAGATTGAGGGCGTAGGTCTCGCCGTCGGCGAAGGAGAGGCCCGCCGGCCAGGCAAGATCGCGCGCGCCCGCCGGCCAACTCAGCGTTCGGCCGTTACGGGCGCCATCCGGGTAGATCACGAGGCTGCCGGTCCCCTGCGCGGCGCCGCGGGTGAGGACAGGAGCACGGCCTTCCGGCACGCAGAAGTTGTGGGTGTCGCTGGGCTCCGCCTCCTGCCAGGCCGGCACGTCCAGCCGCCACAGCGGCGCGGTCGAGCCCGGCCCCTCGCTGGCCGGGGCGGCGCCCTGGAGCGTGAAGCCGCGGACGGCGGCTATGCCCGGACGGCTGGCGTTGGCCCGGCGGAAGATGTCCTTGAGGGCGGCCTTGGCGCCGGTGTCGACCGCGCCGGCCTTGACCGTGGTCGGGCCGGTGAGGAGGTGGGAGCCGGCGGCGTCGAGCACCTCCAGCTGATCGCCGCTCCTCAGGAAGATGGTGCGGTCGGGCGGCAGGACGGCGCCCTGGGGATAGGCGGCGGACGACGGCCCGCGGGCGTTGAGCACCACGACCTGGGCCGCGGCGACCGACGCGCCGAAGCACCAGCAGAGGGCTGAGACGGCGACACGCCGGAAGGCTGACACCATAAGCTTGCTCCGAAACGACAAGGCCTGCCCCCCGTGGGCGGTCAAGCTCCGTCCTTAAACGGGTTACCGCGCTCTCAAAAGGCCTCGATATGCGCAGTCGGTCAGGCAGCGAGCTTGTTGCGAGTCGGCACCACCACCGGAAGGTGCTCGTAGCCCTTCACAAAGCTCGAGAAAACCCGCCGCGGTTCGCCAACCACCTCTACGGTTGGGAAGCGCGCCAGGATCTCTTCCCAGATGACTTTCAGCTGCAGCTCCGCCAGCCGGTTGCCGACGCAGCGGTGGATGCCGAACCCGAAAGACAGATGGTGGCGGGGCCGCGCGCGCTCGATGTCGTAGCGGTTGGGGTTCTCGATCACTTCTTCGTCGCGGTTGCCCGAGACATACCACATCAACACCTTTTCGCCGGCCTTGATGGTCTTGTCGCGCAGGACGAAGTCCTCCTTGGCGGTCCGGCGCATATAGGCCAGCGGCGTCTGCCAGCGGATGGTCTCCGAGACCATGCTGGGGATGAGAGCCGGGTTGTCGCGCAGCTTCTGGTACTGGTCGGGGTTCTGGTTGAGCGCGAGGATGCTGCCCGAGATGGTGTTGCGGGTCGTGTCGTTGCCGCCCACGATCAGCAGGATCAGGTTCCCGAGGTACTCCATCTTATCCATGTTGCGGGTCGATTCGCCGTGGGCGAGCATCGAGATCAGGTCGTTGCGCGGCGGCGCGTTGACCCGCTCGTTCCACAGGTTGAGGAAGTAGTCGGCGCACTCGAACAGCGTCGTGCGACGACGTTGTTCGTGCTCCTCGGGATCGGTGGTGCCGAGGATGCCTGACTCGGGCGCGGCGGTGGCCACGTCCGACCAAAGGGTAAGCTTGCGGCGGTCCTCCCACGGAAAGTCGAACAAGGTCGCCAGGGTCATGGTCGTCAGCTCGATAGAGACCTTGTCGACCCAGTTGAATTCTTCGGCGATGGCGATGTCGTCGAGAATGCCGGCGGCGCGCTCGCGGATCACCGGTTCGAGGTTCATCAGGTTGTGCGGGCTGACGATGGGGCTCACCGTCTTGCGCTGCGCGTCATGCTTGGGCGGGTCCATGGCGATGAACATCGGCAGTTGGAAGTCTTCTTCGGGATCGAAGGCGGTGATCGCCGGCTCCGACGAGAAGACGTTGTGGTTCGTCTCCACCGCCATGATGTCGTTGAATTTCGTCACCGACCAATAGGGTCCGACCTCCTCATCCACGGCATGATGGACCGGGTTCTCGGCGCGCAGGCGCTCGAAGTAGGGCCACAGGGTGTCGCTGCGGAAGAGCTCCGGATCGAGCGGCTTGATGTCCTCGATCGGCATCGAATAGGCGTGGTTGCGCGCCGCCTTGCGGATGTCGTTGCCCGCGTCGTCCATGGCCATCTCCCGCGCCGTCCAGAACCCGCGTGGACCAGGCTCCTCGTGGAGTTGACGGCGCCGTCACTTTTGCGCCTTCACGGCCGAACCGGCAAGGGCCAAAACAGGTCGGCAAAGGTTGCGCCGGATCACAACTTCGAACGGGCGGCGGGGTTTATTTCGATCACCCGTTCGGCCGCGGCCTCGACGGCGCTCTTGGAAGACAGCATCGGCGCATAGCCGCCACCCGCCCACAGCGGGAACAGGTCGCGGTAGTGCGGGCTGGCCGAAGTCGGCGGGACGCCGGGGCTCCGGCGGCGAGATACGTCAGCGTCCGCTGTAACGCCGCTTCATGGGGCCGCCGGCGAGGGGGAGGGCGCTTTCGTCGATGATCCGGCCGTTCTTCATGACCAGGGCGATGGCGCGTGTGTTGTCGATGTCCGCCAACGGGTCGGCGGTGAGGAGGACGAGGTCGGCGAGCTTGCCTTCCTCCACCGAGCCCATGTCGTCGGCCTTGCCGAGGAACACCGCGCCGTTATGGGTGGCGATCCTGATCACCTGGGCGGGGGTGAGGCCGGCCTGGACGAGCAGTTCCATCTCGCGGTGGGCGGCCGGGCCGCTGGACTGGTCGGTGCCCAGCGCCGCCACCCCGCCGGCGACGACGACCTTGCGGACGTTCTCCTTGCAGATCGGCGTCATCAGCTTCATCCACCAGGTCCAGGGCCGGGCCTTCCAGGCCTCGCGCACCCTGGTCTTCATCTCCTCGCGGTCGGCGGGGCTGAAGGCGGCGACGTAGTCGGGGGTGTCCAGGAATTCCGGGTGCTCGACCAGGCGGCTGTAGTTCTCGCCGATGGTCAGGGTGGTGGCGAACGGGATCTTCTTGGCCGCCATCAGCTTGACGAAGCTGTCGCTCACCGGCCCCTGGATGACCGGGTGGGCCAGGGTGTCGGCCCCGGCGTAGATGGCCTCGATCGAGCGGCGCTCGCTGGAGACGTGCACGGTCGTGCGGATGCCGTGCTCGTTGTAGTACTGGATGATCTGATGCAGCAGCGGCTGCGGCATCAGGGTGATCATCGGCCGCGCGCCCCAGCCCTCCTCATCATAGGTGAGCTTCAGGATGTCGGGCTGCTGCTCGGCAATGTGCCGGTCGAGCAGGGCCTTGTCCTTCTCGAAGTCGCTGATCCGGATCGCCATGGCGTCGCCGTGGCTGCCCGGATAGGTGATCAGGTTGCCGGTGGCGAAGATGCGCGGCGACTGGATCTTCCGGGCGCGCTCCAGGCCGCGCTCGTAGAGGCTGTTCTCGGGCTGGTTGCCGACGTCGACCACCGTGGTGAAGCCGTCATAGATATAGCTGGCCAGCGCCGCCTCGGCGACGGCGTGGTCGACCACCGGCGTTCCGTCCGCCCGCTTCTCGCCCTTCCAGCCGGCCAGGTGGATGTGGACGTCCATCATCCCCGGGATCAGGTACTTGCCCCGCCCGTCGATCACCTCGCCCGAGGGTGGCCCGGCGATGGCGCTCGGGACGACCCGGGCGATCCGCGCGCCCTCGATCACCACGGTCATGTCGCTCTTCGCCGCCGCGCCTGTGCCGTCGATCACCGTCACATGTTCGATCGTCCAAGCCGCCCGCGCCGGCGCGGCGAGGGCGAGCAACATCGCGGCGGCGAGAAAGGCGGTTTTGAGCATGCAGATCCCCGGAGCGCCGGCGTCCCGCCGGCTCTTCCTTCCTTCATCGCGGCCGACCCGCGAATGCAAGAGCCTGGGGACGCCGGGGCTCCGGTTGCGCTAAAGGAGCCTGGCTGAGCGCAGAGGGGATTCGCAGCATGCCCGCCCATTGGCTGATGAAGTCCGAGCCTACGAAGTACAGCTTCGACGACCTGGTGCGCGACGGGAGCACCGTGTGGGACGGGGTGCGCAACAACCAGGCGGCGCTGTACCTCAAGGCCATGAAGGTCGGCGACCGGGCGTTCTTCTACCACTCCCAGGTGGGGCTCGAGGTCGTCGGCGTCGCCGAGGTGTCGAAGGAGGCGTTCCTCGATCCGACCGATCCCGCCGGCCGCTATGTCGCCGTCGAGATCAAGCCGGTGCGGAAGCTGAAGTCTCCGGTGACCCTGGCCCAGATGAAGGCGGAGCCGCGTCTGGCGGGCATGGCCATGTTCCGCCAGTTCCGCCTGTCGGTGGCGCCGGTCACCGACGAGGAGTGGGCGGTGATCCTGGAACTGGCCGGCGATAGCGGACTCTGAGGCGCCCGCCGCCCCAGGCTACAGGTCCTGGGCTCGGGACTCTCCGAACAGGCGCCGGCGGTCGCGGAGCGCGAGGCCGAGGCCGCCGAAGCCGACCAGCATCAGGGCCCAGGTGGCCGGTTCCGGAATGCCGCCCGGGGCGGTGAAGAAGCCGACGGTATGGTTGTCGGACTCATACCCCCCCACGGCCGGGCTCTCGGTGAAGGTCACCTTATCAAAGGTCCCGTTCATGTCGTAGAAGTTGACGAACACGAAGGGCTCGCCGCGATCCTGGCCAAGGAAGCTGGCGTTCGGATTGCCGTAGTAGTTTGCATCCAGCGAGGTGATCGAACTCACCTGGCCGGGCGTCAGCTGTCCGACCTGGACGCCGGAGCGGTAGAAGGTGACGACGTTGCCGCGGTCGAGGGCGGAGAGCCAATAGCCGAAGTAGTTGACGCCCTGCGGATCCCTGGTGGGATTGTAGGTCAGGTCCAGCGAGTAGGGCGTCGATCCGAACGCCGCGGCGTAGCGACCGGCGCCGCCCGCGCCGCCGTATTGGTCGGCGCCGTTGATCTGTACGCCAAACGGTCCGCTGTAGGTCCCGGTGATCGCGCCGCCGGTGCCGAAATCGGTCTTGAAGGGCGCATTGTAGCCCGTCGGCACGGAGTCGAAGGTCTCGACGCCGCCTACACTCAGGGTCGCCGTGGATTGCTGCACGCCCGGCGCTTCATAGGTGAGGGCAAAGTTGTCGGCATGGGCGACGCCGGCGGCCAACGCCATGGCGGCTCCAGAAAGGAAGACTTTTAAGTACATTTTACGCTACTTTCTTCTACACGTGGGGCCGCGCTCAACTAGCGCGGTGCTCCGACACCACGGCTACGCGGTCGTGACAAGTGACGAGGGCTAATTATGTACCGTATGCAACCATTGTTTGCTTTTGATCGTCGATCGTAGGCGGGATTTCCGAAACTATAGAGAGCCGGGTGATAATATATCGCCATCATTGTGAAACATCGTTACATGAGAATGGGCAAATCAGGAGAACACCATGTCGGAGCCGCTGATCGCTTTGCAGCGCGATGGGCCCATCGCCACCGTCACCCTCGATCGCGCCGCGCGGCGCAACGCCATCGACGCCCAGATGATGCGCGAACTGATCGTCGCCGCCCAAGGCTTCGCGGCCGACGAAGAGACGCGGGTGGTGATCCTGCGGGCCGAGGGCGCGGACTTCTCGGTGGGGGCCGATCTCTCCCAGCCGCGCGCGACGGCGCCCGCGACCCTGCTGATGCGCCGTCGATCCGCCGAACTGGGCGCCGCCCTGATGCGGGCGCTGCAGGAGATCCAGCAGCCGACCATCTGCACGGTGCAGGGCGTGGCGACCGGGGCCGGCGCCTGCATCGCCACCGCCTGCGACTTCCGGATCGGCGCCGACAACGCCCGCATCGGCTATGGCGAGGTGAAGCTTGGGATCAACCTGATGTGGAACGCCGCGCCGGCCTGCGTGCACCTGGTCGGGCCGGCCAGGGCCAAGCGGATGATCATGACGGGCAAGCTGTTCGACGCCCCTACCCTGGAGCGCTGGGGCTTCCTCGACGAGGTGGCGCCCCTCGCCGACCTCGACGCCCGCGCGCGGGCCTGGGCGGAGGACTACGCGGCCCTGCCGCCCATGGCGGTGCAGATGATCAAGCGGTCGATCGACCACGTTGCCGGCGCCCTCGATCGCGCGATCATGCACATGGACGCCGACCAATGGCTGCTGGCGACCATGTCCGAAGACTATCGCGAGGCGGTGTCGGCGTTCTTCGAGAAGCGCGCGCCGAGGTTCACGGGGGATTGAGCGGCTATGAACCGCAGGCGCCCCCGGCCGGGGCGAGGCAAGCTATCGCGGAGGGACCGCATGCCCATCAAGATCGCCGCCATGGTCGGCGCAATCGCTTTGGCGGTCTGCCCAGCGGCGCGACCCGAGCCAGGATCGCCGGTCGGCCCTGCGGCGGCGTGGCGGGCGGCCGGCCTCGCCGCCGCGGAACAGGCGCGAAAGCCGGCTAGCTCCCGGACCCACGCCCGGAACGTCATCCTGTTCATCGGCGATGGCATGGGGCTTTCCACCATTACGGCGGCGCGCATCCTGGAGGAACAGCAGAAAGGCCAGACTGGCAAGGAGAACCAACTGTCGTTCGAGGCATTCCCGGCGACCGCCTTGGCCAAGACCTACAACACCGACCTGCAAGTCCCCGAATCGGCCGGGGCCATGTCGGCGATCATGACCGGCGTGAAAACCCGCGGCACTTCGGTGGGTATGGACGAGGTTCCCTCTCGCGGGCAGTGCAGGGAAGCGGCAGGGCATGAGACCCAGACTCTGCTCGAAGCGGCCAAGGACGCCGGGCTGGAGGCCGGGGTGGTCACCACCGCGCGCGTCACCCTGGCCGTCCCGGCGGCGACCTACGCCCACGTGAGCGACCGGGACTGGGAGGTTGACACGCGCATGCCTCGGGCAGCGATCGCCGAAGGCTGTCGCGACGTCGCGCGTCAACTCATGGAGTTCGACCACCGTGGCGGCCTGGACGTCGTGCTGGGCGGCGGACGCCTGGCGTTCATGACCCCCCACCAGGCAGATCCCCAGGCGGCGTCGCGCCTGGGCGTGCGCGGGGATGGCCGGGACCTGATCGGGAAGTGGCGATCGCGCTACCCCTCCGGCCGCTATGTATGGTCGGGCGCCCAGCTGCAGGCCGCCGCGAACGATCCGCCCGGACCCCTGTTGGGCCTCTTCGCTCCCGATGACATGGCCTTCGAGAGCGATCGGGCCACCGAGGCTCCGGACGAGCCGTCGCTCGCCGAGATGACCCGCGCCGCCGTCGCCAGGCTGGCTCACAGCTCCAGGCGCTATGTGCTTGTGGTCGACGTGGGCGGCATCGACAGGGCTCATCACCAGGGCGACGCCCTCCGAGCCCTGGCCGAGACCATCGCCCTATCCGAGGCCGTGCGGACCGCCATGTCCGTGATCGGCACGGACGACACCCTCGTCATCGTCACCGCCGACCACAGCCACACCCTCACGATCGCCGGCTACCCCGCCCGCGGCAACTCGATCCTCGGCCTGGCCGTCGGGACCGACGGGACGCCGCTGCTGGACAAGCGCGGAAAGCCTTACGCCACGCTCTCCTACGCCAATGGCCCAGGCGTCGCGGCAGCCGTGCCGTTGGACGCCGAGACCCACGGAGGCGAGGACGTCCCGATCTACGCCACCGGTCCCGGGTCGCAGTGGATTCACGGGACGATGGAGCAGAACGTCCTCTATTGGATCATCCGCGCCGCGCTGTGGCCTGCGCCTGGACCCTGACGCTGGTCTCCGGGAAAGAGCCGAGCTACGAGGCGCGGAGGGTATCCGCTATCAAGGCTCCGGGAACGACCAGGAAAGGGAGAACGCCGCCATGAAGACCGAAGAGATCGCCTACGACGTGGGTGGCAAGCGCTACCTCGGCTACCTCGCCGTCGACGAGACGCGCTCCGGCAAGCGGCCGGGCGTGCTGCTGGCGCCCGAGGCGCCCGGGCGCGGGCCGCTGGTGATGGGCTTCGCGCGCAAGCTGGCCGAGGCCGGCTATGTCGCCTTCGCCATGGACTATCACGGCGGCGGCGAGGTGCTCACCGACTTCGACGAGATGATGAAGCGCATCGGCGGCTTCATGGCCGACCCGACCGGCATCCGCGCCATCGCGGCGAGCGCCCTTGGCGTGCTGGCCGCCCGCCCCGAGACCGACGCCGCGCGCCTGGCCGGCATCGGCTACTGCTTCGGCGGCACGACGGTGCTGGAGCTGGCGCGGTCGGGCGCGGACGTCAGGGTGGTGGTCGGCTTCCACTCCGGCCTCGCCACCGCGCGGCCCGCGGACGCCAGGAACATCAAGGGCCAGGTGCTGGTGCAGATCGGCGACGCCGATCCCATCATTCCCCCCGAACAGCGCGCCGCCTTCGAGAAGGAGATGCATGACGGCGGGGTGGACTACCGGGTCATCCTCTACGGCGGGGCCGAGCACTCGTTCACCAACCCCGACGCCAGCGCGTTCGGCCGCCCCGGGATCAAGTACGACGAGCGCACCGACAAGCGCAGCTGGCGCGCGATGCTGGACGCCTTCGACGAGGCGTTCGGGTAAGGGGAGGCGCATGGGCCGGCGACGGCGCGCACGCCGTCGCCCCCTGGAAATCAAGTGCCTACACGATGAGAAAGAACGCTCAGGTGTAGCACAATGCAATATTCCAGGTCAGCCTAGAGGCCAGGGTGAATAGGGCCTCACGCGTCAGGCGAAAGTTGTTGTAAATATTTTCTGCGACGTTGGTTCGCACCGCTGAAACGATCCGCCCAAACTCCGCTCCCGGCGCATCAGCACTGCGGCTCATCGCTGCTCAGGGCTTCAGCGGTTGGACCGCCACCTCGGCGACCCCCTTGCCCTTGAACGCGAGACGGTCAGCGGCTTTGCGCGAGACATCAAGGATCCGATCTTTCGCGCGGGGACCGCGATCATCGATCTTGACCACCACCGATCTCCCATTCTCCCTATTGGTGACCTTTGCGGCGGAGCCCAGGGGGAGTGATGGACTGGCGGCCGTGAGAGCGCTGGGGTCATGCGGCTCTCCGCTCGCGGTGAGCCTGCCCCTCAGCCCCCGCGCGTAATACGAAGCCTCACCCGTTTGAACCGGCTTGGGTGGTGCGGTCGCCACCTTCGGACGATTGGTCTCGCGATCACAAGCGCTCAATGGGGCGGCGAAGAAGACAAGAGCCAGCAACGCGTGCAGCGCCCGCGCGACGCGGCGCCCGCCAGCGAACTCGAGCCAGTAACGCCGGTCTTTCATGCCGATGAGAACGCCGTCTGCCCCCAAGCCGATCCGCCGGGTGTCTACCCCTCACCATGCTCGAATCGCTGAGCGACGGGCGGCGGCCGGCTTGTGCGCGACGGTGTAGCCGAACCGCACCGTCTCGGCGTAGCGGCCGGAGGGGTCGTGGGCGAGGAGCGCGGCGGTGAGGGCCGCCTCGAACGCTTCATGACGCTCGCCCAGGGCGGCGCGGGAGAGGACCGAGGTGGAGCGCAGGTTGCCGAGCAGCTCTGGGAGCGGCCATTCGTGGGCGATCTCGAAATCCCGGCTCACGACCGGCGCGAAGCCGGCCGCGCGGAGGACGGCTTCCTGGTCGGCGATCTCCTCGGCAATGGGTGCGTTTGGCGCGCCCAGGCGCCGGGCCGGCTCCCCGACGAAGGCGCGGACCACCACGGCAAGGACGCGCCGCCACGGGGCGTCACCGTCGAGGAAACCCTCGGAGCCCAGGGTGACCAGGGCGCCTGCGGGCGCGAGCCAGCCGAGCGCCCGGGCGGCGACGCGGGGGCGATCCAGTCGGTGGAACGAGTCGCCGGCGGTGACGAGATGGAAGGCGCCCGCCGGCGCCTCGAAGTCCTCGGCGGAGCCGACGCTCCAGAGGATGTTGCTCACGCGCAGCCGCCGCGCTTCGCGTCGTCCGGCCTCGACCATCTCCGGCTCCAGGTCCACGGCCCGGACGTTGGCGAACCGCGGCGCGATCGCCAGGGCCACGCGGCCGGTCCCGCAGGCGAGATCGATCGCCCGCGCGCCGGCGGGCGGGATGCGCGCCTCGATGAGGATCGCCTCCACCATCGGCGCGGGATAGGGCAGGCGATAGCGGACGTAGTCGTCGGCCAGGCCGGCGAAGGCGTCGTGGCGCAGGTTGGGCGGAAGCGGCGGCGGGGCGGACATGCGAGAGCATACCGCAGCGACCGGCGGTCCGCCCGGCGCGGAGGCAAGGCTCCGGATCAATCCAGCTCGATGTGCCGCAGCGACTGGGCGAGACGGTCCAGGCCGCTGCGGGCGGGGGTGGGGGCGAGGGCGTAGTGGGGCGTGCCGGTGAGAACGGCGGAGGCATGGATGGCGAAGTTGGGATCGTCGAGGGCCGGGCGCGCCAGCGCGATAAGGTCCGCGTCGCCCTCGGTGAGGACGTCTTCGGCGAGGCGGGGGTCCAGGATCAGGCCAACCGCCATGGTGGCCACCCCGGTGTCCTCGCGAACGCGCGCGGCATAGGGGACCTGATAGCCTGGGCGGATCTTCGGCGGCGTCGGGGTATTGCCGCCGGAGGAGCAGTCGACCAGGTCGACGCCCAGGGCCTTGGCCGCTCTGGCGAATTCCACAGTGTCCTCGAGGGTGAGGCCACCCTCGATGTGGTCGGTGGCCGAGACGCGCAGGAAGAGCGGCTTCTTCGACGGCCACACCGCGCGGACCGTCTCGATCACCTCGAGCGGGAACTTCATCCGCCCGGCCAGGTCGCCGCCGTACTGGTCGGTCCGGTGGTTCGACAGGGGCGAGAGGAATTCGTGCAGCAGATAGCCGTGGGCGGCGTGGATCTCCACCACGTCGAAGCCGGCGTCGCGGGCGCGTCGGGTGGCCTCGCGGAAGGCGACGATCACTTCGCCCATGTCGGCGGTGCTCATGGCCTTGGGGAGCGGGTAGTTTTCGGCGAAGGGGATGGCGCTGGGCGCGATGGTCTCCCAGGGCGGCTCGCCCTTGGCGGCGTCCTCGGCCGTCAGCTCGCCGCCGCCGTCCCACGGCCGCCGCGTGGAGCCCTTGCGGCCGGCGTGGGCCAGCTGGATGCCGGCGGCCGAGCCGTTGGCCTTCAGGAACTCGGCGATCCGCGCCAGGGCTCGCGCCTGGTCGTCGTTCCACAGGCCCACGTCGCCCGGGCTGATGCGGCCGCGCGGCTCCACCCCGGTGGCTTCCACGAACACCAGGGCCGCGCCGCCGATGGCGAAGCGTCCCAGGTGGACCAGGTGCCAGTCGTTCACCACGCCCTCGACGGCGCTGTACTGGCACATCGGCGAGATCACCACGCGGTTCTTGAGGGTGAGCTCGCGGATCTTGAAACGCGAAAGAAGGGTGGGATGGGACAACGGACGGCTCCGGGCTGAAGGGGCACGCCTCAACTGGGCATTGCGGAGCGGAATCCAACGGGCGCCGGTGCGCCGGCGTCCCCGGCGGCCTCCGCGGTGGGGAAGGGGGAGGCGAGGGGCCCGCGGCCGCGCCTCGATCTCGGCGCGCCTGGCGCCCGTCCCGCCGGCCCTCCAACTCCGAAACATGATCCATATTTCACCTTGACAGCGCGCCGCCCCCGGCGGACAACCACCAGAAATCATGCGACACGAGACCGGACCCGTTCCGGCTTAATAGTCATCAGGGAGCAGGACGGTGGCGCAGACCTTGTCGGAGTATCCGATCTTCCAGTACGCCTATTATGTGGACGACCTCGAGGCCTCGATCGAGAAGTGGTCGAAGCTCTATTACGCCGGGCCGTTCCTGATGGTCCCACACCACAAGACCGACAAGTTCCACTATCGCGGCACGCCGACCCAGGCCGACGTTTCCTACGCCTTCGGGTACCTGGGCGACATGATGATCCAGTTCATCCAGCAGCACGACGACCAGCCGTCGATCTATCGCGACATGTACAGGGCCGGCGAGGAGGGCTACCACCACCTCGGCCTGCTGGTTCACGACTTCGAGGCCGAATACGATCGTCTGAAGAAGGCCGGCTTCGTCGACGCCTGCCGCCTCTACGCCGACCAGGTGGACGCCTGCTACTTCGACACCCGCTCGGTCAGCGGCGGCTTCACCGAACTGCACGGCGATCCGCCGCACATCCTGGGCGCCTTCGCCGAATGGAAGCGCGCCCACGAACTCTTCAAGCCCGGCGACAGCCCCTTCATGACGCGATAGGCGGTGTCGGCGGCGGGTGAGGCGGGGCCTGTCGCTGCGTTTGAATTCGACCACGAAGACGCGAAGGTCGCGAAGGCGCCGGTCCGGGATCGCGTCATTCGGCCGAGGTTCGCAAGAAGAACCATCGCGCTTCGAAAGAAACAGGCCGAACGTCAACCGGACGCTCAGCACTATCGACGCGTCTAGCTCCACATGTTGGAGCCGCCACAGACGGTGAGGGCCTGGCCGGTCATATAGGCGCTGGCGTCGGAGGCCAGGAACACCGCCACGCCCCTGAGGTCGTCGGCTTCTCCCAGGCGGCGCAGCGGGATCTCCTGCCGGGCGCGCTCCTCGGCCTCCGGATTGTCCCACAGGGCCTGGGCGAAGTCTGTGCGGATGAGGCCGGGGCAGATGGCGTTGGCGCGCACGCCGTGAGGGCCGAGCTCGGCGGCCAGGTTCCGGGCGAGGGCGATCACCGCCAGCTTGGAGATGTGATAGGTCCCCAGTGTCACCGAGGGCGTGAAGGCGCCGACGCTGGAGGTGATCATGATCGAGCCGCGGCCCTTCGCGATCATGTCCGGCGCGACCATCTGGGCCAGCCAGTGGTTCGACTTCACATTGGTCGCCATGATCTTGTCGTAGGCCTCGTCCGGGATGTCCGACATCGGGCCGTAGAAGGGGTTCACCCCGGCGTTGCCGACCAGGATGTCTACGGGCCCCACGCGCTCATGGGTGGCGTCGACCAGGGCGCGCAGCTGATCCTTGTAGCCGGCGTTGCAGGCGAAGGCGTAGGCGCGCTCCTCCCGGCAGCGCACGTTGATCGCCTCGGCCGCGGCGACGCACTGGTCGAGCTTGCGGCTGGAGATCATCACCCGCGCCCCGTGGTCGGCGAGGGCCTCGGCCATGGCCCGGCCCATGCCCTTGGACGCGCCGGTGAGCAGGGCGACCTTTCCCGAGAGGTCGAAGAGCTGGGTCGAGACCATGGTTTCCTCACGCCGGGCGCCTTGTTGACAGGGCCATGGCCGGCGCCCACACCATGGCCGTCAAAGCGATAAGGGAAACGCCATGGGCCACCAAGACATCCTGTACGGGGTGGAGGACGGCGTGGCCGTCGTCACCCTCAATCGCCCGGACCGGCTCAACGCCTGGCGCGCCGAGATGGAGCGCGACGTACGCACGGCGATGAAGTCTGCCGCGGACGACGACGCGGTGCGGGTGATCGTGCTCACCGGCGCCGGCCGCGGCTTCTGCGCCGGGGCCGACATGGGCGGCCTGCAGTCAACGGTCGCTTCTTCCCGCGGCGAGAGCGAGTCGGCCGCCCCGGCGCGGACGCGACCGGGGCCGTTCGACCCGGCCTCGCGCAGCGACTTCCAGAAGCAGTATGCCTATTTCCCCGCCGTGCCCAAGCCGATCATCGCCGCCATCAACGGCGCCTGCGCCGGGCTTGGCCTTGTGATGGCGCTCTACGCCGACATCCGCTTCGCCTCCGACGCGGCCAAGTTCACCACCGCCTTCGCCCGGCGCGGCCTGATCGCCGAGCACGGCATCTCCTGGCTGCTGCCCAGGATCGTCGGCATCGCCAACGCCGCCGACCTGCTGTTCTCGGCCCGCACCATCCTCGCGCCCGAGGCCGGCGCGATGGGCCTGGTCAACCGGGTGATCCCCCACCAGAGCTTCCACGACGAGGTGATGGCCTACGCCCGCATGCTGGCGACGGAAGTCTCCCCGAGGTCCCAGCGCGAGATGAAGCGCGAGATCTGGAACGCCATGTTCCAGGGCCTCGGCGAAGCGATCGACGCCGCCAACGCTGACATGCCGGCCAGCTTCACCAGCGAAGACTTCAAGGAAGGCGTCGCCCACTTCGTGGAAAAGCGCGCGCCGGCGTTCACCGGGCGGTGAGGCGTGCGGGCGGCGGAGTCGACGGAGAATAGTGAAGCCGTTCCCGACCCCGCCGCCAGGACGATGCGGTCCCGGCGCATACCCATGACCCGCGTGATCGTCGGCGACGTCAGCGGCGATCTGATTCCATCAGATCGCAAGACGCTCTAGAGATTGGCGCGCCGGGCGTCCGCGAGCAGGCGGGTCGCGCGCTCGCCGTAGAGGCTGTCGCTCGACCAGCGTGCCGAGATCGTCGGGGTGCTGGCGATCAGTTCGCCAAGCGCGGCCTTGGCCTCGCCACCGGCCAGCAGGCAGCGCCCGCGGATCGCATGGAGCCAGGCGTTCCGCCAGGGGTCCTCGGCATAGGCCTTGGACATGATCGGCGCGGCCTGGTCCAGAAGGGCCAAGCCCTCGGCCGGGCGCTTGCGGCCGCACAGGACATCGGCCAGATCGACCAGGACGGGCGCCACATTGCGGTGGTTGTGGAGGCGGGCCGCCCTCAGAGCCTTCATCAGCAAGGCTTCGGCCCCGGCGTCGTCGCCCATCCCGCGTTCCGCCAGGGCGAGGTTGTCGAACGAGAAGGCGAGGTCGTCGTAGCTGGCGTCGCGTTGCTTCAGGATGATGTCGACCGCCTTCTTCAGGATCGGCTCGGCGTCGGCGAAGTCCCGGCGCTCGACCATCAGACGGGCCAGGTTGTTCATGATGGTGGCGGTGTCGGGATGGTCGGGCCCGATCACCACCTCGGCGAGCGCCAGTGAGCGCCGATAGTAGTCTTCGGCGACCGCGGGTCGGTTCTGAAAGTAGGCGATCGCGCCGAGAGCGTTCAGGTCTTCTCCGACCTTGGGATGGCGCGGGCCCTCGGTGTTCAGGCGAATGGCCAGGGCGCGCTCGACCCTGGTGCGCGCCTGGTCATATCGCTTCGCGTCGACGTCATTGAATGCCAGGGCCTCGAGGTCGCGCGCCACATCCGGCGCTCCGGCGCCGAGCCGCCGCGCATCCAGGGCAAGCGCGCGTTCGAGCACCGCGTTCGAGCCGGCGTCGTCGTTGAGCGCCGAAAGGGCCTCGCCGAGACCGTCCAGGATGCGGGTCGCCAGGGCCGGGTTGGGGTCGGCCTTGGCGCCGTCGGCGAGGGCTCGTCGGAAGGACTGGACCGCGCCCGCGTAGTCCCCCTGGCGGGCCTGGGCCTCGCCCAGCGCGGCGTACTGGCGGGCGCGCGTGGCCATGTCCACGTTGGGGAGCCGCAGCGTCTGCCGGATCAGGGCCTCTCCGCGGCGGTAGAGCCCGAGGCCACCGTAGACCTCGCCCAGCGTGGTGGCGAGTTCCGCCTTCACCGAAGGCTCGTCCCCGAGGTCCCGCTGGATCCGCGCCGCGCCCCGGTCGAGAATCTCCCGGGCGGTGACCGTGGCGCCCCGCGCCTCCGATGGATCGGAGACCTCGAACAGCGATTTCACGAAGTCGACGGTTCGCTCGGCGGTGATCGTCTTGCGCCGGGCGATATCGCGCTCCGCGACCGCATCGTTCCGGGAAAGGACGGCGAGGATCGCCAGGGCGGTCATCATGGCGAAGGCGGCGCCGAAGCCCGTCGCCGCCGCCAGAAGCCGCCGGGCGCGCCGCGCCTGCTCGCGCTGGCGGAGTTCGTCGTAGCCGACGCCGAGAATCCCAGCCAGCAGCTTGAGCCTCGCGCCCTGCGGGCCGTCCTGGTCGGGCCGCAGGTCGGCGGCGAGCGGATGTCCGCGCCCATCCTCGAAGAGCGCCGGAGGGAAGTAGCTCTGGCTGGCCCCGTTTCCGGTCCTGGAGGCTTCGCCGACGATCAGGCACTGGATCCGGTCGCGACGGCCCAGCGCGGCAAAGCTGCGGATCTCTTCGTTGACCCACTTCGACCGGGCGGCGTTGGGAGAGCAGACGACGATCAGCGAGTAGGCCTGTTCGAGCGCCGTCCGGACGGACATCGCCAGGTCGGAGGAGGCGGCGAGTTCTTCCCGGTCGCGAAAGACGGGAGGCAGGCGAGCGCCGAGCGGGCCGAATGGACTGGGGCGGCCCCGCATCCGCGCCGGGATCCGGTAGCTCTCCAGCGCCCGGTGCAGCCAGATCGCCTGTTTCCGATCGCGATGGTTGTAGCTGATGAAGGCCGAATAGCGCGGCCTCTCTCCGGAGGACTCGGCGCTGGTCCGGCCTTCGCTCATACCTGGATGCGCTCCCGCCGGTCGGCCAGAGCGGTGTCCATTCAGACCGGAAGCGGGAGGACCCCGCAGCCCCTCCGACGGCGCCGGCGAACGAGGAGGCCGACGCCGCCGCCTCCCGCGGCGAGCATGATCCATGTTGCCGGCTCGGGGACGCCGGTCAGGTTGACGGTATGCTGGAAGGCGGGGGAGTAGCCGGTCAGGAAGTCAATCCCACCGGTCTGCGGCATGGTCACGACGTCGCCGGGAAACCCGATCAGCGCCCCGGCTGGAAGATAGGGGGCGACCGGCGTGTCGGGACTGTACCAGGAACCGGCCAGCGATCCGTAGTCGAAGCAGGCGGCGTTCGGACAGCCGGGGCTGGAAAGTTCGAGCCCCACAATGGCGCCGTTCGTCAGAGTCCAGAATACTGTGACACCGCTTATGACGACGTAATCGTAGCCGAAAGCGTCCGTTTGTCCCGTAGGCTGAAAGGCGGCCGCGACTTCGACGGCCGTGAGCGGCAGCGGCGCGAATCCTGGGGCGGCGAATGAATTTCCGAGGCTGGACGGGTTGCCCAGGGCTGCCGTGGAGGGAAGCGGTCGGCCGAACGACACAATCCCGTCCTTGTAGATATAGAGTTGCCCGAAGTCGCCTATGCTTTGCACGTCTAAGTATACTGCATCGCTGGCATCGTATACGATGGTTCCGACCTGGCCGCCCAGGTCACTGGCTTGGCAGGAGCCGCCAAGGTCGCAGCCGCTGATGGGAATTGGCGTAAAGTTGTCGGTAGCGATATATCGAGCCGAGGCGGGAGAGCTGATCCCTAAGGTCAAGGTCGCCGAAAGGCTGACCGCCGCAGTCATGGTCCTGAACGCGAGCCACGCTACTTTCATAGCGAAGTCTCCCCAATCGCTTAACTCAGCTTATTAGGCGCGACCCTCATGCTCGCGCAGATACCGCCCCTGTTCAAGGGGTGAACCCTTGGGGCTTAGCGATCTTGAGGCGCCGAGGGGGAATCTTGGCGGCGCGTCGGCAAGAGCTGGCGGATTTTCCTCGCCAGGGCCTCGCGCGTGTAGGGCTTGGCCAGCAGTTCGACGCCCGCGTCCAGCCGCCCGCCATGGACGATGGCGTTCTCGGTATAGCCGGAGGTGAACAGCACCGGCAGGCCGGGGATCAGTTCCTGCGCCTTGCGGGCGAGGTCGGCGCTGCGCATGGCGCCGGGCATGACGACATCGGTGAACAGCAGGTCCACGGTGGCGCCGCTCTCGATGACGGCCAGGCCGGCGGCCGCGTCGTGGGCCTTGAGGACGCGGTAGCCTAGATCGGCGAGCAGGGCGACGGCCGTCTCCCGCACCTCGAGGTCGTCCTCCACCACCAGGATGGTCTCGGCCCCGCCGGCGACGGGCGCGCCCGAGGCGTCCGGCAGCTCCTCCTCGTTCTGCAGGACGCGCGGCAGGTAGAGCTTGACCGTGGTCCCCTGGCCGACCTCGCTGTAGATCTTCACATGGCCGCCGGACTGCTTGACGAGGCCGTAGACCATGGAGAGGCCGAGGCCGGTCCCCTTGCCTTCCGGCTTGGTGCTGAAGAAGGGATCGAAGGCGCGGGCCATGACTTCGGGGGTCATGCCGGATCCGGTGTCGGTCACCGCCACCATGACGTACTGGCCGGGTGTCACCTCGGCGTGCTGGCGGGCGTAGCCCTCGTCCAGGACGCCGTTGCCGGCCTCCAGCGTGAGCAGGCCCCGACCCTCCATGGCGTCGCGTCCGTTGATGGCCAGGTTGAGGATGGCGTTCTCGATCTGGCCGGGATCGACGAGGGTGTTCCACAGCCCCCCGGAGACCACCGTCTCCAGCTCGATCTCGGCGCCCAGCGCCCGGCGGAGCATGTCGTCCATGCCGTGGAGGAAACGGCCCAGGTTGACCACCCTGGGCTCCAGGGGCTGGCGCCGCCCGAAGGCGAGAAGCTGGGAGGCGAGCTTCGCCCCGCGAGTGACCGCCGCCAGGGCATAGTCGATGCGCCGCTCGGCGCGCTCGTCGCCGGCCGTCTCGCGCTTGAGCAGCTGGAGGTTGCCGCCGATCACCTGCAGCAGGTTGTTGAAATCGTGGGCGACGCCGCCGGTCAGCTGGCCCAGGGCCTCCATCTTCTGCGCCCGCTGGATGGCTTCCTGGGCCTCGCGCATCCGCTGGCTGGCCCGGACCCGCTGGGTGACGTCGCGCGAATACTGAAAGGCGCCGACCAGCCGACCCTTGCGGTCGCGCAGGGGCCGGAACTTGATGTCGTACCACGCGCCGTTTGGGTCGGCCTCGCCGGAGCGCGGGACGTCGACGACTTCGCCGTTCACCGCCCGGGTCCACACCGATACGGCCGCGTCGCGGGCGGCCGGCATGTGGGCCAGGGCGTCCGCCAGCTTGTCGCCGACCCGCGGAGGCGCGCCGAACAGGCGCCGGAAGGCTTTGGCGTAGGCGGCGTTCATGGCGATGAAGCGCAGCTCGCCATCGACCGCCGCCACCTGATCGTCCGAACTCTCGAACATGTCAGCGAACACCTGCCGCTCGGCGACGACCTCGGCGACCCGCTCCTCGAGCCGCTCGTTGACCCGGCGCAGTTCATCCGTCGCCAGCCGTTGGGCGGTGATGTTCCGCGCCGAGCCCACGACCCGCAAGCCGCCGTCCGAGGCGGCGACACCGCGCGCTGCCAGGGCTGTCCACATGACTCGCCCGGTCTGGCGCCCTACGAGGCGGCACTCGATCGCCAGGCTGCCGCCGACGCCCGCCGCAACCAGCGACCGAAACGCCTCGATGACCGCTGGTCGATCGTCCGGATGCAGGATCGCCAGAAAACCGGCTTCCCAGCTGGGCTCAAAATCGGCGTCCACCTCGGCACCCTCGCGCACGCGGTGGTCCCAGGTCATCTTGCGCGCCTGGACGTCGTATTCCCACACGCCGACCGCCGCGGCGTCCAGGGCGAGCCGCAACGGCAGTTCCGCTTCGCGGTCAGGCTCGGTCGATCCGTATGCCATCGTGAACGTACTCGTCGGCGCCCCGCCCCGGCCGCGCCTGAATCACCCCCCGACGTACGTAGATCAAACCGGGGCGATCGCAAACGGGAGCGGCGGCGGCATTTTACCTCACTGGGCGGTGAAGCCGCCATCCACCACCATTTCCGTGCCGGTGACATAGGCCGCGCGGTCGGAGGCCAGGAAGGCGACGGCGTCGGCGATGTAGGCGGGTTTGCCGAGCGTGCGCAGGGGCGTGCGACGGGCCAGGCGGCTGCGCGCCTCCTCGTCGTCCACCCTCAGGGCGGCCGCCACGCGGGACATCACCTCCTGGCCCATGGTGGTGTCGATCAGGCCGGGATGCACGGAATTGACCCGGATCCGCGAGCGCGCCAGCTCCAGGGCGAGGCCCTTGGTCATGATCCGCACCGCGCCCTTGGAGGCATTGTAGCAGACCGCCCCCGCCGCCCCCACGAGCCCGGCGACCGACGAGATGTTGACGATGGCGGCGCCCCCCGCCCACCGGGGCGCGCGCTCGGCGAGCAGGGGGACGGCGTGCTTGCAGCCGAGGAACACGCCTTCGACATTGACCGCGTGCAGCCGGCGCCAGTCGTCGAGCGTGGTTTCGAGGAGCGGTTTCTGCAGGAAAAGGCCGGCGTTGTTGACCAGGATGTCGAGCCCGCCCGCTTCGGAGCGGGCGAAGGCCATCACCTCACGCCATTCGTCTTCGCGGGTCACGTCCTGCCGGCGCCACAGCCCGCCGAGCTCGGCGGCCAGGGCCGAGGCGTCCGCCAGATCGGTGAGGATCACCCGCGCCCCCGCCGCCGCCAGGGCCCTGGCGGTGGCCGCCCCGATGCCCCGCGACGCGCCGGTGACCAGCGCGACGCGCCCCGCAAGTTCGCTCATGGCGTCTCTCCCGCGTTGGCCAGGGCGCCGTTCGCCTGCGGCGCGCTCTCGCCCATGCCTACCGATCCCACTCACGGTCTGGCAAGAGGCGGCGGGGGCGAACGCCCTAGTGTGCTGGATTTGAAGTTCGCCGGTGTCTGGGGTCGGGCGGGGCGCGAACTTCAAATCCAAAGAGCACACTAGAATTCAATAGTTTCTAGTGTGGCCACACTAGCCCCCGAGCGTCGCGCCCATCAGGCGGCCGATGCCGAAGGTGATGGCGGCCGCGGCGTAGCCGATGGCGACCTGCCGGCCGGCGGAAAACAGCAGGCCGCGGCCCGTGAACAGCGACGTGCCCGCGCCGATGCCGGCCAGGACAATGCCGCTCAGCGCCAGGCTGGCGATCAACGCCGGCCAGCCGCTCAGGAACATGTAGGGCGCCACCGGAAAGATCGCGCCGAAGGCGAACAGGCAGAAGGAGGCGGCCGCCGCGGCCCAGGCCGAGCCGCCGAGCGAATCCGGGTCGATGCCGAGCTCTTCGCGCACCAGGGTGTCCAGCGCCGTCGCCTTGTCGCCGAGCAGCCGGTCGGCGAGCGCCTTGGCCTCGGCCTCCGGCAGGCCCTTGGCCTGGTAGATCAGGACCAGTTCCTCCTTCTCCTCCTCCGGACTCTGCTCGAGCTCGGCCTTCTCGGTGGCGATCTGCCGCTGGTTGAGCTCGCGGGCGCTGTTCACCGACAGCCACTCGCCCATGGCCATGGAGCAGGACCCGGCCACCAGGCCGGCGATGCCGGTGAGGAGGATGGTGTGGGCCGAGGTGGCGGCGCCGGCGACGCCCATGACCAGGCTGAGATTGGAGACCAGGCCGTCGTTGGCGCCCAGCACCGCGGCGCGCAGCGAATTGCCGCCGGCCCCGCGGTGGCGTCCTTCCAGGGTGGCGATGTTCGGGCCGACCAGGCCCCGGCCGGTGGAGGCGGCCGCCTCGATGACCCGCGCATGCGATCGCTCGGCCGTGGGCAGGCCGCCGGCCACCGCCTCGGGCTGATTGTCGTAGGCGTCGACGTCGCGCGCCTCGGCCGCCTCGATGGTGGGCAGGATGAACGACGCCCCGAACCGCCGCGCCAGCCAGGCCATCGCCCGCGCCCGGAAGCTCGGGGTGATGGTGACCCCATGCACCCCCCGGCGGCCGAGGTGATCGCGCCAGAACTGCGCATGGGCGCTCTCGACCGAGGCGAGCTTGCGATACACCGCGGCCAGGTTGGGCTCCGGCTCCACATCGGCCAGGGCCGCGTAGACCGCGGCGCTGTCGACCTCGCCCTGGAGGTTGGCGCGATAGCGTTCGACGTCGTCGGTGTTGGTCATGGCCACCTCTACTGCGCCCTAGTTAGGTGGCGAGGGCGTTGGGCGAAACCGCCTTCGCTCGAAATCTTTCACTGAACTCGGGGCTTTCGTGAAGATGCAGGCGTTACTCAGAAACATTCTCATATTCGCCGCCCATGTCACAACGCGACGCGCCGGCGCGTCCTGGGCGCATGACCCGCATCCGTCTCGCTCGACGCCTCCTCGCCCTCGCCGTCGGCCTGGCCATGGCGGCCAACGGCCTCGCCATGCTCCTGGCCGGCCCCGAATGGTATTCCGCCGTGCCGGGCGTGACGGAGACCGGACCGTTCAACCCCCACTTCGTCAAGGACATCGGGGCCGCCTATCTGGTGGCGGGACTGGGGCTCGCCTGGTTCGCGGCGAAAGCCTCCGCCCTGGCGCACGGGGCGGCGATCGCAGGCGTCCTGTTCCTCGGTCTGCACGCTCTCATCCACCTCGCCGAAGCCGTGGGCGACACCGACGGCGCGATGCATCTCGCCCGCGACTTCGCCGGCGTGCTGCTCCCGCCGATCCTCGCCCTGGCGGCGATCTGGTCCTCCCGATCCTCGCAGGAGCTTGCCGATGCTTAAGAGCCTGCTGAACCGGATGATCCGCCGCATGGAGCGGCAATGGCGCTACGACGCCAGCTATATGCACTTGATGACCGACGTCAGCCCATGGACCGCGCTGAAGTTTGCCGTGGTCACGCGGCTGGTGAACCGCCGGGACGCGCCCGCCGAGGCGCTGGCCGCCGCCGCCCTGGCCGGCACGCTGGCCGAGGACTGCGGGCCGTGCACCCAGCTCAGCCTGGACATGGCCGCCGCCGGGGGCGCGTCGCCGGAGGTGCTGCGCGCCGTCCTGGCGGGAAACCGGGCGGCGATGGGCGAGACGGCGGCCCTGGCCTATGGTTTCGCCCGGGCGGTGCTGGCGCACGATGCGGAGGCCGACACCTTGCGCGACGAGATCGTGAAGCGATGGGGCGAGAAGGGCCTGGTCGCCCTGGCCCTGGCGATCACCACCGCGCGGATGTACCCGACGCTCAAGTACGGCCTCGGCTACGGCAAGGCCTGCACGAAGGTGACGGTGGCCGGGACCGCGGCCTCGTTCGTCCGACCCATTCCGGCGGCCGCATGACCGAGGCCGTCTTCCAGGCCCAGCGGCCCAGGCTGACGCGCCTGGCCTATCGCATGCTGGGGTCCCTGGCCGAGGCGGAAGACGTGGCGCAGGACGCTTGGCTGCGCTGGCGGCGCGCCACGGAGGGCGCCGCCGAGGGCGAGCCCATCGCCGATCCACCGGCCTGGCTCGTCCGGGTCACGACGCGGCTGTGCCTGGACCGGCTGCGCGCCCAGCGCGCCGCGCGCGAAGCCTATCGCGGGCCCTGGCTCCCCGAACCGCTGGTGGAGGACATGGCCGAGGATCCCCTCGAGCGGGCCGAGGACGTCTCCGTCGCCTTCCTGCTCGCCCTGCAGCGCCTCTCGCCCCTGGAGCGTGCCGTCTTCCTGCTGCATGACGTGTTCGAGGCCGACTACGCCGCCGTCGCCACCGCGCTGGGCCGCAGCGAGGCGGCCTGCCGGCAGTTGGCGGCGCGGGCCCGCTCGCACGTGCGCGAGGCGCGGCCTCGCTTCGAGGTCCCGCAGGACCAGCTCGTTCGCCTGGCCGCCGCCTTCGCCGACCCCCCGCGGCGCGGCGACACCGCGGCGTTGACCGAGATGCTCGCCGAGGACGCGGTGCTGATCTCCGACGGCGGCGGCAAGCGGCCGGCGGCGCTGCGGCCGATCGTCGGCCGCGCCGAGGTGATCGCCCTGATCGAGGGCCTGCGGGCGCGCGGGTCTCTGGCGGTGAGCGGCGAGGTGCGCGTGGCGCGCATCAACGGCTATCCGGGCCTGATCGTCCCCGCGCCCGACGGACCGCAGACCGTCACCTTCGAACCGGACGGCGCCGGCCGCATCGCGGCGATCTTCATCGTGCGCAATCCCGAGAAGCTGTCCCGCCTTCCTCAGGCGGACGCGAACACGTTCGGATAGATGTCCCGGAAGTTGCCGGCGTAGAACTTCGCCTTCACGTCTTCGGTCTGGTCGGCGAGGGCCCGCTCGAAGCGGCCGATGGGGTCGCGGCCGCCCTCGGCGTGTGGATAGTCCGACGAGAACAGGTAGAGTTCGGGCGAGGATTCCCGGATCAGCGCGCCGACGTCCTCGAACGGATAGGGCGTGAAGCGAAGCTGGTCGCGGATCTGCTCCGACGGCTTGCGGCGCATCTTCCCCAGGTGCGGTTCGGACCTGGCCCAGATGTCGACCGCGTGATCGAGGCGGCGGATCATGTCGGGGACCCAGCCGGCGCCGATCTCGATCACCCCGCCGCGCAGGTCCGGCTGGCGCTCGAGGACACCGTCGAGGACCAGAGCCGAGATGAACCGCTGGGCGGCATGGTGGATCACCGTCAGGTCCTTCGAGCCGATCACCTCGGCCCCGCCGCGCGCGGTGACCCGGTCCGGGAAGCCGTCGTTCATCCACTCCGGGTCGATCTGCAGCGAGGAACTGCCCACGTGCAGGATGAACGGCATGCCGCGCTCGGCCAGGGCCCGCCAGATCGGATCATGCGCGGGATGGCCGGGCGACCGGCCGCCCGGCGCGTCGGCGGCGACCCACGCGGCGCCGAGGCCGTTGTCGGCGGCGAAGGCGATCTCCTCCACGGCGCGGCCCGGATCGTCCAGGGGCGTTATGGCGACCCCGATCAGCCGGCGATCGTGGCCGCAGAAGTCCGCCACGGCGCGATTGTGCGCCCGGGCGATGGCGTAGCGGTGCGCGGGCGGCGCCTGGAAGGTGGGCCGGGCGCAGAACGAGGAGAACACCACCTGGGCCCCGAAGCCGAGGAGGTCGAGGGCCGTCGCGCGCTCCGCGCCGCTGAAGGCGCCCAGGGCGTCGTGCCACTTGGGGCCGCGGGTGAGATTGTCGCCCAGCCGCATCAGCGCCTCGACGACCTCCGGCGGATGGCCGGACCGCCCGACGTGCCGGCCCGGATCGAACTGGCCGGTGGTGATCTCGCCCAGCCTCGGCATCAGGTCCCGGGCGCCCGGGTCTGCGTGCGCCGTCAGGAAGTCCGGCAACTCCATCAGATGGCTGTCCGCGTCGAGGATCCGACGCTCGCCCGCGTAAGTCATGTTCCGCCCCCCCGCGCGACGAGCGCGTCCCGGATCTCGGCCAGCAGGGCCTCCGTTGGCGTGGGCGCCGCCGGGGTGGGATCGGGCGCGGCCGCCTTCTGGCGTCGCAGCCGGTTCACCGCCTGGACGATGAGGAAGATCACGAGGGCGACGATCAGGAACTGGATGCAGGTGTTGATGAAGGCGCCGTACTGGATCGCCACCTCGGATTTCTTGGCCACCGGGTCGGCGGCCTTGAGCACGACCTTCAGCTGCGAGAAGTCGACGCCGCTGGTGATGAGGCCGATGGGCGGCATGATGATCTGATCGACCAGGCCGGTGACGATCTTGCCGAACGCGGCGCCGATGATGACGCCGACCGCGAGGTCGACGACATTGCCGCGCATGATGAATTCCTTGAATTCCGAGGCCATCGACATGCGGGTTCCCTCCTGATCGATTTCGATTTTCGAAGCTTCATTTTGACCACGAAGCCACGAAGAACTCAAAGAGCGCCGCGCCCGGGCTTATTCTCCTCCCCCTCTGGGGGAGCGGGACCCCGAAGGGGTGGAGGGGGCGACGCTACAAAGATCTTGCCAGGTGAGCCCCCATCCCCGGCTTCGCCGGTACTTCCCCCAGAGGGGGAAGAGACGCGCCGGGCAGTGGCTTCACTTCCCATCCACCGAGAACGCCAGGAGCACGTTCACCGCGTTGCCGCCGGTGTTCGACGAGCCCTTGAAGCCCGACACCTGGTAGACCATGCCGTTCGCGATCGTCGGCCCCATGCTGTCGATGCCGCCGCCCGGCTGGTCCGTGACGCCGTTGACGGTGTCGTAGGTCGCCGCCGTCGTGCTGAACGCCCACAGGATCTTGCCGGTGGCGGCGTCATAGGCGCGGAACCAGCCGTCGAGGGTTCCCGAGAACACCACCCCCGGCATGGCGGAGGGCGCGGCCGACTGGGCGCGGAAGCACACGCCGGGCAGGAAGTCGTGCGAGCGATCGCCGCGATAGTGGCAGTCGGCCACGGGCGCCCGCGTCTGCCACAGGATCCTTCCCGTGGCCGGATCGAGCGCGCTGAGGCCGGGCCTGGCGGGCGGAGGCTCGAAGGCGGCGGGGATCTTGCCGGCCGCCCGCAACCCCGCCAGCAGCAGGGGGACGAAGTCGGCGTTGGCGGCGAACAGCCGGCGGCCATCGGACGCCATGCCCCACTCCACGCCGCCCAGCGCCGATCCGGTGCCCACGCGGGTCGTCCAGAGCCTTTTGCCGGTGTCGGGATCCAGGCCGTAGACGAGGCCGGACTTCTGGCCCGCCAGCAGCACCTCCCGGCCGTTCGCCAGGGCCTGCAGGATCGGCGGCGCGCCGAAATCGTAGTCGCCGCCCTTGGGGCTCGGGCAATTGGCGCCGCCGCCAGGAATGTCGCAGGCGACGTTGTAGTTGTCGCCCGCCGTGACCTGGGTCTTCCAGCGGACCTTGCCGGTCTCGAGGTCGAGGGCGACCAGGGCGTCGGCGCCGCCGGTCGCGACGTCGGTGTAGCTGTCGCCCGTCGCCACATAGACGAGGCCGCGCTTGGCGTCGATCGTCGGCGCCGACCAGATCGCCGCCCCCGCCGGCCCCTGAGTCTGTGTCCCCACCGAATTCTTGCGGGCCGCCCGAAGCGGCTCGTCGATCACATAGGTCTGCCACAGCGGCTTGCCCGTCTTCAGATCGAGGGCGACCAGCGAGCCGCGGAAGCTGCAGCAGGGGTAGGTCGGGCGGGCTGCGGCGACCTCCTCGAACGAACTGATCGGCACGTAGAGCCGATCGCCCCACAGGATCGGCGAGCCGGTGAGCATGGAGAAGGGATGGGCCTCCAGCCTCGGGCTCTTCCAGATTGGTTTGCCGGTCTGGGCGTCATAGGCGACGACGGTGGTCAGCGGGGCGCCGATGAAGGTCGCCCAGCCGCTGGGCGAGACCTTCGACCTGACGATCATCGACGTGGTGCGCGAGGAAACGTCCGAGACAACCCAGTGGACGCAGCCGGTGCGGGCGTCGAGGGCGTAGAAATTGCCGTCCCGATTGGCGATGAAAAGCCATGCGCCGACCACCGTCGGCTGGCTGCCGCCACTCAGCGCGAACGCCCATTTCAGCTTCAGGCGGGGGACGTCGGCCGCGCGCAGCCGGGGATGGGGCTGGAACCGGGTCGAGCGTTCGTCGAGGCCCTGGCTGGCCCAATCCGAGGGCCCGGGCCGGATCGGCGGGTTGGCGGCGCACCGACCGGTTTCGCCTGGTCCGGTCGAGCTTGCCGCCGCCGCGGCCTGGGCCCGCGCCGGGGTGGGCGCCGCGGACGCCGGGGTCGCGGTGAGGTAGTCCGCCACGGCCCGGATGTCGTCGGCGCCGAGACCGCTCGCCATCGCCTTCATCATGCCGCCGGTCAGCGAATCCTCGATCGCCTGGCGCGGACGCGCGGAGAGGGCGGCGCGGTCGGGGGCGTGGCCCACCGCCGGCTCGTGGCACGCTTGGCAGCGCTGGATCCAGACCTGCTGGCCGGGCGTCGGCGGATCGGCGCGGGCCTCCGGGAAGGCAAGCATCGCGAGGGCGAGACCGAAGGCGGTGAGGGCTCCGCCCACCCTCCATATGCCGAAGTCCATCCGTGGCCTCCCCTCGCACGCTCTAAACCCCGGGTTCCGCCGCTGCAACGGCGGCGAGCATGCCTTTCAGGGCGAGGGCGTCCGCCGCCGCCGCGCCGGAGCCGGTGTTGTCGAAGACGCACAACACGTCCGGCGCCGGTTCCCGCGTCAGCCGGGCCGCCAGGGCCGCGAGGGCCTCGGCGTCGTATCGGGAGAAGTAGACCCGCGGCGCGCCGTGCAATCGGTAGTAGGCGATGCCGCGCCAGCCGCCGGGCTCTTCCGCCCCCGGGTGGGGACTAGGATGGGCGGCCACCCGTGCGATGCGGCGTTGCGCCAGCCAGGCGTCGGCATCGGCGGTGAACCAGGTCGGATGGCGCGGCTCGCAGCAGATCTCGACGCCCTCGCCGCGCGTCAGGCGCGCGCACACGACGCCCGTGAGGTCGGGGTCGAAGGCCAGGCTCGGCGGCAGCTGCAGCAGCAGAGGCCCAAGCCGCTCCCCGAGCGGGGCGATGTCGGTGAGGAAGGCGTCTACCTTGGCCTCGCAGCGCGCGAGCCGCGCCTCGTGGGTGATCGACCTGGGGACCTTCACCGAGAACCGGAATGTCGTCGGGACCGACCTCGCCCAGCGCTCGAAGGTGGATGGCCGGTGGGAGCGGTAGAAGGTCGAGTTGATCTCGGCCGCCGTCAGGACGCGCGTGTAGCGTTCCAGGACGCTTCCGGGGCCGGGAAAGGCGTCGGCGACCGCCCCCGGGATGCCCCAGCCGGCGGTTCCGATCCTGGGTTCCATGGCTCGGAAAACGCGTACCGTCAGCCGAACGCCAGCCGCGGCGCGGCGAGTTCGGATTCGGGGATCACGTCGACCTCGACGTCGAGGGTCTGCTTGCCGGGGGCCAGGATGATGCCGTCGATCGGGGCCACGTCGGCGTAGTCGCGGCCCGAGGCCAGGACGATGTGGTCGTCCTGGGCGAGGACGTCGTTGGTGGGGTCGAAGCCGATCCAGCCGGTGTCCTCGCCGCACCACAGGCAGACCCAGGCGTGGGTGGCGTCCGCCCCCTCCAGGCGGGGCCGCCCGGGCGGCGGATAGGTGCGCAGGAAGCCGCTGACGTAGCGGGCCGGCAGGCCAAGTCCCCTGAGGCCGCAGATCATGATGTGGGCGAAGTCCTGGCAGACGCCCCGCCGGGCCTCGAAAGCTTCCACGGGCGCCGTGGAGACGTCCGTGGCTTCGCCGTCATAGGTGAAGTCGCGCCACATGCGGCCCATCAGTTCGGTTGCGGCGTCGACGACGCCGCGGCCCCGCGTGAAGCTGGCGCGGGCGTATTCGGTCATGGGTGGGGCGAGCGGCGCGCGGGGGGAAGGATAGATGAAGTTGACCGGCCCCTCGGCTCCGAGGTCCGGACTGCGCCCGGCCTGGGCGCGCACGGCCTCCCAGGCGGCGCCGAAATCGAGCCGGCCGGGCGGACTGTGGACATCGACCCGGGCGTGGGCGTCGATGATCAGGGCCTTGTGCGGCGTTTCGATCACGACGGTGGTGGCCAGTTCGCCGAAGGCGCCCAGCCGATCGAAGGTGAGGGTGGGCTCAGGGGTGACGGTGAGGCTGGTCCCCAGCACGGTCTGGATGGCCGACGAGCGCGGCGTCAGGCGCAGGACGCAGCGGGCGAAGCTCACCTCGGACTCATAGGCGTAGGTCGTCCGGTGGCGCACCTGGTAGATCATGCGAGCCCCGCCAGCTTGGTGGTCGGTTTCGCATTGGCGCCGCGCAGGAAGTAGCGGTCGGACACGGCGTTGGAGAGGTTCATCAGGGCGCTCTGGAACCGCAGCATGAGGTCCGGATCCACCTCCGCCGCCACCGCGGTCTCGATCTCGGTGTCCAGTCCGCGCAGGATGCGGATGTGCGGCTCCATCATGCCGTCCTCCACCAGCGCCGGCAAGGCGTCCAGGAGGCCGCGCAGGGCGGTGACCTGGAAGGCCACCGAGCGGGTGTTGAAGGGATCGAGCACCACCATGTCGCGCACCGGCGTCAGGGCCAGCCCGACCAGGTAGCGGGCGCGATAGGTGATCTGGCTGTCGGCGAGATCGAGCAGCAGGTCCAGGTCGTCGATGGTGGCCTCGTCGTGGGCCAGGGTCACGGTGAAGCGGCAGGTGTTGATGCCCCGCTCGATCCGCCGGCCCATGTCGAGGAAGCGCCAGCCGGCGGCGCGGTTCATGTTCTCCTGGGCCAGGCCCGAGAGGGCGGCGAGGATGCGCAGGGCGGTCTCTACCTGCTGCAGGGCGTCGGCTTCGGACGACAGGCGAAGGTTCTTGTCGGTGAGGCCGCTCTCCAGGTTGAGCAGCAGGGTCCAGAAATCGGCCGACAGGCGCTCGCGCAGGCTGGCGGCGGTGCGGCGGGCGCGGCGCACCAGGGTTACCACCGAACCGAAGGCCTCGGCGTCGAGCAGGGCGGGGCGCGCGGCTTCCAGGGCCCGGGCGCCCACCGGGAAGTCCTCGTCCAGGGCTTCCCAGGCGATCAGCACCTCCTGCAGCTTGGTCAGGGTCTCCCCGGCGCCATGCACGGCGGCCTCGGCGTCCATCAGGCTGGTGCACAGGCTGCGCACCAGCCGCAGGGTGGCTTCGGCGCGCTCCAGGTAGCGGCCCAGCCAGAACAGGTTGTCGGCGGCGCGGCTGGGCAGATGGCCCATGATCCGCCGCACCTTGGCGTCGTCGCGGTTGGCGAGCAGGCTGACCCGCTCCACCGGCGCCTCGGCGATCACCCACACGTCGGCGGTCCGGGCGCCCTCGCCCATGGAGATGGCCCGCACGTCCAGCTGGTCCGAGGTCCGGCAGAAGCCGCCCGGCATGATCTCGAACCCGTCCGGCGTGGCGGCGGCGTAGACGCGCAGGACGAACGGCGCCGGCTCCAGGCGGTCCTCGCGCAGCACCGGCATGGTCGAGAGGCGCACCACCTCCTGGCCGACGAAGTCGCCGGGCCGGTCCTCCAGTCGGGTCAGCAGCTCGTCCCGCTCGGCGGGCGTCATCTCGGCCGTCAGGCGCGGCCTCCCGAAGGGATCACCGGCAGCGGCGACGTTGAACGCGGGGGCGATGAGGAGGTTGTCGCGGGCGCGCACCAGGGCTCTCTCGCGGTCCTGGCCGCACCACCAGGTGGCCACGTGCGGCATCTTCAGCTCCTCGCCGAGCAGGCGACGGCAGAGCCGGGGCAGGAAGCCGAGCAGGGCCCTCGATTCCACCACGCCCGAGCCCGGCATGTTGAGCACGGCGACGCCGCCCTGGCGCATCGCTTCCAGCAGGCCCGGCACGCCGAGACGCGAGGCGGCGTTCAGTTCCAGGGGGTCGACGAAATCGGCGTCCACCCGCCGCCACAGCACGTCGGCGCGCTTGAGGCCCGCGATGGTGCGCACATAGACGAGGCCGTCCCGGACCACCAGGTCGTCGCCTTCCACCAGCAGGAAGCCGAGGTAGCGCGCCAGGTGGGCCTGTTCGAAATAGGTCTCGCTGAACGGGCCGGGCGTCAGCAGGCAGATGCGCGGATCGCTCCGTTCGGCGGCCGAGGCGAGGCCCCTGCGCAGGGCGTCGAAGAACGGCGCCAGCCGCTCGACGTTCATGGCGTTGTAGAGGTTGGGATAGGCCCGCGAGAGCACCAGGCGGTTTTCCAGCTCGTAGCCGGCCCCCGAGGGCGCCTGGGTGCGATCGCCGAGCACCCACCAGCGCCCGTCCGGTCCCCGGGCGAGGTCGGCGGCGTAGAGCTGAAGGTAGCGGCCTCCGGGGGGCGCAACGCCACGCAGCGCGCGCACGAAGTCGGGACTGCCGGTCAGGGCGGCGGCGGGGAGGTGGCCCTGGGCGACCAGGGCGCCCTCGCCGTAGATGTCCCGCAGCAGGGCTTCCATCAGGGTGGCGCGCTGGCGCACGGCGGCGGCGATCGTCGCCCACTCGGCGTGGTGGAGGATCAGGGGGACCGGATTGATCGGCCAGCTCCGCTCGCTCTCCTCGCCGTAGACCCGGTAGGTGACCCCCGTGTCGCGGATGTGCCGGGTGGCGAGGGTGAAGCGGTTCCTGACCTGGTCGGCGGGATAGTCGGCCAGGTCGCCCAGGAAGTGCAGCCAGTGCTCGCGCGGTCGCCCGCTCGCGTCGAACAGCTCGTCGGGTATCCCCACCACGGGACGGTAGCCCCGCAGCCAGGCGCTCAGCCGGTCGGCCCCGGCCGCGTCGAGGGGGGCGAGCCGCTGCGCGAAATCAGCCATCTGCCACCGCCCACGTGCGTTGCAGCGTCGGCCCCCTCCACCCCTTCGGGGTCCCCCTCCCCCACGCCAACGGGAGGAGAAGGGCGCGCCTCTCCCCGTTGGCGTGGGGGGAGTACGGCCGAAGGCCGGGAGGGGGGCTCACACCCGCCCTCATCGTCTTCCCATCCGCAGGTCGAGGGTCATCGGGAACTCGCCCGAGGGCTCCAAGGGGGGAGGCGGGATCGGGCCGGGCGTGTGGCCGTGGGCCTGGAAGCGCGCCTTGCGGCGGGCCTCGGCCTCATAGGCGTTGACCGGCATCGTCTTGTAGTTCCGGCCGCCGGGGTGGGCGACGTGATAGACGCAGCCGCCCAGCGACCTCCCGGCCCCGCGGTCGAGGATGTCGAAGGTGAGCGGTGCGTCGATGGGCAAGGTGGGATGCAGTCCGCTGGCGAGTTTCCAGGCCTTGTACCGCACGCCGGCCACCGCCTCCATTGACACCCCTGTCGCAGTCATCGGCAGGGCCCGGCCGTTGCAGGCGACGATGTGGCGGTCGGGGTGGAAGCCGGACGCGCGCACCTGCAGGCGCTCCACCGAGGAATCCACGAAGCGCACCGTGCCGCCGGCCGTGGTTTCCTCGCCCATCACGTGCCAGGGCTCCAGGGCGTGGCGCAGCTCGAGGGTGACGCCGCCGTACTGCACGCTCCCGTGGACCGGAAAGCGAAAGGCGCGCTGCGCCTCGAACCAGGCGGCGCCGAACGGGTAGCCGGCCGCCGCGAGGTCTGCCAGCACCGCCTGGAAATCGCCCCAGACGAAGTGCTCGAGCATGAAGCGGTCGTGCAGGGCCGTCCCCCAGCGCACCAGGGGCCCGGCCTGCGGCTCGCGCCAGAACCAGGCGATCAGGGCGCGGATGAGGAGCTGCTGGGCGAGGTTCATGCGCGCGTCCGGCGGCATCTCGAACGCGCGGAATTCCAGGAGACCCAGCCGCCCGGTCGGGCCGTCGGGAGAGTAGAGCTTGTCGATGCAGATCTCGGTGCGGTGGGTGTTGCCGGCGACGTCGATCAGCAGGTTGCGCAGCAGCCGGTCGACCCGCCAGGGCGCCATGGGCTCCGCTCCGCTCGGCGCTTCCTGGGGCGAGCGGATCAGCGCGAGGGCGATGTCGAGCTCATAGAGGGTGTCGTGGCGCGCCTCGTCGACGCGTGGCGCCTGGCTGGTCGGGCCGATGAACAGGCCCGAGAACAAATAGGAGAGGGACGGGTGGCGCTGCCAGTACAGCAGCAGGCTCTTGAGCACGTCCGGGCGGCGCAGGAACGGCGAATTGTCCGGGTTGGCCCCGCCGACCACCACATGGGCGCCGCCGCCGGTGCCGGTGTGCCGCCCGTCGATCATGAACTTGTCGGCCGTGAGACGGCAGGCGCGCGCATCTTCGTAGAGGCCCGAGGTGATCGCCACCGCCTCGTCCCACGACGCCGCCGGCTGGACATTGACCTCGATCACGCCGGGATCGGGGGTGACCCTGAGCACCCCCAGCCTCGGATCGTCCGGAGGCGGATAGCCCTCGATGCGGACCGGCCGGCCCTCGGCGGCGACCTCGATGCGGGCGATCAGCTCCAGGCACTCCTCCAGCCGGGCCATGGGCGGCAGGAACACGGTCAGCCAGCCGTCGCGCGCCTCCACCGCCAGGGCCGTGCGCACATGGATCGGCTTGGCGGTCGGCTTCGCCCGGATTCTTGCGCGCCGCAGGGCGGGGCGGTCCGGCGTTCCGTAGATATCGTCCAGCAAGGGGAGGGGGCCGAGGGCTTCGGAGGGATCGCGCGGCACGAGGCGCGGATAGTCCTCTTCCGCCAGTTCCGGCAGGCCGTCGAACGGCAGCCGCAGGCCGGCCGGCGAATCGCCGGGGACGAGATAGAGGCCGCCGCGCCTGAACACCCACGCCTCGCTGAGCCATCCCTCGCCCTCCGCCCCGCCCGTGGCGCGACGCAGGGGCAGGACATAGCCGACCGTCTTCGACAGTCCCCCGGCGATCGCCCGCACCAGGGTGGCGCGGCCCTTGGGATCGTCCAGGGCGATATCGTCGACGGTGACGTTGTCCGGCAGGTCGCTTTCCGCCTTAATCCAGTGCAGCGGATCCTCCCGCGCCTCCAGCGCCAGGTCCGGATCGATGCCGAGGTTCACCGCCAGGCTGCTCGTGAAGGCGCGCGCGTCGGCGGTGGCGGCGGCCGGAGCGGCGCCGGAAGCCGCCTCCGCCGCCGGAAGCTCGCCTCGCCACACCGGCCGGCCATCCCGGCGCCAGAAGAGCCCAAGGGCCCAGCGCGGCAGCGGCTCGCCCGGATACCATTTGCCCTGGCCATGATGGACGAGGCCGCCGGGGGCGAAGCGATCCCGCAGCCGCCGCAGCAGCGCCTCGCCGAGGCCCAGCTTGGTCGGACCCACGGCGTCGGTGTTCCATTCCTTCGCTTCGCGGTCGTCGAGGGCGACGAAGGTCGGCTCGCCCCCCATGGTCAGGCGCACGTCCTGGGCGGAGAGATCGGCCTCCACCACGCCGCCCAGGGT
This sequence comes from Caulobacteraceae bacterium, assembly GCA_028290905.1. Taxonomy (GTDB): domain Bacteria; phylum Pseudomonadota; class Alphaproteobacteria; order Caulobacterales; family Caulobacteraceae; genus Acaudatibacter. Next base: position 16,557 of record JAQGIW010000165.1, on the reverse strand, counting down.
GACCAGGGCGTTCCAGTCCTCGTCCTCGAAGGGCCGGGTGATCCGGGTCGCCTGGGCCACCCGGGTGACGGTCATTTCGAAGTGGAAGTCGGTGTTCGCGGGGCTGACCACGCCGATGATCGGCGCGGCGGAGCGATAGTGGGGCGCGGCCGCCAGCGGCAGGTGCCCCTCGCCGCACAGGAGGCCCGAGGTGGCGTCCAGGCCGACCCAGCCGGCGCCGGGGATGTAGACCTCGGCCCAGGCGTGCAGGTCGGTGAAGTCCACCTGGGTCCCGAGCGGCCCCTCGATCGGGTCGATGTCGGCCTTGAGCTGGATCAGATAGCCGGAGACGAAGCGCGCCGCGAGGCCCAGCTTGCGGAACATCTGCACCAGCAGCCAGGCGCTGTCGCGGCACGAGCCGGACCCCAGGCGCAGGGTCTCGTCGGGGCTCTGCACCCCGGGCTCCATGCGGACCACATAGGCGACCTTGCGCGCCACCTCGGCGTTCATCGCCACCAGGAAATCGACGGTGGTCCGGCCGGCGGGATCCAGGACGGCGACGGCCTCGCTCAGGAGCGGCCCGTCCTCGTCGACGGCGAAATAGGCGGCAAGGTCGCGGGCGGTGTCGGCCGGATAGGCGAAGGGGAAACGCTCGGCGTAGGGTTCGACGAAGAAATCGAACGGGTTGATCACCGTCATGTCCGCGGTGAGGTCGACCTCGACGCTGAACTCGGTGGTGCGCTCGGGGAAGACCACCCGCGCCAGCCACGAGCCGTGCGGGTCCTGCTGCCAGTTGATGAAATGGTTGGAAGGGGAGATCTTCAGGGAATAGCTGGGGATCGGGGTCCGGCAATGGGGCGCCGGCCGCAGGCGGACGGTCTGCGGCCCCAATTCGACCAGCCGGTCGTAGCGGTAGCGCGTGACATGGTGGAGGGCGGCGAGAACCGACAGGGCAGGCTCCGATACGAGGGTTGGGCGTTTCCTACCTGAGAGGCGTAGAGCGGCCGGGGGCGCGCCCACAAGCGCCAACTGCGGCGCGGAGTGAAAACGGACGCGAATGCCGCATGAGGGGCGCCGGCGGACCGAAGGCGCGTTGTCCCCAGACCCGACCGCGGAAAACCGCCTGCGGCTGCGCTCGCAAGTGATCGCCGACAAGCCCGTCACGGTGCGTCGCGAGGGGATCGGCCGAACGATCGGGCGTCTCGCCGCCGAGGACCTCGGCCGGCTCAACGCCGCGCTCGCCTTTGTCATGGGTCTCGCCGACTAGCGTCCAACCTGCCTCGGCGCCCCTCCCGGTCAGTCCTGGTGCAAGTAGGGCGCCGCGGGATCAGGCCTCGTCGGCAGCCGGCGGGAAGTCGTGCTACAATGTGAAGATGGTTTCAGGTGACGATCCGTTGCTCAACCGCTTTCGGGCGGCGCTCGACGAGGCTTATGGACAGCGCATCGAGCGTGTGGTGCTGTTCGGCTCACGCGCGCGCGGCGACGCCCAACCTGATTCAGACTATGACGTTGCGGTATTTCTCCACGATCTCCGCGGATTCGGTGAGGAGTCGCGAAGGCTGGCGGCAATCGAGACCGATATCCTCTTCGAGACAGGCGCGATCATCAACGCCTTGCCTCTTCCTGCAGGCGCCTATCGAAACAGAACCGGCCTGATGTCGGAACTCCGCCGCGATGGTCTCGACCTTTGACGCCGGAGGCCGAGGCCTATCTCGCCAAGGCGCGGGAGGACCTCGAGGACGCGCGGGAGATCCTCCGCATTCATCTCGCAAAGGTAGCCGCGCGTTCCGCCTACTATGCCGCCTTTCACGCGGCCGAGGCGCTGATCATCGAGCGCACGGGAAGGGTCGCCAAGACTCACTCCGGAGTGCGAGCAGCGTTCGCACGTTTGTGGCTGAACGCGTCGCAGGCCGATCGTTCGGCCCCCACGTTCCTCGCGCACGCCTATCGTCTCAAGGAAATCGGTGACTACGGCGTTGGCCAGGGTGCGCTCGTGACCGACGATGAAGCGCACGAGGCCGTCGAGGGAGCTGCGAAATTCATCGCATCAGTGTCGGCGTTGCTAACACGCGGACCCCCGTGAGCCTAAAACGAACAGGCTTGGCGAAGCCAGCGCCGAGGTGCTGGCCTACGACGCCGATTCCAACGTGCTGACCCGCAAGACGCGCAAGGGCGACACCATCACCCTGACCTACGACACCCTCAACCGCCCCGCGACCAAGGCTGCGCCGTCGGAGGCCACGGTGACCTATGCCTACGACTTGGCCGGGCGGCTGGCAGGGGCGAGCGACACCAGCGCCGCGGTCACCAAGCCCGCGGCCCCGGCCAGCTATGCGGCCACCTATTCGTACGACGCGATCAACCGGCCGATCACCTCCGGCTGGACCCCGGCGCCGACGCAGACCCTCCTCACCCCCGCCACGGTGACCTTCGCCCACGCCTACGACGCCACCAACCGGCGGGTGGGCCAGACGGCCAGCGACAGCGGCTGGTGGTCGTATCCCACGACCGCCCGAAACGTCAGCTACACCCCCAACAGCCTGAACCAGTACGGCGCGGTCGGCGCGGCGACGCCGACCTACGACGGCAACGGGAATCTCACCTTCGACGGGACTCTGACCTATGGCTACGACGCCGAGAGCCGGCTGACGAGCATCGCCCAGGGCGGGACGGTGGCGACCTACGCCTACGACGCCCAGGGCCGGCGCAAGTCGAAGATAGTGGGGTCGACGACCACCCTTTACGCCACCGACGCCGACAACCGCGAGGTGCTGGAGTATGCTGGAACCGGCGGGGCGCTGCAGGCATGGTACGCCTTTGGCCCGGGACCGGACGCGGTGCTGAACCGGATGAACGTGGCAGCCGCAAGCCGGCAGACGATGATCCCCGACATCCAGGGCTCGATCATCGGCACGCTGGATTCCGGGGGGACGCTCGCCAAGGCCGGCGTGCAGCCGTACGGCGAGAACCCGACGGTGACGACGGGCAGCTTCCGCTACACCGGCCGGCGCATCGACCCGGAGACAGGAGGGAGCGCGTCGCAGCCGAGCGGGCTCTACTATTACCGCGCGCGGATGTATTCCCCAGCCTGGGGGCGGTTCCTGCAGCCCGATCCGATCGGATATGCGGGTGGTGGGAACCTTTACGCGTATGTGGGCAACGACCCGATCAACCGTGTTGATCCAAGTGGATTCCAGGCGTGTGTCGCCGTCGGAGCTAAGCTAGGCCCGTCCTGCGTTGAGGCGACGAATTTTGTTTTGTCGCCGGTTAATATCCGGCCTGCGGCAGAGGAAAATCAACAAGTTCTTTATAATATTCACCAAATAGATAAACCTGTTCCACCCGAGGCAAGCTATGCAGTTAATACCGTATCTACGGCGGCCGGTAGCTTTTATAGCTTAAATCCTGCAAGTTCTACGCCAATCACCACGTCAGCTACAACTGGGCTATCATTAAATCGAGCCGACTATATAGGTGCGTTTGGCGAGGCACATCCTCATCCATTCGTGGGATACTCACCAGACGTTGGGCCGGAGGATCCAGCACCGGCTTTCAAGCTCGGCGAACCTGTATATACGAGCGCACCGGGTACAGTAACTGTTACGGGGGCGGTGAACGGCCAACTTTACACTCAATACCTACAGGGTGCCGTCGAGAACGCTGGTTCGGTGCAAAACATCTTGAATTCTGTCCAGAACCAGATCAACGGCGGTAATTTGGGACCGCCCGGTATTAGCGCCTTGACGCCGCCGAAGTAAATATGAGTATATCTCATGACGAAGGTGGCAGAAATGATTAACCCATCCATGGGTCTACGCGGCGCTGTTCAATGTACAACACTATATTGTATATCTGTACTATTCCATTCTTCTTGCGTCTCCGATGCTGTGGCGAAGACGAACTTAGGGGCTAGATTTTCTTGTGCGGAGATCGTTACCATAGGCAGAGTCGTAGATGAGTCATACTCTGCACTTCCGGTAGAATCCGATCGAATTAATATGGATGTCCTGTGGACATTGCATATTAGGGTTAAGAAGGTGCTAACAGGAGTTCTTCCGAGCCGAATAATAACCGTTACCACTTTAGCAAACGCGAGAATTAGGAAGAATAAGAATATAACCTTTCAATTGAGGCGCGAGGGCGAGCGAGGATATAGGTGGGTGCAGTCCCCAAAGGATTGCGAGTGAGTAGAGTGGCGACAGTGGCACCAGGCCCGTCGTTCGGCGAGGGGCTCGCCGCTGACGCCGCTGGTCACGAGCTACAGTTATGATCCCCTCTACAACAAGCCGATCCGGATAACCGATCCCCTCGGACTGGTCAGCGCCATGATCTATGATCAGGCCAGCGGAAACCTGCTCACCTCCATCGCCGACGTGGGCGGCGTGGGGCACTTCAACGCCGTGTCGAACTTCACCTACACCAATCTCGGCCTGCCGCTGACCGCCATTAACGCGCTCGGCGTCACGACCCTCTACGGCTACGACAACCTTGGCGATCCGACGTCGATCACGCATGACCTCGGCGGCGCCGGCCACCTGAACCAAACCACCGTGATGGGCTACAGCACCCTGGTCGACGTGGTGTCGCTCACTGATCCCAAGGGGAATGTCTACGCCAGCGCCTACGACGCAGACCGCCGGCTGACGACCTCCACCACGCCGGGCGCGCCGGGGGCGCCGGCCGGCCGGACCACCGCCATCGCCTATGACGCCGACGGCCGCGTCCTTCAGACCCAGATCTCGGCCGGCGGCGCGGTGCTGAGCACGACGTCCTCGACTTACACCCTGACCGGCGAGCCGGCGACGGCGACCGACGCCAACGGCAATGTCACCCACTACGCCTATGACGTGGTCGACCGGGTCTCGAGCGTCACCGATCCGCTCCAGCGGGTGACCAGCTTCAGCTACGATGCCCTGAGCCGGCGGACGGGGGTGTTCAACACGGCGATCCAGGCCGGCGCCCTGTGGGCCCAGGCCTATACGCCGGACGGCTTGGCGGCGAGCGTGACTGACGCCAACAGCCACTCGACGGGCTATCTCTACGACGGCTTCGACCGCCTGGGCACGACCACCTGGCCGGACACCAGCACCGAGGTGCTGGCCTACGACGCCGACTCCAACGTCCTCACCCGCAAGACGCGCAAGGGCGACACCATCACCCTGACCTACGACACCCTGAACCGCCCCGCGACCAAGGCCGCGCCGTCGGAGGCGACGGTGACCTACGCCTATGACCTGGTGGGGCGCCTGGCGGGGGCGAGCGACACCAGCGCCGCGGTCACCAAGCCCGCAGCCCCGGCCAGCTATGCGGCGAGCTATGCGTACGATGCCCTCAACCGGCCGATCACCTCCGGCTGGACCCCGGCACCCGCCCAGACCCTCCTGACGCCCGCCACGGTGAGCTTCACCCACGCCTATGACTCCACCAACCGGCGGGTGGGCCAGACCGCCACCGACAACGGCTGGTGGTCGTATCCGACGACGCCCGCCAACGTTGCCTACGCGCCCAACAGCCTCAACCAGTACGGAACCCTCGGGTCGGCGACGCCGACCTACGACGGCAACGGGAACCTGACCTTCGACGGAACCCTGACCTACGGCTATGACGCCGAGAGCCGGCTGACCTCGATTGCCCAGAGCGGGACGACGGTGGCGACCTACGCCTACGGCGCCCAGGGGCGGCGCAAGTCGAAGACGGTGGGCGCCACGACCACCCTGTACGCCACCGACGCCGACAACCGCGAGGTGCTGGAATATGCTGGAACCGGCGGGGCGCTGCAGGCCTGGTACGCCTTTGGCCCAGGCCCCGACGCGGTGCTCAATCGGATGAATGTGGTCGCCGCCAGTCGGCAGACGATGATCCCCGACATCCAGGGCTCGATCATCGGCACGCTGGATTCCGGGGGGACCCTCGCCAAGGCCGGCGCCCAGCCGTACGGCGAGAACCCGACGGTGACCACGGGGAGTTTCCGCTACACCGGCCGGCGGTTCGATCCGGAGACCGGCGGCAGCGCCTCGCAGCCGAGCGGGCTCTACTACTACCGGGCGCGGATGTATTCCCCGGCGTGGGGACGGTTCCTGCAACCGGATCCCATCGGGTATGGCGGAGGGGCGAATCTCTACTCGTATGTGGGCGACGATCCACTCAATCTGATCGATCCACTTGGGCTCACGCCGGATACCCCGCAAGGACAAGGAAATGGGCTGTACGGCGGGACGCTGCAGTTCGCAGTCAATACTGGACCGTCCGATTCGTTCAAGCCGGTTGGCGGCGGACTAGTAGGGTCAAATACAAATTTGAATGGTGGAAATCTGGAGCTTGCGTCTGTTACGATCAATGACTTCCCGGGCGAGGCGGGCGGTGCTGGTCACGTCGGCATTGGAGTTAATACGGACCAGACCGTTGGCTTTTATCCCAAAAGCGCAAATATAGACGCAATAACTGGCGGGACTCCTGGTGTGGTTCACCCAGACAACCTTAGCGAGCCTCACTATACGGTCCACTTGGACACAACGCCGCAACAAGACGAGGCGGTGCAGAATTACATAAACCAGAGATCGGCTAACCCGGGAAATTATCGATTGTTCATGAGAAACTGTGCGAACTTCTGCGAAACGGCATTAGGCGCGGCAAGCCTTCACCCATCAAATTCGATCATACCAAATGAGTTCTTTCAGCAGCTTCTAAAAACTCCGAGCGTGAGGCCACCAAGATGAGTCTGGCGCGATTCGTAAGCAGATTTGCCGCAGCCGGTTTCATTTTTCCCATATTTGTTACCGTATTTTACAAATATGCACTTCCATCAGGCGCTGCGATTCCCCCATTCATAAATCGCGTATTGTTTCTGGCCAAGATTCTACCCTGGCCCAGCGGCTTACCGCTTGATCTATTTGTGAATGGCGGATCTGTGAAGCTAAGTGTGTATATAATACCTTTCACGTTATCAATATTAGCAAACGTAATATTGTACTCGCTCGTAGGTTGGGCTGTTTGGTGTGGGGTTAATAGGAACAAATATATACTATATTCAGTTGAACTGGCTCTAGTTGCGTATGTGGTCTTTATGATAAGGCTGTGAAAGACATTAAGCGGGTTTTCTGAGCTCGTAGGGCGCGCCTTACTTACGGGACCCCGACACGAGTGCGGTTCAGCTCGCTCGACGTGACGCTGGGCGGAAAGCGCCGGGCGGCCGGACCACCGCGATCACCTACGACGCGGACGGCCGGGTCTTGCGGACCCAATCTCGGCTGGCGGCGCGGTGCTGAGCCCCTGAGCCGGCGGACGGGGGTGTTCAACACGGCGATCCAGGCCGGCGCCCTGTGGGCCCAGGCCCACACCGCCGACGGCCTGGCGGCGAGCGTGACCGACGCGGGCAGCCATGCGACGGGATATATCTACGACGGCTTCGACCGGCTGGGCACGACCACCTGGCCGGACACCAGCACCGAGGTCTTGGCCTACGACGCCGATTCCAACGTGCTGACCCGCAAGACGCGCAAGGGCGACACCATCACCCTGACCTACGACACCCTGAACCGGCCCGCGACCAAGGCCGCGCCGTCGGAGGCGACGGTCACCTACGCCTTCGACCTGGACGGGCGGCCGGCCGGGGCGAGCGACACCAGCGCCGCGGTCACCAAGCCCGCGGCGCCGGCCAGCTATGCGGCCACCTATTCGTACGACGCGATCAACCGGCCGATCACCGCCGGCTGGACCCCGGCGCCCGCCCAGACCCTCCTGACGCCCGCCACGGTGAGCTTCACCCACGCCTACGACGCCACCAACCGGCGGGTGGGCCAGACGGCCAGCGACAGCGGCTGGTGGTCGTATCCCACGACCGCCCGGAACATCAGCTACACGCCCAACAGCCTGAACCAGTATGGTGCGGTCGGTGCGGTGACGCCGACCTACGACGGCAACGGGAACCTGACCTTCGACGGGACCCTGACGTATGGCTACGACGCCGAGAGCCGGCTGACCTCGATCGCCCAGGGCGGGACGACGGTGGCGACCTACGCCTACGACGCCCAGGGCCGGCGCAAGTCGAAGACCGTGGGGTCCACGACCACCCTTTACGCCACCGACGCCGACAACCGCGAGGTGCTGGAATATGCTGGAACCGGCGGGGCGCTGCAGGCCTGGTATGCCTTCGGCTTGGGGTCCGACGCGGTGCTGAACCGGATGAACGTGGCGGCGTCCTCGCGGCAGACGATGATCCCCGACATCCAGGGTTCGATCATCGGCACGCTGGATTCCGGGGGGACGCTCGCCAAGGCCGGCGTGCAGCCGTACGGCGAGAACCCGACGGTGACGACGGGCAGCTTCCGCTATACCGGGCGAAGGATCGATCCGGAGACCGGGGGGACTGCCTCACAGCCGAGCGGGCTCTACTACTATCGCGCCCGGATGTATTCCCCGGCCTGGGGGCGGTTCCTGCAACCCGATCCGGTCGGGTATGGAGGGAGTGCGAACCTGTACGCCTATGTAGGAAACGACCCGCTCAACCTGAGCGATCCGCTGGGATTGCGACCATTTACGTCAGGGGAACTTGCGGCCTTGCAACCTATCTTCGGGAACACGATAAACTATAACAAAATTGATGTTCATCAAGGGGCGGGATTGAATCCAATAGCCGCTATCGCATTTGCGAATGGCAACCCAGCGATAACCCTTGGAAACACAATTTACGTGAGCCCTAAGTTTTATTCGAACGACTTTTCCTCGGGGAATATCGGTTTGCTTGCGCACGAGACAACACATGAATATCAGTACTCTAACACACTACCGGGAGGCGTGATCGGACCACTAGTGATTGCGGCTCAATCTCTATCAATAGGAGGTGCCAATGCTGCCTATGACATCGGCAAGGTGACGGCCAACACCAGCTTCAATAGCCTAGGCTTTGAGCAACAGGCGGTTGTGGCGGAGACCTTTGCAAAAGACTTGCAAAATCAGAATGTTGCCGATGCGTTGAAATTTGGCAGCGTATTAGAATCTGCAAACCCGCAACTCTTGAGCGGAGGGCTACTGGTTGCTCCCGGCAGTGTCCCGGGCCAACCGAGTCCAAACGGAAGCGTATCAAGTTCAAGCAACAATGGCATTGGTGGACCCAGCAAGTAAGTGGCTGAGACGTTGAACAGTGGAAACAATTCACGTATTCGGAGGGGCTGGCGCTGGCCGCTATGCTTGGCGATGATGGCGTCGTTGACAACCTGTCAGATGTCTATGAAAATAGATATAAGCGGTTCCCTCTCCAATCCAACTTTTACTGTCGATCAGGGTCAGGTTCTGGGATCTGGGACGCCTTGCTTAACTGATATTGCCGTGCACAGGTTGTCGGGTGCCAACCAATCGATGCCGATCTGGAGAGCAGAGTCGTCGGGTGGCTGCCTACCCATTCGATCCATCAGGTATCTCGGGCCTAATCCGGGGCTGACAGTAGAAAAGCTTCCGGAGCCTCTTGAGCCAGAGACGGCCTATGAGGTGCGTGTTGGCGGTTGGGGACGGGTTGGCATATGCGTCTTCAGGTACCGGGCCGGCCGCTTCGTGCTCGAGAAGGACAGATGCTCATAGAACGGTGCTTTCCTGCAGGTACGTCGGCAATGGGCACCAACAGAAAATGCCTAGGGCCCCTCATGGAAGAAAAAAAGCCAGGAGAGACGTCTACGACGGCTTCGACCGTCTGGGCACGACCACCTGGCCCAACGCCAGCACCGAGGTGCTGGCGTACGACGCCGATTCCAACGTGCTCACCCGCAAGACGCGCAAGGGCGACACGATCACCCTGACCTACGACACCCTGAACCGGCCCGCGACCAAGGCCGCGCCGTCGGAGGCGACGGTGACCTACGCCTTCGACCTGGACGGGCGGCCGGCGGGGGCGAGCGACACCAGCGCCGCGGTCACCAAGCCCGCGGCGCCGGCCAGCTATGCGGCCACCTATGCGTACGACGCCATCAACCGGCCGATCACCGCCGTCTGGAGCCCGGCGCCGGCGCAAGCCCTCTTGACCCCCGCCACGGTGAGCTTCACCCACGCCTACGACGCCACCAACCGGCGGGTGGGCCAGACGGCCAGCGACAGCGGCTGGTGGTCCTATCCCACGACCGCCCGGAACATCAGCTACACGCCCAACAGCCTGAACCAGTATGGCGCGGTCGGGGCGGCGATGGCGACCTACGACGGCAACGGGAATCTCACCTTCGACGGGACCCTGACCTATGGCTACGACGCCGAAAGCCGGCTGACGAGCATCGCCCAGGGCGGCTCGACCCTGGCGACCTATGCCTACGACGCCCAGGGCCGGCGCAAGTCGAAGACGGTGGGCGGGACGACCACGCTCTACGCCACCGACGCGGACAACCGCGAGGTGCTGGAATATTATGGAACCGGCGGGGCGCTCCAGGCATGGTACGCCTTTGGCCCGGGACCCGATGCGGTGCTGAACCGGATGAACGTGGCGGCTTCCTCCCGGCAGACGATGATCCCGGACATCCAGGGCTCGATCATCGGCACGCTGGATTCCGGGGGAACGCTCGCCAAGGCCGGCGTGCAGCCGTACGGCGAGAACCCGACGGTGACCACGGGCAGCTTCCGCTACACCGGCCGGCGGATCGATCCCGAAACGGCCGGCAGCGTCTCACAGCCGAGCGGGCTCTACTATTACCGGGCGCGGATGTATTCGCCGGCATGGGGGCGGTTCCTGCAACCCGATCCGATCGGGTATGGGGGCGGGACGAATCTGTAGGCCTTTGTAGGCGACGACCCGCTGAACGCGACCGATCCCTCCGGCGAATTGATAAAAATAGTGGGAGTCAACGGAGGAACGGTGTCCCAGGGTCAAACAGCGATTTGGTATCTATCACGATCTCCGACCGCGTCAGCGGACATAACGCGTCTTGAAAACTCTTCGCATACCTACATAATGAATGTGGACCCTTCCTCTGCCTCGGGTTCCTTTGATTATAACCCGGCGAACCGGACCATTACGTTTAATCCTATCTCTGGATTAGTGCTGAATAGTGGCGCGATCCAGTCACCCGCCATTGGTGCCGGCCACGAACTTGATCACGCCGCACAACAGGACTTGATTGGAACTCAAGGGTTTACCCAGTCCTTGGCAAGACAGCAAACGTTTAATTATGATGAGAAGGGTAATCTTACTGTGACACTTGGCACGAGTGCCGAAGAGATTCGTGCTACTACTCAAGAAGGGAAGATCGCTCAGGAGTTGAATGAGCCATCGCGGATCTCGCACGGGGAAGGAGCGCCCATCACCGTCCTCGGACCTACAAGCACAGTACCCGCGTCCAGCACGGGCTCATCTCCTAAATGATAGTGCCGAATATGATCTATATTCGTATAATCATCGCGTTTATTTTCGGCGGACTGACTGCACTCGCTATCTTCGGAAGCGCGATCGCAGGCGGACAACGCGCAAACTGGACACCTACACTTCAGATGGTGGAACAGGTAGAATATAATGTTGTGATGCCGCAGGGATCTGGTAAGTTGCGAGACTATGTGAGATTCTATACGGGGACATTTGCGAGAGACCGGAAGATTATAATGGGGACGTATGTTTTGCCGCAAGTTCTATATAGACATAGTAACTTTCCGCGGACTACGATACGACGTGATCGTGATATTAGAATTGTTCACAAGAATGGTGTTCCGGTTATCTTGGGCGGCGGTTGTGGGGTTGTGACGGTATTCTACGACATGTCTAGACAAAAGATCGCAGGTGCCACATGCAACGACGTCAGATGACGTGCGAGGCAACGGCGGGAACGCGGTCGTGCAGGAATTACGAATACCGGGGTAATATTACCAGCAGCAATGGAAACGTCTACCCTGACTCCCGACCAATATAATTCTGGCAGAAGCGCTCAGAGCGCTCTTGCCACACCGAACACGCCGGTCGGATATTTTCAAATACCAACGTATAACGTTTCGAACGTCATCCACGTCGTCACCATCGAGCCAGCGAACAATCAACCCGGTGGCGGAACAGAAGTTGTGGTACAGGGTCCTGTGGGATCGGCGGGGCGCTCCAGGCTTGGTAGGCGGGCCGGCCGCGATCGGTGATGAAGACTGGTCCATGACGGGCCGCCTTCTTGGCGCGGCTGGCGTCATGGTTTAACTCCCGGCTCGAAAACGTGGTGATCGTCAAATCCGCGTCCGTTGCACGTGCTCGCGCCCCCCTCAGGCCATCTGGGGCATCTGAGCGCGCATGCCTTCCGGCGGCCGGCGCCCGGCTGCGGGCGAGGTCGGCGCGAACGCCGCGAACCTTGTCCACGGTGAGGGCGAGCTGACGTATCCTGTCTTCAAGCGTGGACTGGTGTGCGGCCAGGGCCGGCTCCAGGCTTTTCGCATCGCCGCCGAGCACCTGCGCGACTTGAGCAAGGCTCAGGCCCAGTGCGCGCAGCGTCGCTATCTCGGCGGCCTGGGCCAGTTCGCCCGGCCCATACACCCGCCACCCGGCCGTGGTGCGAACCGGAACGACCAGCCCGCGCTGCTCATAGAGCCTCAGGGCCTTCGCGGAGACGCCGAGGCGTCTGGCCGCTTCGGAAGGGTTCAGGAATTCGGCGGAAGCGCTCACGAATCACCTCTGTGCTGTCTGATCCCTGGCCTTGTCGGAGCGGCCGCAGGGGCCGGGTCAAGGGGGTTTCGGCGATAATCGGATGTCGATCCCACTTGCCTGCGGCGCCAACGGTTCTGCGGCGGCCAGAGCCATGCGATCCGACACCGGGCGAATGCGCCAGGCGCGGGAGTTGGCTTGGCGCCAGGAACTCGCCGTTCCGACGCACCGCGACGCCACCCGTGCGAGGCGGCGAGGGACCTCCGTCGAGGTGACGCGGCAGGGCGCTCCCGTCACAGGATCATCGTCGCGGGTTCCCCTCATCCCCATCCATAGCTGGAACCAAGGTCTCTCCCGCCTCGTTTGTAGCCGAATGGGACAGCTGGCGGGCCTGCGGCCCATCGCCAAGAAAGGTGATGCTATGAGGATTGTTACCACTGCGTTCGGACTGAGTTCGTTTCTCGCCATTATGGGCGGAAGCTCGATGATGCCGACGGTGGCGAGCGCCGATTCGGTCGAACGGACCTATGTCGCCTGCAATCAGTACGGCGACTGCTGGCGGGTGCACCGGAGGTATGCTTACGGGTCCGACGCGCCGATCACCTATTACAAATCCGATTGGTATGACGCCCACCAAAATGACGAGCATGTGCACTGGCGCCCCGACCCGGATAATGACCGTGGGTATTACGAGCGCGATGGGAGTTGGCACGCGGATCCGGGCGCGCGCGCCTTGGCGGGCGGAGCGACGGGCGCCGGTATCGGCGCGGCAATCGGGTGTCTTGTGACGCTTCCGGTTGGGTGCGCCCCTGGCGCGGCGGTTGGCGCCGCCGTGGGTGGCGGCACGGGCGCCGTCGCCGGCGCAGCCTCAACGCCGCACCACTGATCGAACCCTCGCGCCCATCGAAGCGGCCGCTTCGGCGGCCATCCGCGGCGCCGCCCGAGAGGAGGTCCGGACCCGGCCGGGCCTCCTTTCGCGTTGCCGCCGCGTCGGCCGCAGCGGTCTACAGGGGTTGTGCCGGGTGGTAGTGTAGCTCCCGGGTGTAGCGCAGACGCTCGCGCCCGGGCCGGCTGGGGCCGCAAAGGTCCGCTCTCGGGCGCGTAGCCAGGCGCAATGAACGACCCCAAGCGGACTCCAGACGCGCGCTTCAACGGGGTCCGCGAAGTACGTGCGGCTTATCCTCGTGATGCCTTAGGTTGCAGGCGGTGGCCTCGCCTCTGCGGCCGCGAGCCGCGCTTCGGCGGCGGCGACCATGGCCTGGAAGCGGGGGTCGTCGCGCAGGCCGGCGAAGTCGGGGTCGGCGGCGATATCGAGCACCACCCAGCCGGTGTCGCTCCCAAGGACCGGCCGCAGCATATCGAGCGCCGCGTCGGGGTCGTTGAGCCAGGCCGCGAGCGCGCAGGCGAAGTTGTAGCGCATCAACAGGTTGTCGGGATCGATCAACAGGGCGCGGCGCATCCAGTCCTTGGCCCGGTCCGCCTCGCCCAAAGCGGCCAGCGCCGTAACCCCCAAACTCATGGCGAAGCCATTGCTGCGGTCCTGAGCGACGACGCGCTCGACCCTCCCTAAGGCAACCTTGGCGGCCTGCCGGGTGTTGTCCCCATCGCCCAGGGCGGTGTAGCAGCTTGTCAGCATAAAGGGGGCACGGAGGTCCGTCTCGATGAGCGCGGTGGCCTTTTCGTAATAGCGGGCGGCATCCTCCAGCCGGCCCTGGTTGTAGCTGATGTAAGCGGCGCGAGAGTTGACCTCGTAGGACTCCGGATCGAGCCGCAGAGCGACGGCGATCTCGGCCGCCGCCTCATCGTGCCGACCCGCATCGGCCAGCATTCCCGCTTTCAGCGCGCGGGCCTCGGCCAGATCGGGGTCGAGGGCCAGGGCGCGGCCCAGGGCGGCCTGGCCGCCATCGCCGGCGCGCCCATGGCGCTGGCGGAGGGTATTTTGCCCGCTGGCCATGAGAGCCCAGGCCTGGGCGTACCCGGGGTCGATCTCCACGGCCCGGCGGCTCAGGCGCTCGATCGTCTCGAACGACCGCGGATCGCCGCCGTTGCCTGTCAGATAGTATGAGCGGGCCATCAGATAGAGGTCATAGGCCTCGACGCTGTCGGTTCCGCGCCGCTCGATCGCCTGCTTCTCCTCCGGTAGCAGCTTGAGTTTCAGCGCCTTCACGATCGCCTCGCTGATCTCGTCCTGCAGGGCGAAGATGTCGGTCAGGTCACGGTCGTAGCGTTCAGCCCAGACGTGGTCGCCGGCAGCGCCGTCGATGAGCTGGGCGGTGATCCGCACGCGATTGCCTGCCTTGCGGACGCTGCCTTCGAGCACATGGCTGACGTTCAGGTCGCGCGCCACATCGGGGACCTTCACGCTCTTGCCCTTGAACGTGAAGGCGGTGTTGCGAGCCACGACCGAGAGGGCCGAGACCTTGGAGAGGTCGGTGATGATGTCCTCGCTGATCCCGTCGCTGAAATACTCCTGCTCGAGATCGCCGCTCATGTTGGCGAAGGGCAGGACGCAGATGGAGAGCTTGCGGACGGCCGGGGTTGGCGCGGGCGGGGCGGCGGTCCCGCCGATCAGTTCGGCAAGGCTGGCGATCACCTTGCGCCAGCCGGGGTCGTCCGCCTCGCCGGACCAACCGGTCATGTCGGCGCACTGGATGCGGCCGAACGGCATGGGGAGCTTCGCCCCGTCGAGCCTGAGCTGAACCAGCTTGCGCGCCGCTCGCGCCTTATCCGCCTCCGCCTGCACCCACTCGGACTTCGCCGCCTCCACCGACCAGATGACGACCACGGCCTTGGCCGCCTGCAGGCGCTCCTCGATCACCTCGGCGTAGGAGCGATGCGCCGGCAATTCGTCGTCGCGCCAGACGTCGTATCCCAGCGCCCGCAGGGCCTCGGCCACCGCGTGGGCCTGGCTTGCGGTGGACCGCGCGTAACTAATGAAGATGTCGGACATGGCCCAGCGACCCCACCCACAGTCGCCGCCCGAACCTTTAACGACGCCGCTCGGACACGGGCAAGGGAAACGTCGTC
The DNA here is from genome assembly GCA_028290905.1 of Caulobacteraceae bacterium. GTDB lineage: Bacteria > Pseudomonadota > Alphaproteobacteria > Caulobacterales > Caulobacteraceae > Acaudatibacter. Next base: position 971 of record JAQGIW010000165.1, on the reverse strand, counting down.
CTGCGCCTTGGGCTCACAGATGTCTTAGGTCCGGAATCCATCCATGCGGTCGCTCCGAACGTCTGTTTGTCGGCAGGGGCCAGCGCCACCCGCCCGCGAGCCCGACGGACACCGCCAGGCGGGTACCAAGCGTCGGATTCTGACCACTAGGGTGACGTCGCTTTGCGATTTCGAGGCTGGACTCCGATCAGCCGGCGAGTCTTTTATGTTCTCGGTTTGTTCACGGAGAAGCAGTTGTGGCTTATGACGAGGTATCCACCGAACCGGCGGCGGCCCGGGGAGAACACACCCGCTATGCGGTCGACCTCCTGCGCTCTTGGGTCGGCCAGAAGTTCCGCCACCACCTCCCTCCGGCACGCGAAGACCAGGAGGTGGCGCTGCGCGAGTTGCTGGAGTTGATGGTCCGGAAATGCCCGGCCGATCTGGAGCTGTTGCGGGTGCTTGAAATGGAGGCGATGTGCGACCTCGCCATGACCGACGCGGAGTTGGCCACGAGCGCCTTCTACGTCCGTCAGATCGAGCTGGCATTTGCAGCCGCCGACGCAAGCGCCGATGCGCCGGGGCAGGCGTGAGAACCCGCATCCTTCAATTGAGGCGGATGCGCAATCTTCCGAACGCCGGCTCGGCCACGCAATTCTTCGCGACCCGGAGCACTGATCGGCGACACCGGCCGCTGTTTTTCGACCCGGATGAGGTCCCTGATTTCGATGGCGAGGAGGCATCGCTCCTGGCTGAGCGCATCAAGGGCGGGTGGCGGATCGTCCGCCGCGTCCAGGAGAACGGCGAGCCTTGGCCGGATTGATCCATGCCCGAGCCCAATCGTCCGCCATGGCGAGTCGCCCCTGAAGTTGACAACGTGCCGGCCTGCCAGCTGGTCGAGTGTCGGATGAGCGTGGTTCTCGATTGCGAGAGCTGCCCCCATGTCGCGACCTGGACGTCGGAGGACATAGGGCGGCGCTTCGGCCAACACA